>VYFB01000155.1 GCA_009842645.1 Nitrospira sp. SB0677_bin_15 | reverse complement strand
ATAAGCCTCGGGTTTCGCTCCGGGACGCCTTGCCCTGCATCCCGCTATCACAATAGATCAGAGGTTCCACGTTGTCCTCGACTGCGGACTAAGCGTTTCCTGCGCTCGAAGGGCATATCCTAGCAGAAACTGTTCCACGGACATGCGTTTTTTGTTCGCGGGCTGCACTTCCAGCACTTCGATCCTACCCTCACCCGTTTCCACCCAAAAGGATTTCGGACCCACGGCCAGGATGGTGCCGGGTTGTTGCTTGCCACCGGCCAAGCCGCCTTGTGCATCGACACGGCCTTTGCGGATGATCAAACGCTGCTTACTTCGCTCCGCTCCGTTCTGCTCAGGACAGGCATGATGAAAGGTGTAGGACCCGGGCCACGGCGAGAGGCCCCGGATCCGGTTGGCGATTTCCGTGGCCGATTGGGTCCAATCAATCACGCCATCTTCTTTTTTCAGTAACGGGGCCATCGTTGCCCGGCTATGATCCTGTGCGCGAGGGACGACCGTGCGCGCGGCCAAGCGCGTCAGCGTCTCCACCAGGAGCGCACCGCCGGCCAGCGCCATCCGGTTGCCCAACTCCAAGACAGTATCCTCGGGTTCGATCGGGATGGTTTGCTGAAGCAACACGGCTCCCGTATCCATGCCTTCATCCATCACCATCGTGGTGATGCCGGTTTCCGTATTCCCGTGAATGAGCGCCCATTGGATCGGAGCGGCGCCCCGGTATGCGGGCAACAGCGACGCATGAACATTGACGCATCCCATGGGCGGCAGATCCAGGATCACCTTGGGCAGAATCCGCCCGAAGGCCGTTACGGCGATGACGTCCGGCTTCCACTCGGAAAGTTGTTGCAGGAATTCCGGGCTCTTGATCTTGTCGGGCTGCCACACTGGCAATCCCTTGGACAACGCCAGTTCTTTGACCGGGCACGACACCACGGCTTGGCCTCTTCCCTTGGGGCGGTCGGGCTGCGTGACCACGCCCACGACTTCATGGTCCGAGTTGTCCAAGGCTTCGAGTGACGGCACCGCAAAGGCAGGTGTTCCCATAAACACGACGCGCATGGTGTTTCCTTACCATCCTCCCTGTCTTCACGCAACTTCCCTGTTGGCGCGATTCGGATTGTATGTGTTCAGTCATTCGTTGACACATTTCACTGTCTCCTTCTGTCATCCTCGACATCTTTAATCGAGGATCCAGAGTCTTTGCTTTTTCTGCCCTTCGCAACGACAACAACCCTGGATCCCCGATCGGAGTCGGGGATGACAGCAAGGGGATTCTTCGCTACGCTCAGAATGACAATTCTGGTGAGGCCAGCCCTTTATTTTGTCAACGAATGACCGAACACATACACGGATGATATGGAACTCGCCGTCCGTCGTGAGCAGATTATGAGAAATCGCATGGTGATACTTAAGATTTATTACATAACTCTCGTTGACACCATCGGATGCCCTATCCTATGATGCAAACCAAGCAACGTGTTCCCTGAACCATCAGGAAACATCCCAAGAGTTTCGCACGATTTGCATAAGGATACGAAGGCATGGGTGGTCATAGTCATTGGTCCACAATCAAACGCCATAAGGCCGGGGTCGATGCCAAACGCGGAAAAATGTTCACCAAACTGATCCGCGAAATTACCGTCGCAGCCCGCGCGGGCGGCGACCCCGATGCGAACCCGACCCTGCGGACCTGTATCGCCAAGGCCAAGGAATCCAACATGCCGGCCGATACCATCAAACGCGCCATCCAGCGGGGTACGGGGGAGCTACCGGGCGCCAATTATGAGGAGTTCTCGCTCGAAGGCTACGGGCCCGGTGGAACCGCTATCCTGATTGAGGTGATGACGGATAATCGCAACCGTACGGTGTCGGAAATTCGCAGCATGCTGGGGAAGAATCACGGAACCATGGCCGAAGCCGGGGCCGTGGCGTGGCAGTTCCACCAGAAAGGGCTCCTGCTTGCAGACGGGCCGGCGCTCGATGAAGATCAGCTATTGAACATCGTCCTGGACGCCGGCGCGGAGGACGTGAAACAGACCGGTGCCGGCTTTGAAATCACCACGGAGATCGCTACGTTCGAAGCGGTCAAGGCGGCTTTGTACGAGGCCGACGTTCACACGTCATTGGCTGAACTCACCTATCTCTCACAGAATCAGATCCGTCTCGAGGAAAAACCGGCCGAGCAGATGTTGAAATTGATGGAAATCCTGGATGACCATGACGACGTCCAAAAAGTGCACGCCAACTTCGACATTCCGGATGAAGTGATGGAAAAAGTCGCGGCCTCCGGCTGAGGTGCGCCACCCCCTCTCACGTGACCCCGCTTCATGATTGCCAACCTGACGGGAATCCTGGCGGCGAAAGACCCCTCACGGGTCGTGATCGACGTCAACGGCGTGGGCTACGAAGTGTTCATCCCGCTCAGCACCTATTTCGCCCTTCCGGACCTGCGTGCGCCCATGACGTTACACGTCTTCACGCACATGCGGGACGATGCCATTCAATTATTCGGGTTCCTGACGACCGACGAAAAAACAGCCTTTACCCTGCTGACCAAAATCTCCGGCGTGGGCGGCAAACTAGCCCTGAGCGTGTTGTCCGCCTTGAAGGTTGCCGATCTGCGGGAGGCCGTGCTTGCCGGTGACGTGGAGAAACTCGCGTCCGTTCCGGGCATCGGGAAGAAATCCGCGGGCCGCATTGCCCTGGAACTCAAGGATACTATCGCCTGCCTCGGGGATGGACCGCCTGAAGCGACCGACGCCCCGGCGTCGATTGATGCCCCACGGGAGGATGCCCTGTCGGCACTGGTCAACCTGGGATACCGGCATCGCGACGTGAAAAACGCCCTCGACCAGGTGAACCGCATAAGCCCTGCCCTCACCTCACTCGACGAACTGATCCGGGAAGGCTTGAAACTGCTCTCGAAACACTAGCTGCCTCCCTCGCCCCTGGAGGGAGAGGGCTGGGGTGAGGGGGACCGGAACGTTTACAGCGTTTCCCGGATTTTCGCTCCGCGATAGCCGTTTTGTACGATGCGATAAAAGAACCTGAGCACGTCCGCCAGGTCGAACCAGAATCCGCAATTGAAGCACTTGGCGTGGAGGTGTCTGGTCATTGTGGTGTAATGCCGCTCCACCATCATCAGGCCCTGACACTTGAGACATTTCATGATTTGCTTCCTGGTCCTGCCGTGTTCTTTCCATGCCGCCACCGTTCAGGTGGTGGCCGGTTCCTTAGCTCTGTTGCCTGAATTTTAACCCATGATGCAGGAAAATCGATACACTATTTTCTGCATTGTTGGCAACCGCCAAGCCGGGCTCTTCGTCCCGGTCCCTGGCCACGATCAGCGTGGTCAGGGCAAACGGCCCGCGCGGCGTGCGATAGTGCCGCGGGGGATAATGAAAAGTGCCGTCGCCGTTTCCGAACAACACCGAAATACTCCCCGATTGGATGTTCACGACCGCGGCATCGGGAATATCGTCTCCATCGAAATCCCGGGCCAGGCCGTCATTGGGACCCGCGTCGCCGCCTGAATCCATACCCTCCTGAAACGTGCCGTCGCCGTTTCCCAAAAAGACGGTGATCGTGTTCATCTGCCCGTTCACTACCAGAAGGTCCAACACACCGTCGTTGTTGAAGTCGGCGCAGGAGACGGATAAGGGCCGCTTACCCGTCCGGTAATCGGTGGGCGAAAGAAAGGTGCCGTCGCCTTGGCCTAACCAGATCGAGACGGCACTGCTCATCGGTCCGCCGTTGGTCACCGCCATATCCACGTGTCCGTCCTGGTTGAAATCCGCGGTGGTCACCGAGGTAGGGGTATCCCCATATTCGTATAACGGACCGATTCGAAATTTCCCGTTCCCGTTTCCGAACAGCAGTTGCAGCTTGTCGTTGCGCAGGGCCGCCACCAAATCCACCTGACCGTCACTGTTGAAATCCCCACTGGCGATGGAGACCGGCGTCCGGTGGACAGGGTACAGCCCGTCTTTCTCGAACGTCCCACCACCCCGCCCCGTAAAAATCGCAACCTGATTGCTCCCGGAACAGGCGATCGCCAAGTCCTCGTGCGCGTCGCCGTTGAAGTCCATGACCGTCAGGTTCCGCGGTTCCTTGCATACCCGGATGGAGACTTGCGCCTGGAAGCTTCCATCCCCGTTCCCGAGCAGGAGGGACAGGGTATTCGCCGAAATGTTGCTGGTCACCAGGTCAGAAAATCCATCCTCATTGAAGTCCCCGGCTCTCACGGCGGTCGGATTTTTCCCGACGTCATAACTGGCAAAGAGATAGAGCAGATCCGGGGGCACGTAAGGATCTTTGGGCGAGCACCCGGGCAGAAACAGGATGCTGCACAACGTGAAGAACCGGAGTATGTTGCCTGCCATCAGGCGGGGAACGATCATTTCACCACCCCTTCTCGGATCGTGCGGTTTCCGGCATGGTTGTCACCGCGTCCGCAGAGAATAGAGCAGTATATGAGCTTTGGCCATGTGACACAACCAGGTTATTCGTCCGCGGGACCGCCACGGGATTTTCACTGAATCCTGCAATTTTCCCATGAAACGACTGGAAGAGTTTTACAAGAATGTGCTATAGATTCTTTCTTTGGAAGGAGGAGGTTACTGATGTCGGAAACAAACTCAGGAAAAGTGAAAATCGAACTCACCATGTATGGAGTCGCCGAGGTCCTGAAATGGTGCGTGGACAAAAATAACGGACGGATCCCGAACGTGGATACCGAAGGCTTTAAGCAAATGCAGGCGGCAATCGCTGACAAACCGGAAAAAGGGGACTACTTTACCTTTGATAAATTCTGGAAGATGTCGAAGGTGTTCGAGTTCACAGAGGACGAAGTCGCCACCATCGACCGGTGCCTGTACGACATTCCCAACTTCGAGGGCAAACAGCTCCCTCAAATCCGCTACAAGTTCTGGCCCGCCCAAGCCGACTGAGTGCCGTTGCCGATTCGAGTGACGTGAAACGTCGCGGTTAGTCCAGGGGCTCAATGACGGCTGATTTAGCATTGACATAGATATGCCTGCCATGTATGTTTTTATGCATGCGTACAACGATTCACATTGATGACCATCTGTTCGCCGAGTTAAAAGGGATTGCTGCGGACACCGGTAAGACCATGACGGCGCTCATTCATGACGCTCTCCGCGAATCCCTGTCTCGACGTCGCGCAACGGAGCGACCAGCCATCAACCTGCCCCTGTTTCATGGAACGGGAGTTATGCCCGGTGTGGACCTGAACGACTCGGCCTCGCGTTGAGCGGATTCCTCCGCATCGTCACCCATCCTCGCGTGTTCATCCGCCCGAGTCCCCCGGACGAAGCCCTGCAATTCACAAACGTGATCCGGAGTCAGCCCCAATGTGTTCCGATCAGCCCCGGTCCCAGGCATTGGGAGATATTCACTCGCCTGTATCGGGATGCGGAAACGATGGGCAACCTGATACCTGACGCGTATTTCGCTGCGCTGGCAATCGAGTCCGGCTGTGAATGGATCACACTCGATCGTGACTTCGCACGCTTCGAAGGTCTCCGATGGCGCCGCCCCACGTGCGAGCCATCGTGAAACAATACCCATCCCTCCACCGAAGACACCCGTCTCCGAGATGAAAACATCCAGAAGCGTTGATTTTGTCATCAATTGATGTAAAATTTGAGGTGGATAGTTTTATCGTCCATCTAATCAACCACGGAAGGTCGGAGATGAGAACAACCTTGAATATAGATGATACCTTGTTAGCGCGGGCTCAGGAAGTTACCAGTATCACGACGAAACCGGCACTGATTCGGGAAGCACTGAAGGCGTTGGTGGAGCGGGAAAGCGCGAGACGACTTGCCAAGCTGGGCGGCAGTCAACCCGGTCTCCAATTCGTTCCTCGACGCCGTTTGATCGATGATTCTGATTGACACCTCGGTGTGGATTGAGCATCTGCGCAAGGGGAACCGTGCCTTGGCGCACTTGCTCAATAACAACCAAGTGCTTATCCATCCCTTTGTTATTGGGGAGATAGCCTGCGGGACTCTTGCTCACCGCGATGAAGTCCTGGCGCGGCTGAAGGATTTGCCCGCTCTTCCCAAGGCAGATGAATCCGAAGCGTTGTATTGTATCGAACGTCATCAATTAATGGGACTGGGCCTTGGTTATATTGACGTCCACCTGCTGACTGCAACGCTTTTAGCCCCACCGACTCAACTATGGACACAAGACAGCCGGCTCAAAGCAGCGGCAAAGAAAATGAACTTCGCTTATCAGGTGCAAGCATGAGTTACACCGAAAATGCCCCTGTCCAGCAGACCACGGCCGAATATCTGGGACGGCAACGCGGCTGAGAGTCGGGTTATACCTGTAACGAAGAGGACTTCGGGCCAGAGAGCCTGCTTGGGCGCACGTCTTCATTCCGTGGCTCGTAGCCGACTCAGCCGGCCTGCCCAACTGAGTATGCGTTCGTCGGCGGTCACGAGACGGTGGCCATCCAACGCGGTTGCAACAATCAGACGGTCGGCCGGATCGGCATGGAAATCGGCAAGGCTGATCGCGCGAATTCCGATCGCTCCATCAACGGCAATTTCAATCATACCCTGTTCCAGTTGTTCACGACGCCACAGGCCGACGTCTTCAGAAAACTTGATCCGTCCCCGGTCCTTGAGCATCGCTATTTCCCAGAACGAGATCGCAGAGACACCAACTTGACCCAACTGCCATGCCCGGTCGATCTCGCGTCGAGCCCTGGGACCCAATCGCGCCTCACCCCCTCTCAGCCACAACACGACGTGCGTATCGAGAAGAATCACTCGTCACCGTCCCCTGTCCTGTCGGTGTTGGCTTCCCACTCCACATCCAGAGGGTCAATAATGTCGCCAAGTATCTTGAATCTTCCCTTGTCAATGCCAAACAGACTCTTCGGCTTCTCGCGATACGGCACAAGTCGTGACACTGGATGGCCGTTCTTGGTAATGACGATCTCGGCACCACTGTCTGCCACCTCGTCCATGAGCTTCAGACACTTCGCCTTGAACTCGGATGCCTTGATCGTCCGGGCGCCGACTACTTTTTCGTTACCCATCTTCTTAAACCCCATCCTGTTTGTTGTTGAAAACGTTGCTATGATACTATAGTCACGACCATAGTCACAATGCCTAATATGCGTCAGGTAGTGTTGCATTGTCATACGGTATTCCATAAAGATGGACTTCCTAATGAACATTATCGGCAAACCGTGACTGAACGATATTCCATTACCCAAGCCCGCCGGAATTTATCGAGACTGGTTCGTGAAACGGAACGGGGCAAAGCCGTGGAGTTGACGCGACGCGGTGAGCCGGTTGCAATGCTGATCAGCCGTCGCCGCTTTGAGCAACTGGCTTCCAATCATTGCGGTTTTACCGAAGCCTATCGAACATTTGCGGAACGCGTCGGCCTAGCGAAGCTTAATCTCGATCCCGACCAGTTATTCTCAGAAGTTCGCGCGGATATGCAAGGACGTGATCGAACGCTATATCGAAGACGTGGTCCTGGCGAGTTTTCCCGTGCTTGACTACGACCAGGAAGCCGCAGATTGGCACGCGCTCGAACGCGCACAGTTGGAGGCTGCCGGAAAGACGCCGCCGTTCATCGACGGGCAGATCGCAGCAATTGCGCACGTGAACGAGCTGATTCTCATTACGTCGAACCCAACCGATTTCCGGGCGTTCAAGGAATTACAAGTACGCAACTGGTTGTAACACCAAGGTGATTTTCGATGAAACCGGAATATGATTTGTCCAAACTCAAATCCCGCAAAAATCCGTATACCTCCAAGTTGAAAAAGCCCGGCGCCAAGCGCAAACTTGGCGGGCTTGAGGGACAGATCTGGATCGCTCCGGACTTCGACGAGACACCCTAGGACGTTATCGATTCGTTCTGGAATTCGAAAATCTTCCCGGATGAAGACGAAGACGCATCTCCATAGATAAAAGGGAACTATCCAGAATAGTTGACAGCCCTTCCTCATTGTAGCTGCGGGATTTTATCCCGCCGTCTTCCGAGCCGCGTAAGATGCGGCAGCTACAAATCGCGGGTTTTTCTATGAAGAACGCTCATTATCAACTATTCCGGATAAATCCCAAATAAAAGGTGCTCCCGCGCTCGCAGAAACTAACCATCAAGGCTGACCGTGACAAAGACGATTGACCCAAAGAAGAAGTCACAGTATGGGCAGTTTTTCACACCTGCGGAAATCGCGCGATTTATGGCAGGGTTGTTTACTCGAAAATCCGAGGACAATTGTCGCCTGCTTGATGCCGGGGCCGGAATTGGTTCTCTTACCGCAGCCTTTTTAGAAA
The DNA here is from genome assembly GCA_009842645.1 of Nitrospira sp. SB0677_bin_15. GTDB lineage: Bacteria > Nitrospirota > Nitrospiria > Nitrospirales > UBA8639 > Bin75. Next base: position 41,017 of record VYFB01000155.1, on the reverse strand, counting down.
GGCAGGCTCCTAGTGGCCTCGATTTTCGGCGTGTCGAAGTCGATGCCTTTGAGATCGACAAGTCTTTGCACCCCTATTTAATCCGATCGCTGGAAAAATACGGAGGGATCCAAAACGTCGTGTCAAACGTTCGGGGTGACGATTTTGTCCATGCTGCGGTCAATTCGCTCTCTGGCGACTTATTTGTCAAGGCCCTTCCAAGATATACCCACGCGATTCTGAACCCTCCCTACAAGAAAATACGCAGCAATTCTCTCTATCGTTCGGCATTGCGGAGAGTCGGCATTGAAACGGTCAATCTGTATTCAGCATTTGTGGCCTTGTCTTTATCTTTGCTGGAGGATCACGGCCAACTTGTCGCAATCGTACCGCGCAGTTTCTGTAATGGGCCGTACTACCGTCCCTTCCGTGAATATGTTCTGGAACGTGCAGCGATTCTGCGGATACATCTGTTCGCCTCAAGAACCAAGGCTTTTAAAGATGATGACGTGTTGCAAGAGAACGTCATCATCGCGTTGGAGCGTGGAGCCCGCCAAGGCAACGTAACGGTGACAACCTCGATCGATGCCAGCTTCACTGATATGGAGACGAATGGGTACTCCTTCGATCGCATCGTGTTTCCCGGAGACCCCGAACGATTCATACACGTGCCGACATCACCGGAATTTAACGCCATCGAACGGTCGAGGGTAATCCGCTTCACCCTGGACGATATAGGTATCAAGGTGTCAACCGGTCCCGTTGTCGATTTTCGATTGAAGGAACACCTACGTGACATGCCTGACGCGGACACGGTCCCCTTGCTCTATCCCGGCCACTTTAAAGAGCAAACGACGGATTGGCCGAATCCTGAATTAAAAAAACCCAATGCGATATGCCGCAATGCTCAGACGGAAAAATGGCTTTACCCCAATGGGTTTTATTGCGTGGTCCGCCGCCTTTCCTCCAAGGAGGAAAAACGCCGTATCGTAGCGAGTGTCGTAACGCCTGAGAGTTTTCCCAATACCAAAGCGTTGGGTTTTGAAAACCACCTGAACGTGTTTCATGAGGAGAAGCATGGCTTGACGGAAGCGTTGGCATACGGATTGGCGGCATTCCTCAACACAACAGCGGTTGATGAAAACTTTCGACGTTTCAACGGCCATACTCAAGTCAACGCAACCGATCTCCGGCTCATAAAGTACCCGAACAAGAAAAGCCTCATTGCCTTAGGCGAGAGGGCTATGCGCAGTCATGAACAGATTCAGTCCCTGACCGCGGAGCAACTGGAGAGTCTGGGCTCATGACGAATGTGTCCAATAAACGCATCACCGAAGCCAACCAAATTCTCATTGCACTTGGGTTGCCCCGCGCCCAACAGAATACACGTTCCGCCCTATGCTTGCTTGCATTGCTGAATCTAACGCCTCGCAGGAAATGGGCGCGAGCGGAAAATCCTCTTATGGGCATTACACCGATCATGGATTGGGCGAGGGAGCACTACAAGAAAGACTATGCCCCGAACACACGAGAAACTTTTCGCCGACAGACCATCCATCAATTCGTAGATGCTGGAATTGCCATCTACAACCCTGACGCACCCGACAGACCCGTTAACAGCCCAAGAGCAGTCTATCAAATCGAACCGGTCACTCTGGAACTGCTTCGCAACTTCGGCACCAAGGCGTGGAACGATAAGCTGGCAAACTATCTCTCCCGTCGTAAGACGCTGGCTGCCAAGTATGCCAAAGAGCGCCGACAAAACCGAATTCCCGTGCAAATTGCCAAGAGCAAGAAGATAACCCTCAGCCCTGGTGAACACAGTGAACTGATACGTTTGATTATTGAAGACTTCGGGCCTCGGTTTACACCCGGTAGCATACTGATCTATGCCGGAGACACAGGTGACAAATGGGGATACTTTGACGCGCCTCTGCTCGCTGAACTCGGCATAAACGTGTATTCACATGGGAAGATGCCGGATGTAGTTTTCTATTATGCTGATCGTAACTGGCTTGTTTTGGTAGAAGCGGTTACCAGTCACGGACCCGTTGACGGCAAGAGACACTCTGAATTGGCCCAATTGTTTGTGGGGGCAAAGGCCGGGTTGGTCTATGTGACCGCCTTCCCGAATCGAGCCGTTATGGCCCGATACCTTGGCGAGATTGCGTGGGAAACCGAGGTATGGGTTGCCGATGCACCGTCGCACTTAATCCACTTCGACGGGGAACGTTTTCTGGGTCCATACGATGCGCTTTGATTAATTCGTTGGTTAGGACATTTCTCGGCAACCGGCATAGATCTTTCTGCACCGGATGTACAGGATGCGTACCCTCACCCGCTCCCTTGCAGGATGTCGAAGGGGGAGAAGTCGTCGGTCAGGATGAGGCCGGGGTTCCAGGCCGGGGCTTTGGCGGCATTCAGAAAGGGGAGGACTTCGGGCGGCATTTTGTCTTGATTCAGCAGGATCATCGTAGCCAGGGCAAACTCGTCGGAGTCCATGTGTAACGGGCGGTGACCGGCAAAGAAAATCAGGTTCACCGACCCGGGTTTGGTGCGGAGCCAGGTCGGGGCGGGAATACTGTACGTCTCCACGTGCGGGAACGAGGTTTTCATCGTGGACACCACGGCCTCGGCCCTGATCCGGTCCAGGTCCGAATCCGAAGAGGCCAGGTTCACCGCCACCACGCCGTTGGGGCTCAGGTGCGCGCGTAATTCGGTAAAAAATTCCGTCGTGGTCAAGTGAAACGGGATCTGGTGCCGGGCGAAGACATCCACCCAGATGACGTCGTATTGCGCGACCTTCCTTGCCAAAAAGACGCGCGCGTCCCGGACGTACACGTGGTGGTTGGCGGGTGCCTGATATTCAAAAAACCGCTCAGCCGCTTCGACGACCGAGGGGTCCATTTCAACCACGTCCAGTTCCAGGTCCGGCCAATGCCGCTCCAGCCATTTGGCAATGGACCCGCCGCCCTGCCCCAGGATCAGTCCCCGTTGCGGCTCGGGATGCAATGCCAGAGCGGCCATCATCATCTGGCTGTACGGCAGTGCCAATCGCACCGGGTCGGGCTGCCACATGATCGCGTGGAAGGTATTATCCAGTACCAGGAAGCGCAGGCCTTTCTCATCGCGGACCTGCACCTGCTGATACGGGCTGTCTTCCTGGTGGAGCACCGGCGGATAGATGAGAACCGGATGGAACCCCAGCCAAACCAGCCCGCCCAGTATCCCGACGACCGGCACCAGTGCCAGCCCCTTGACCCGGCGGCTCCACCACAACCAGCCCAAGCCCAGGATCACCAGCACGACACCCAGGACCGCAACCAGGGTCAAACTCCCCAACCACGTCAACAGGAAAAACGAAGTGCCCCACGTCCCGACCAGGCTGCCGATGGTGGAGACGGCGATCATCGCCCCGGTGTGCCGGCCCAGGTGTCCTATATCGGCAATGGCCAACCGCAGGAGCACGGGGAGCACACCGCTTAACCCGAAGGCCGGAACCGCCAGCAGGACGCTGGCCGCGAGACAGGGACCCCATCGCGGGTCCGCGGTCCATTGCGAGACCGTAAACACAATCGGCTGTCCCACCCCGGCCAACAGGAGGGTCCATGCACCCGAGCCCAACAGTAACCAAGGCAACACCGCACCGGGCGTACGCCGGTCGGCCAGCCAGCCGCCGGTGGAATAACCGCTGCTCATGGCCGCGAGGACGACTCCGATCAACGCGCCCCAGACGAACAGCGAAGTGCCGAACACCGGGGCGAGCAGACGACTGCCCAAAATTTCCAGGGCCATGACCACGGCACCCGTGGTAAAGGCCGTGCCGAAAAACCACAGCCGGCCCCACGGGTACGGCGATGCAGGAGTGACGTTCGTATCCATGTATTGCGTAGGGGCGGATCTGCGTGTCCGCTGCATGTATTCACGTATTCGTTGACAATTTCCCCCCTCACCCCAGCCCTCTCCCTATTTCCCGCTTAATGCAGGAAATGGGAGAGAGGGTTCTTTCGTTCCCCTCCTTTGTAAGGAGGGGTAAGGGGAGGTAGAACCGTTAACTCCCTCGCCCCTTGCGGGAGAGGGCTGGGGTGAGGGGGTGTCTGGTAGGGGCGAACGACCGGTCGCCCCTACAACCTTGCAACCCCATTCATCCTCATTGATACCGCGTTTTCCAAAGACAAAAACTCCGAAAGATGCTATAGAAAGGGTCGTTTTCGTGTCAATGAAACAATGCGGCCACGGGGAACGGAGGATGCATGGCAACGAGAGATTTTATTCTGGATCTCGGAAAATTGATGATCGGCATCGCATGGATCGACGGCCGGCTGGAGCAGGACGAAATCAATGCGTTGAAGGAACTCCTGTTCCTGCTCCCGGATATTTCCGGGGAAGAGTGGATGCAACTGGAACTCTATATGACGCATGCGGTGAGCGACGCCGAACGCCGCGATTTACTCGACCGCGTCCTATCCGGCATTCGATCTTCCGGGGACAAACAACTCGTGCTTGAGACCTTGGAGAAACTGGTCGCGGGCGACGGGAGCGGCCGGGCTGTAGGTGACACCCCCGAGACTGCCCTGCCTGTCCTGAGCGAAGTCGAAGGAAGCTTGTCGAAGGGTGTCGTCACGGAGTCGGCGTTTGTAGAAGACGTTCGTCAGGACCTCGAAGGACGCAGTACCGGCCTGTTGGTCCACCTTACTGCGCCCTTTCGAAAAACCCTGAAACGCAAGGCCAGTCAGGGGACACGCGAGGACCGGATCGAAGATTTCATCAAGAACACGATTTACTTCCAGTTGACTTCGGAGTTGGAGCAGCAGGGACGCATCCTGTCGATTCCCGAGACGGAGGCCCGGAAAATCTGTTTGGCCGCAGGGCTGATGGCCCACGTGGCCTGGGTGGACAACGAAGTGTGCCACCGGGAACGCGAGGCCATGAACGTCGCTCTCAGGGAACTCTGGAACGTGCCCGCGGATGAAGCCCGGTTGATCACCGGGATGAGTCAGGCCCGGATCATGCACGGTCTGGATCTCGTGCGGCTTACCAGCGGATTTTGCCGCCACACCACCATCGAAGAGCGCAAAGCGTTTCTGCGATGCCTGTTCGCCATTGCCAATGCCGCGGAGAACACTTCCCATGACGAGATCGAAGCGATTCGCCAGATCGCCAAATCGTTCGAGTTGCCGCACCAGAAGTTCATCGAGGCGAAACTGACCATCCCGCGCCAGGACCGGGGCGGCCTATGAGGCACGATTCCGTGCGGCCCGTGCCGTTCGCTTTCTGGATTCCCCGGTCACGTTCGTCTAGAATCTCTTTCATGTCTTCGGAACCCAAATCGCCGAACGCCGACGAGCACCGCGCTATCGCCGGAGTCGCTGGTCTCATCGGTACAGCGACGTTTTCCAGCCGCATCCTGGGACTGGTGCGCGATATTCTGCTCGCGCGACTGTTGGGGGCGACGATTGCGGCCGATGCATTTTTCGTGGCCTATCGCATTCCCAACCTGTTGCGCGAACTCCTGGCCGAGGGCTCTATGTCCTCTGCCTTTATCCCCGTCTTTACCGAATACCACACCCTGCGCAGCAAAAAAGAAACCTGGGAACTGGCCAGCGCCGCGTTTACCACGCTCCTGTCCATCGTCACGCTGATTACCCTGCTCGGCGTGATCGCCGCCCCGGGCCTGGTGTGGGTCCTGGCGCCCGGGTTTCATGATGACCTCGAACGGTTGAGCCTCACGACTATCCTGACCCGAATCATGTTCCCGTATTTGATCTTCATCAGTCTCGCGGCCTTGACCATGGGTATGCTGAATTCCCTGCGAGCCTTTGCCGCCCCAGCCCTAGGTCCGGTGTTTTTCAACGTCTGCATTATCCTCTCGGCGCTGGTATTGTCCCCGGCATTGGAGGAACCGGCCTTGGGCATCGCCCTCGGGGTTGTGGCAGGCGGACTGACGCAGTTCGTCATGCAACTACCCGGCATTCAGAAACACGGCCTGCTCTTCCAATGGCGATTCAACCCAGGGCACCCCGGGGTGCGGAAGATCGGCACCTTGATCATCCCGTCGTTGCTTGGACTCTCCGTGGTGCAGATCAACATCACTGTGAGCACGATCCTGGCGTCGTACTTTCCCGGCGGCCCCACGTACCTGTTTTACGGCATGCGCTTGATCCAATTTCCCTTGGGCATTTTCGGGGTAGCCCTGGCCACGGCCATTCTGCCCACCCTGTCGGATCAGGCGTCGCGCGGGGCCTTGGATGAACTGCGGGATACGTTGGGATTCGGCCTTCGCATGATTGGCTTCATGATCCTGCCGGCCATGATCGGGATTATTTTTCTTCGGGGTCCCATCGTACACCTGTTGTTTGAACACGGTGCCTTTTCCGCCACGGACACCCAAGCCACCGCCGCCGCGGTGTTGGCCTATGCGGTCGGGCTGTGGGCCTTCGCGGGCATTCGCATCATCGTCACGGCCTTTTACTCGCTCCAGGATACGAAGACCCCGGCTTTCGCAGCCGTGGCCGCTATGCTTATCAATATCATCCTGGCGTTACTCCTGATGCAGCCGTTTGAGCACGCCGGCCTGGCTCTGGCTACGGCGCTCTCGGCCATGGTGAACATCAGTGTCTTGACCGGCATTCTGACGTATCGACTGGGCGGCATTGATTGGCAAGGAATCGGCCGTTCACTCGGCCGAGCCGGACTCGCGACCATCCCCGTGATCCTGATCTGTCTCTGGATTGCGGATTTGGCGGTCTGGCATCGCGCAGACGAATGGATTGCCAAGGGCATCATGCTGACAGTCGGCATCGGCTTGAGCACGACCGGCTACGTCGGCATACAGGCCTTGTTTCACTCCAAAGAACTGGAAGTCCTGTGGAAGCTCGTTCAACAAATGACAGCCCGGTCACATTTGTTCTTGACAGTCACCGGAGGGAATCGGGGAAAATAGATTAGTGATGGAACGATCCGCGCTGTAAACGGGTCAAAGGAGGGAAGATGGCGGCCGTTGTTTCTCAACATCATCCACTCAGGCAATTGTTCGTGTCGCTGACGGAACGCAGCTTCACCGAGTCACTGGGGTGGCCCGATTTCAACGTCACCGCGTACCTCTCCAATCTGCTCGTCGAATTCTCACACGTCGACCAACTCCAACACATCAAGAACCAGCGCGGACAACGCGTCGAAACGGTGGCCGAACTCTTATACGAATCCGAACTTGCGACGGACGCTCCTACTCCGGACCGGGAACGGAGCATTCACCGACACATCGGCAACTTGACGCTGTTCATCGCGGGATTGTTTCCGGAATATCTTCGCTATATCAAAACCGGCGGACTGATTTACCACAAGGATTATTTCGTGAATTACGTGAAAGCCGGGAAACGCTCGTACCGGATCGTCGCCGGCTTTCAACACGGTGAGCGGAACGAACCGCCGGTGCTGTTTCAAAAACTTTCGACGAACTTCGAACTATGCGTGACCGGCCTGGGCCTCGTTCGCCAGGACTTGGACCGCATGCAGAATCCTCCGCACCAACGGGCCAAAGACATTCTCCTGCATTAAGCAACGGCAGAATCGAGCAAGGTGGGATCCGTCATCTTTCATTTGGCCTTTCCCGTACACGATCTGGAAGAAGCCAGGAAATTTTACGTGGGCGGTCTGGGCTGCACGCTGGGACGCCGGTCGCCGCACGCCATGGTGATGGAATTCAATCATCATCAGATTGTGGCGCAATTGACCACGGAGCCGCTGTCCAGGCAGAAAGGCATCTATCCTCGACATTTCGGATTAGTGTTTACGGACGAAACGGAATGGAAGGAACTGGCGGAACGGGCCAGGACCCGCGGGCTGAAGTTTTACCAACAGCCTCGCCGTCGATTTCCAGGCACCCGGTTGGAACATCAGACGTTTTTTCTCGAAGACCCCTCACACAATTTGCTGGAGTTCAAACACTACACGCACGACAGTGCGATTTTTGGTGAGCACGACGCTACGGAAATCGGGGACGAACACGAAACGCGGTAGCACGTCACGCCGAACGTCAAGGGGTATGGACAACAACCCTTTCGCCCCATTTCATCGCATTCAGGACACGTTCTGATTGACTTCCTCCTGAATCACCCTATTGAACGAAACCGGAAGACGCAGAATTTCACGATTTTTAGATACCTGTATAAAAACTCTGATCTCCATGGAACAGAGGTGTCTCGGGAAATCTGAACAAGAGGGATAAGTGACATTTCTGCTCATCAGCGGCATCATTGCCGTCAATGAGGAGGAATCATGATGAGACGACCCCGCCGAACCCATCGCCTGGCTTTTACAACCCAGATGGCGCTGGCAGCCATCCGCGAGGAACAGACCCTGACAGAACTCGCTCAGCCGTTTGACGTGCATCCGAACCCGATTAAGCCGTGGCAGGAGCACCGCCTGGCCGGCGTGCCTGCGATCTTCGACAGTGAGGGGAAGCCGGTGGCCGCCTCGGCGGGCGACGCGCCCGTGTTGCATGCGAAGATTGGGCCATTGACCTGGGAGAATGATTGTTGAGCGAGTGCGCTCAGCCAGGCCGGGCTCTTGGTCAGTCGGGCCGATCCCTTCCTGGCAGCCCCGTAACGAAGTTCTGCAGCAACGATGATGCTGGTGCAGACCTGTGCTTCGCCGACCTCGCGAATGTGTTGCATCACCTGTCCTTGTGGATTGCGCACGAGGTCCGAGACGACGTTGGTGTCGAGCAGGTAGGGCATCAAGAATCGACGGATAATTCTGGGATCGGCGAGAACTCTCTTTGATTGACACAGCGATGCATTGATGCGATGATGCTGCCATGCGAACAACCATCACCATCGATAATGATGTACTGGCGGTCGCTCGAGCGCTTGCCGAACGGAACGGTACCAGTCTTGGCCGTGCCATTTCTGATCTGGCACGGCGCGGGTTCCGAAGCGCGCATGTCGCGATGGAGCAAAGGGAAGGCACTGTTTTTGCCGCTGCCTCCGACGCCGGTCCTATTACCAGCGATGACGTCTACCGGTCCTTGAGCGACTGGCCGTGACTTACCTGCCGGACGTGAACGTCCTTATCGCTCTTGCCTGGCCCAATCATGTACACCATGCCGCAGCTTGGACGTGGTTTGAAGCTCATCGGGAGGAAGGTTGGGCAACCTGCACATTGACAGAGGCGGGGTTTGTCCGAGTCTCCTGCAACCCCTTGGTGGTCCATCACACCGTCACCCCTCTTGACGCCATCGGGGTTTTGGAGAGACTGACGCAATTGGGTTCCCATGTGTTCTGGCCGTTGGACCAGTCCATCGTGCGCCTACCCGATTCACTTGGCGTTCGCCTTCAGGGATACCGGCAGATTACAGATGCCGTATTGCTGGCCACTGCAATGCAACGTCATGGCCAACTGGCCACGCTGGACAGAGGCATAGAAGGGTTGGTGGCAGAAAATCAACGTTCCTTCTTATGCGTCATTCCGGTGTGAAGGAGCCGAGCATCGACTTGTCATGCCCTGCTTTTGGCGCTTGCGAAACCTCTATTGAGTTAATTTACTCAAGAGCGTAATTGGTATTTTCGGTCTTGTTTACCAATTGTTGGGTGCCCACGCTGCCAAGGATCATTCGGAATATCAACGATGTCGAGAATCTGATACTCTAGTGCCTTGTTTGAGTAAAGGAGAAATTCAGCATATGACTCTCGAACAGGTCGGCCATCGGGAATACACCGCATGCCCTTTTGTCTGTCAAGGCATGGTCGCCTCAGTGCTACTGGTACTTGCGCTGCTTGGTGCGCCTATAGCGGGAGCCCAGAGGCTTGAGGAGGCCATGGTTGCGTTTGAGCGTCGTGATTACCCTGTTGCCTTCGAGGTGTTTCGTGCCCTTGCCGAGAAGGGCAATGCTGAGGCTCAGAACTCAGTTCAACTTCGGGTTCATGTATGCCCCAGGGCCGTGGGGTGCCGGAGGATGCGGCAGAGGCGGTGCGCTGGTTTTGGCGGGCAGCGGAACAAGACCACGCTAGGGCTCAATGGTGGCTACGACTACGTGGTCTTGTCGAAAATGACCCCTGACCGGCTTGCCGAGTCGCAGCGGTTGGCGCGCGAGTGGAAACCCGCAAAGTGATAAGGCGTCCAAGGGAGAAATGGGATGAGTTATTGTGTAATTTTTGTCGCAAGTCTCTTAAAGAGGTGAGTGCTGCAACAGACAATGAAACGGAACCGCATGGACCACGCCCCTACCATTGTTCTTGTCGTCCTCTCCACACTCGAAAACCAAATATGGTCAAGAAAAATTGGAAGACATACTCGACGTTTGTCCTGCTTCTCGAAAACTCCGCATGATGTTCTGCAACGGAGTTTGCGTATGCCATAATTTGAAACCATTGTCATCATCCTGCGAGAGGAAATTTATGGGCAATAGCGCGCGAACGACGGTTTACTTGAACCCTGGGGTCTATCGTGCCCTGAAGTTGAAATCGGCAGAAAGCGATCGAACGCTCTCCGATATTGTCAATCAAGCGGCGCTTGAACTGTTGAGGGAAGACTCACATTACGCTACGCCTGTCCTGAGCGTCCTTCGACTTCGCTAACGCTACGCTCAGGACGAACGAGGGGAGAAGCTATCGATCTTGAGCGTAGTCGAAGGGCTGACCCGACTGACCTATTTATAGGTCAGTCGTTTTTGCCTTGCGGAGGTGACTCATGAAAGGTATCCTGTTTGTATGGCTGTGATGCTCGCCAAAACTTATGAAGCGTTGAAAGATGCCGGCGCGTCGGACGAGAAGGCGCGTGAGGCGGCCGAAGAGATTGCCGGGTTCGAGAGCCGATTGGCGAGTATTGAGAACCGGCTCATCCGCGTTGAAGTCCTGATCACCATTGTCCTGACCGGCGTGGTCAGTCTTGTCGTTAAGACCTTTTTCACCTGAAAGATCGCTGGATTTGTGTGACGGTATCTCGGGTCATGCAGACCGATTGTCGGGTTACGCTACGCCTGTGCTGAGCGCCCTTCGACTTCGCTAACGCTACGCTTCCTTCGACTTCGCGCTACTGCGCTACGCTCAGGACGAACGGGGGGGAGAAGCTATCGATCTTGAGCGTAGTCGAAGGGCTAACTCAACCTGCCTACTACTACATCACCCAATAAAGAGCGAAGCCGTTCGCCTGAGCATTAAATCACACGCAGTGCTGCTCCTACCTTCTGCAAACCCTGCACCACTGTTTCCAATTGTTCTTCCGTATGGTCCGAACTGACGGTGAGGCGTAGCCGGCTGCTGTCTTTGGGGACGGTGGGTGGACGGATGGCGGGCACATACACGCCGGCTTCGTACAGGGCTTGTGACATCGCTACCGCTCGTTCCGGCGATTTCATGATGATCGGGAGTATCGGGCTTTGTGTGTTGGTGAGTTGAAAGCCCAGGTCTGTCAGTGCTGCGTGAAGAGCGTTTCGGTTGGTCCGGAGGCGTTCCCGGCGAACAGGTTCGTCCTGGATGATCCGAATGGCCGCTGACGCGGCGGCGGCGATGGCGGGTGGTTGGGCGGTGGTGTAGATGAAGGCCTTTGCTGTGTTGAGCAGATAGTCTTTGAGGGCAGTCGTTCCCGCAACGTAGCCGCCACTGGCACCGATGGCTTTGCTGAGCGTTCCCATCTGGATCACGTCTCGTGGGTTCAACCCGAAGTGTTCGACCGTTCCTCGCCCGTTTTTTCCCATAACACCCGTGCCGTGGGCGTCGTCAATGACCAGCGTGCCCCCATGTTGCCGGCAGAGTGCCAGTAAATCCGGGAGCAGGGCGAGGTCGCCGTCCATGCTGAAGACGCCTTCGGTAACAACCAGGGTCGGCCTGGCTTTTTCCCGTTTCTTGAGCAGTTTTTCCAGATGCTCGACGTCGTTGTGGTGAAAGACGCGCAGTGTGGCTTTGGCTAACCGGCAGGCTTCGATGAGGCTGGCGTGACAGTAGCGGTCGGCCAGGATGAGGCCGTCCCGGTCGATGAGTACGGGGATCAACCCCAGGTTCGTGGTGTAGCCCGTGCCGAAGGTCAGGGCGGCTTCGACTTGTTTGAATCGGGCCAGATCCTGTTCCAGTTGTTGGTGGGGCGTCATGGTGCCGGACACGAGACGCGCGGCGCCGGCTCCGACACCCCATTGTTCGATCGCTTCGATGGCCGCCTGCTTGACTCCGGGATGGTTGGCCAACCCGAGATAATTATTCGAGGCCATGGAGATGAACCGGCGGCCTTGGATGGTGATGGTTGTATCCGATGGCGACTCCACGATCCTGAATTTCCGGAGCAGGTGCCGAGTTTCTAAATGTTTTATCTCTTGTTCAAAGTCGCGTAACATGAAGCCGCGTCCGGGTGCGTAGATTTGTCTGTGTTCGTTGTCGGGTTACGCAGGTTTGTCGGATTACGCTACGTTAATCCGACCTACGGCATTTCCCCTTCGACTGGCCCCCCACCGCCTCAGCCGGCGCCTGGTGGCTTGGCTTCTGCGACTCCCCCTCAAGGGGGGAGTGATTGGGGGCAAGGGATGGCCCCTGTGCCGTCCCTTGACTTGTGGACAATGCAGGTTTATCATTGTCTGTTTAGGTCTGCAACTCATGGAAACTATTGGGTTTCTTGGCCGACTTGAATCGTCGTCGGGTGGATCGTCATTATTTTTAACTGAACCGTTCATGCATGGTTCGGCATGAGTGGTTCAAACCAATGAGGGAGATCATGGCACAGCTTACAGGAGCCGAAATTTTTGTGGAAGCCTTGAAGCGCGAAGGAGTGAAAACGATTTTTGCTCTTCCCGGCGGGGTCGTCCTGAAAATTTTCGACGTCCTGCATCAACAGAAAGACATCGAAGTCATTTTAACCCGGCATGAACAAGCGGCCGGCCACATGGCGGAAGGCTATGCAAAGGCCACGGGGAAACCCGGAGTGGCTTTGATTACGTCGGGTCCGGGCATGACCAACGTGATTACCGCGTTGGCCGATGCCTACATGGATTCCGTGCCGATGGTGTGCTTTTCCGGTCAGGTCCCCACGGCGCTCATCGGGAACGATGCCTTTCAGGAGGCCGACAACGTTGGGATCAGCCGCCCCTGTACGAAATACAATTTCCTGGTGAAAGACGTGAACGATTTGGCGGAGACCATCAAGGAAGCGTTCTACATCGCATCCACGGGCAGACCCGGTCCCGTGCTGGTGGACATTCCGAAGGATATTTCGATGGAGAAGACTGATTTCAAATATCCGGACTCCGTCTCGATTCGCGGCTACAATCCGACTTACGAAGGCAGCAAGTGGAAAATCAAGCAAGCCGCTGATGCCATCATGAAGGCGCGACGGCCCGTCATCTATATTGGTGGGGGCGTGCAGTTGTCCGGCGCCTCGGCGGAAGTGCGCGAATTGGCCGAGTTGACCCAGATCCCCGTGAACCAGACCCTGATGGCCTTGGGAGCGTTCCCCGGTCAACATCCGTTGTCCTTGGGGATGCTGGGCATGCACGGCACCTACGTGGCCAACATGGCCATCCATTATTCCGATTTGGTCATTGCCATCGGCGCCCGGTTCGATGATCGTGTGACCGGGAAGGTGTCCGAATTTTGTCCCGGTGCCAAGATTATCCATATCGATATTGATCCGACGTCGATTCGCAAGAACATCCACGTGGACGTTCCCATCGTGGGTGATTGTAAATGCGTCTTGCAGGAATTGAACAACGTGTTGCGCGCAACGGTGAATGGCGACCAGAAAGAACTGCGCAAGCCGTGGTGGGATCAACTGAATGAGTGGAAAACCGCCCACCCTTTGAGCTACCGGCAGAATGCCGACAAGTTGATCAAACCGCAGTACCTGATTGACCGGGTCTATCAACTCACGAAAGACCGTGACCCGATCGTATCCACCGACGTGGGCCAGCATCAGATGTGGGCGGCGCAATACTTTCATCTCACCAAACCGAATACGTGGCTGACGTCCGGCGGGTTGGGAACGATGGGCTTTGGGTTTCCCGCTGCCCTCGGGGCTCAGGCGGCCTTTCGTGGCCGACTCGTCTTGTGTATTGCGGGTGACGGCAGCGTGCAGATGAACAGCCAGGAATTGGCGACAGCCACGATCGAAAAACTGCCGGTCAAGGTGTTTATTATCAACAACCGGTTCCACGGTATGGTGCGGCAGTGGCAGGACCTGTTCTATGAAGGCCGTTATGCGTGCAGCTACCTGGATCAATCTCCGGACTTCGTGAAACTCGCGGAAGCCTATGGCGCGGCCGGCCTGCGCATTCAAAAAGTCAGTGAAGTGGATGACGGAATTCGAGAGGCCATGGCCATTGACAAGCCGGTCTTCATCGACGTGCCGGTAGATCAATTCGAGAATTGTTATCCCATGATTCCGGCCGGCGGCTGTAACCATGAAATGATTCTGGAAGATCCGCCGGAGTTGCAGAAGCGACAAGGGGCGACGGGCCAAGAGGAGAGCAAGGACACGATTTTGACGGCGTAGGGAGTGCCCCCCTCACCCCAGCCCTCTCCCTCCAGGGGAGAGGGGGATGGAGAGGGCGAATGGGGCGTGAACGGCGTAAGCGGGAAAAGGGTAGAGCATTCGTGGAACACGTTATTTCAGTGACGTTGGAAAATAAATCAGGGGCCTTGTCACGGGTCGCGGGTTTGTTCAGCGGGCGGGGATTCAATATCGAAAGTTTATCGGTGGCGCCCACGCTCGACCCGAGCGTGTCGATGATGACCGTGGTCACCAACGGGGATGAGCGCATCATTGAACAGATCCTCAAGCAATTGAATAAAATCATCGACGTCATCAAGGTTGTTGACCTCAATGAAAGTGACGCCGTGAGCCGTGAGAGTGCGTTGATTAAAGTGCACGCCCGGGCTGAGGACCGGGCTGAGGCCCTGCGGATTGCCGATATCTTTCGAGCGAACGTGATTGACTCATCCCCAACGTCCTATACGATCGAGGTCACGGGTGACGTGCAGAAGATTCACGCCATTATCCAGTTGCTCCAACCTCTCGGTATCAAGGAAATCGTCAGGACCGGCCGGATTGCCATTGCCCGGGAACCCGTTCGCACGGTGGCGGCTCAGTCGCGCCCGCTTGCCAAAGCCAACTAGAAGGAAGCAACGATCGTTGTTCCCTTCGCTCATACGCGATGCGGAGCGCGAGGTTTTCGGGCTCAGGACTCTACCCCACCCGACCTCCCCTTACCCTTCGACAAGCTCAGGGCAGGCGACGGGGAGGCAATGGCTGGCAGCCCTTCTTTACCCCTCCTTTATAAGGACGGGAACTTTTTCCGAAGAGGGAAAAGTTGGGAGGTGGAGGTATTCCCCCCCCACCGCATCAGCCGGTGCCTGGGGGCTTGGCTTCTGCGACTCCCCCTCAAGGGGGAGTGATTGACCACAAAGCTTGGACGTTCATTCCCCAAGGAGTTTGTTATGAAAATCATGTATGACAGAGACGCGGATTTACAAAACATTCTGAAAAAGAAAGTGGCGATTGTCGGATTCGGTAGTCAGGGGCACGCCCATGCCCTCAATCTGTCGGAGAGCGGTGTGGACGTCGTCGTTGGGCTGCGTGAAGGCCCGTCTTGGAAAAAGGCTGAAGCCACGGGGTTGAAAGTGATGCCGGTAGCCGATGCCGTGAAACAGTCGGACGTAATCATGATCCTGGCTCCGGACGAAGTGCAGCCGGCCATCTATCGGCATGAGATTGCTCCCCACTTGAAGGACGGCGCGTTTCTGGCGTTCGGTCACGGGTTTAACGTTCACTTCGGACAAATTCAACCGCCGGCCGGGGTCAACGTGTTTATGGTAGCACCCAAGGGTCCCGGTCATTTGGTCCGTTCTGAATACACGAAGGGCAGCGGGGTGCCGTGTTTGTTGGCCGTTCATCAGGACCCCAGCGGAGAGACCGCGCAGGTCGGTTTGGCGTACGCCTCGGCCATCGGCGGCGGTCGCGCCGGCGTCATCGAAACGAATTTCCGGGAAGAGACCGAAACCGATCTCTTCGGGGAACAGGTTGTCTTGTGCGGAGGCCTGACATCGTTGATCCAAGCCGGGTATGAGACCCTGGTCGAAGCGGGCTATTCGCCGGAAATGGCGTATTTTGAATGCCTGCACGAAGTGAAGTTAATTGTCGACTTGATCTATCAGGGCGGGATCGCCAACATGCGCTACTCCATCAGCACGACCGCCAAATACGGCGACGTGACCCGGGGACCGCGCGTCATTACGAACGAGACCAAGCAGACCATGAAGAAAATCCTCCGGGAAATCCAAAGCGGCCGGTTTGCCCGGGAATGGGTACTGGAAAATCAGGCGAATCGTCCCGTGTACAATGCGCTGCTGAAACGAGGCAAGGAGCATCCCATTGAAGAAGTTGGGGAACGCTTGCGCGGCATGATGCCCTGGTTGCAGAAGGACAAACTGGTAGACCAGAAAAAGAATTAGCCGGACTCTACCTCCCAACTTTTCCCTCTTCGGAAAAAGTTCCCGTCCTTACAAAGGAGGGGAATAGGAGAGGCGGGCTGATTGAGGTTGTTTTATAGTAATGACTGATCGTGCGAAAGATCTCCCCATTGCGCCGGAAGGGCTGCCCTTTGTCCTGGGAGCGGCGACGCCGGCCCTGCTGGCCAGGTTGTTGGGTTTGCGAAAAACCGCTATGGCCTTTGGAGTTCTCGCGTGTTTTACCGGCTGGTTTTTCCGAAATCCTCCTCGCACTCCCCCTCGGGGCGACGACTTAATTCTTGCACCCGGGGACGGGAAAGTCATCGCGATCCAGAAGGAATTTGAACCCAGATATTTGAAAGAGCAAAGTACCCGGATCAGTATCTTTCTGAATATTTTCGACGTACACATCAATCGAATGCCGTGTGCAGGCACCGTGATGGATATGGCCTACCAGCCGGGACAGTTTCTCGACGCCAGCGATCAGGATGCCACGGTGCATAACGAACAGAATGCGCTGATGATTGAAACACCGTCGAAGAAAAAGGTGCTCTGTGTCCAGGTCGCGGGGCTCGTGGCCAGGCGGATCGTGTGCTGGGCACAGCCTGGCGATACCGCCACATCCGGCGAACGCTTTGGTTTGATCCGGTTCGGGTCCCGGATGGATACGTATTTCGATCTCGACAGCCGTGTCCGCGTCAGGGTCGGAGACCAGGTGAAGGGTGGAGAATCCATACTCGCGGAGTTCACGTGAAGGGGAAAATATTGAACAATAAGGAAGGGTCACGCCGTCGTGGCGTTCACCTGATCCCTAACATCCTCACCACGGGCAATCTGTTCAGCGGATTGGCCGCGATCGTGTTTGTGTACCATGGTCGCTTGGAAGCGGCGGCAATTGCGATCCTGATTGCGATGGTCTTCGACGTCCTGGACGGCACGTCCGCCCGTTTGACCAACAGTACGAGCGAGTTCGGCGTGGAGTACGATTCCCTGTCCGATCTGATCTCATTCGGGCTCGCTCCCGGGTTTTTGATTTATGCGTGGGCGCTGAAATCCCCGGGTATGTTGGGCGCGGCGATCATGTTTGCGTACGTGGCCTGCGGTGCCCTGCGTTTGGCCCGGTTCAACGTCATGGCGAGCAGTGCGGAGAGCCGGTTTTTTACGGGTTTGCCCATTCCCGCGGCAGCCGGTTTTATCGCGACGTTTTATATTTTCGACGTGCACATCAGTCATCTGCCTGCAAGCGTGCTTCCCTCGGTGGTTATCGTCTTGAGCCTGCTGATGGGGTTCCTCATGGTGAGCACGGTGAAATACCGTAGCCCGAAACAGTTGAAGTTTGCAGGCCACAACCATTTCATGTATTTGGTCTGGGCCGTCTTGCTTCTGGTGTCCGTCATGGCCTATCCTGAATTGATGTTGTTTGTGATTTGTTTGGTATACGTGAGTTCCGGTTTGTTGGAAAAGGGCTGGAACGTTGTCACCGCACCAACGACGCGGGAGACGCCGGTTCGGGCGTCCGTGTCGTCGGAGTCAAAGGACTGATCGCATGGATCAATGGCAGGGAAAAGGACGGGGCACCCTTCTCTTAGGTGACGCGGTATTGACGCTGGCGGATCTGCTTAAAACAGCAGTGTCCCCCTGATGCCCCCGAAGCAGGTCAAAGGCTTTCACCTCTTCGGGGTGAAGGCTTTTTAGGGAACCTCTGATTTATTGCACTATCGGGCGCATGGCGGCGTTGTGTCCTCGCTCAACCCTCACCTATCTCGTTTGATAAGCTTCGGGTTTCGCTCCGGGACGCCTTGCCCTGCATCCCGCTATCACAATAAACATGTCCTCGACGCCTGTCCCCGACGTTTTTAATCGGGGATCAGAGGTTCCGTTATTATGGTAGGCTGTGAAACATCTTCGTGAGGAGCATGGGCGATGAAGCGACACATCAGAATTTTCGACACCACTTTGCGTGACGGCGAGCAGTCTCCGGGGGCCAGCATGAACGTGGAAGAAAAAGTGCTGGTCGCCAAACAACTGGCTCGCTTGAACGTTGATATTATTGAAGCGGGGTTTGCCTTCAGTTCCCCCGGCGATTTCGAGGCGGTGCAGCGTATCGGGCAGGAGGTGGAAGGCCCGACGGTCTGTAGTCTGGCACGAGCCAAGCCTGCGGACGTTGATTCGGCGTGGAAGGCATTGAAGGGGGCGGCCAAACCACGCATTCATACCTTCCTGTCCACGTCGGACATTCACCTGAAACACCAATTCCGCATGACGCGAGAGGAAGCGCTTCAGCGTGCGGTCGAGATGGTCCGGCACGCGCGCAGCTACGTCGATGACGTTGAGTTTTCCCCCATGGACGCGACGCGGTCGGACGTCTCCTACCTGTGCGAAGTCGTGGAGGCGGTCGTGGACGCAGGCGCGGGTACGGTGAATATTCCCGATACCGTGGGCTACACGACCCCCAAGGAATTTGAAGAGATTATCCGAACGCTCAGGACGCGGGTGCGTGACTGCGATCGGGCGATCATCTCCGTCCATTGTCACAATGATCTGGGATTGGCGGTTGCCAATTCCATGGCGGCCATCCACGCCGGCGCCGGGCAAGTGGAATGTACGGTCAACGGCATCGGCGAACGGGCCGGCAATGCGTCGATGGAAGAGATCGTAATGGGGCTGCGGACCCGCAAAGACTTTTATGACGCCGGGACGCAGATTCGCACCGAAGAAATTTCCAAGACCAGCCGGCTGGTCAGCAAGATCACGGGGATGGTCGTCCAACCCAACAAGGCCATCGTCGGGGCGAACGCGTTTGCGCATACTTCCGGGATCCATCAGGACGGGTTGCTCAAGGATAAAAATACGTATGAAATCATGCAGCCTGATTCCGTTGGGTTGACGCAAAGCCGTCTGGTGATGGGAAAACTGTCCGGTCGCCACGCTTTTCGAGCGGAATTGGCGAAGTTGGGCTATGCGCTCTCGGACGAAGAAATGAACGCGGCGTTTGAGCGATTCAAACGGCTCGCGGACCAGAAAAAGGAACTGTTTGAGGAAGATTTGGAATCGATCGTGTCCGAAGCCGTCACCAAGGTGCCTGAACGGTATTCGTTAAAGGCGCTGAACACCCAAAGCGGGACGAATCAATTGCCGACGGCAACCGTAGAGTTGGAGGTGGACGGGCGGGCGATGAAGGAGACGGGCGCCGGCGATGGTCCGGTCGACGCGGTCTATCGAACAATTGCCCGGATCACGCAAACCAAAAGTAAATTGTTGGCCTACGTGGTCAAGGCCATCACAGGCGGAACGGACGCGCAAGGAGAGGTGTCGGTACGGATCGAGCAGAACGGCGAAATCGTCACCGGGAACGGGGCGAATACCGATATTATCGTGGCTTCGGCCCAAGCCTATCTGAATGCCCTGAATAAACTCGCGTCGCAACTGGAGCGCCGCGCCAACCAAGGCGATAAAATCGGGCTGTGTTGACCAAAAAAGTCCCCTCTCTTTTGAAAGGAGAGGAAGCCTTGTATTTTCTCCCTCTCCCTTGACGGGAGAGGGCCGGGGTGAGGGTGAGGAAAAGGATAAGATGAACAAAAAGATCGCAGTATTGGCGGGGGACGGAATCGGTCCTGAGATCGTGCCGGCGGCCGTGGCGGTGTTGGAGGCGGTCGGAAAACGTGGTGGTCACGCGTTTGAGTTTGTTCACGCTGCTGTCGGCGGTCAGGCCATTGATGACACGGGATGGCCGCTCCCGGACGACACGCTTCAGTTGGCCAAAACCAGCGACGCGGTCCTGTTGGGGGCGGTGGGAGGCCCGAAATGGGAGGGCCTCGATTATGAGCGGCGGCCCGAACGGGCCTTGCTGGGCTTGCGGGAACAACTCGGGTTGTTTGCGAATCTCCGTCCGGCCAAGCTGTATTCGGAATTGGCCGATGCCTCGACCCTCAAGCGCGAGATCATCGAAGGCATCGACGTGCTGGTGGTGCGTGAACTGACGGGTGGCATCTATTTCGGGAAACCCAAGGGCGTGGAAGCGACGCCGACCGGCCATCGCGGATTTAATACCGAGGTCTATACAACGGAAGAAATTACGCGGATTGCCAAAATCGCCTTCGACGTGGCACGCAAACGCCGAGGGGGCGTCACTTCCGTGGATAAGGCAAACGTGCTGGAATCCTCGGAATTGTGGCGGAAGGTCGTCATCGAGGTCCACGAGGATTATCAGGACGTGGAACTGCGACACATGTACGTGGACAATTGCGCGATGCAGTTGATCCGGAATCCAAAACAGTTTGACGTGATCCTGACAACGAACCTGTTCGGTGACATTTTGAGTGACGAAGCCGCCATGTTGACCGGGTCGATCGGGATGCTGCCGTCGGCCAGCGTCGGCGCGTCCGTCGGCATGTATGAACCGATTCACGGGAGCGCCCCGGATATTGCGGGCAAGGACGCGGCTAACCCTATCGGCATGATCGCCTCCGGTGCGATGATGCTCCGGTATTCGTTTGGCATGGGCGAGGAAGCGGACTTGATCGAGAACGCGATTCAGGCCGTGTTAGGCCAGGGGTGCCGAACCGGAGACATCGCGGCACCGGGAACCACCCTCGTGGGTACCAAAGAGATGAGCAACCGTATTCTTCAACACATCGGTTAGACCAGGGAGAGGCAGGAGAAACATGTTGGACACCATACAGGGCGGCACGATCGGAACCATCGCCGGAAGCGGGGAGCCCGGCTGCGGCGGAGATGCCGGTCCGGCCACCGCGGCCACGTTGAACGAGCCCAAAACGGTGGCTCTCGACGCCGCAGGCAATCTCTATATCGCCGATTCGGAGAATCATCTGGTGCGTAAGGTTGACGCGCAAACCGGGTTCATCACCACGATAGCCGGAACCTTAGAGCCTGATGCCCCTGCGTCCACGTCTGTCGAGCCTGTGCCTGAGCGCGCAGAAGACGATGAAGATCCATTGGCAGATCCGGTGAACAAGCCGGGTGACGCCTACTCGCAAACCCCGGATTTGAGTGGCATGGTCCGCTACGTGACCGGAACCCAATCAAAGGATCAGCGGTTTACAGGTGATGGTGGCCCGGCAACCGGGGCCGCGCTTAATTTTCCCTCGGCCGTGGCCGTGGCCGAAGATGGCACCGTATACATTGCCGATACCTGGAATCACCGAATCCGCCGGATTGATCCCGCCACCGGGGTCATCTCCACCATCGCAGGAACGGGCCAGGCAAAATTTTATGGTGACAATGGACCTGCCGTAAAAGCGGCCCTGAATGAACCCGTGGCCTTGGCCCTGGACGAACCGGATTGTTTGTACATCGCGGATCAAAGCAACAACCGGATCCGAAAGCTCGACGTGCCTTCCGGCGTGATGACGACAATCGCGGGGACCAGGGAGTCGGGATACAACGGCGATGGGGCCGCCGGCCCTGAAACCGCGTTGGCCGGTCCCAGCGGACTTGCCGTGGATGAGGACGGAAACCTGTACATTGCCGATACGTTTAATAGTCGCATTCGGAAGTGGGATCGAGAGACCGGGACGGTGGAGACGGTGACTGGCGGAACGGGTGAGTTTCATTTTACACCGGGTGAAAATGAATCCTCTCCCAGCTTGTCCCGGCCGTATGCCATTGCCCTTCATCCCGACGGCCGCCTGTTCATTACGGACAGCGACAACCACTTGATTCGGGTGTGGCACCTGCAGAAAAAAGAAATGTCGCTCCTGGCCGGGAACGGGAAGGCAGAATTTTCCGGCGATGGGAAGGATCCCTTGCAGAGCAGTCTGAACTATCCGTTCGGAGTCGCCTTGGACTCCCGAGGGCACGTGTACATCGCGGATACCTTCAGTCACCGTATCCGCGTCGTGGTAAACGGAAACCCGTGAATATCCCCCTCGCCCCTGGCGGGAGAGGGCCGGGGTGAGGGGGGGGGGAAGAGAAAAACGTGGATTCCCGCTGGAAACCGCAGGAATAACGAACGCGCAAGATGAAGAAGAAATCGGCCTATACTGTTGCCGTGGTCGGGGCCACCGGTGCCGTGGGCACGGAAATGCTTTCGGTTTTGGAAGAACGCAAGTTTCCCGTGAATGAGGTGCGTCCGTTGGCGTCGTCCAAGTCCGCAGGCGTGACCGTGTCGTTTCGCGGCGACGACGTCAAGGTGCAATTGCTCACGCGGGAATCGTTTCAGGGCATCGATATCGCGTTGTTCTCCGCCGGCGCCTCCGTGAGTAAGGAGTACGCGCCGGCTGCCGTCAAGGCCGGGGCGGTGGTGATCGATAACAGTTCGGCCTGGCGTATGGACCCACAGGTTCCGCTGGTCGTCCCTGAAGTGAACGCGCACGACCTGGAAACCCAGCAGGGTATTGTGGCCAACCCGAATTGTTCCACCATTCAAATGGTGGTGGTGCTCAAGCCGTTACATGATCGGGCCACGATTACCCGCGTCGTTGTCTCAACCTATCAATCGGTTTCCGGTACCGGCAAGGAAGCCATGGATGAATTGGCGGAACAGTGCCGGCAGTTGTTAAGCTTCGGCGACGCGACGCCCACGGTGTATCCGTATCAGATCGCGTTCAACTGTTTGCCGCACATCGACGATTTTTTGTCGTCGGGGTATACCGGTGAAGAAATGAAGATGGTCAATGAAACCCGGAAGATACTTGGTGACCATTCGATTGGGATATCCGCGACGACGGTGCGTGTACCCGTGTTCGTCGGTCATGGGGAATCCGTCAACGTCGAAACCAAACGGAAGTTGTCGGTGGAGGAAACCCGCGCCATCCTCTCGACCGCGCCGGGCGTGCAACTATATGACGATCCTTCGCGGAAGTTGTATCCCCTGCAGATCGACGCCGCGGGAACGGATGCGGTGTTCGTGGGACGGATTCGTGAAGATGACTCCATTCCCAATGGGCTCAATTTGTGGGTGGTGGCGGATAACCTGCGCAAAGGGGCTGCGCTCAACGCCGTCCAGATTGCCGAGGCATTGACAAGGTGAGCCATGCCGGAGTTCATCGGGAAGATGCTCATCATGCTGGGATTGGGAATCGTCGTCCTCGGTATCGTGGTCTCGTTGCTCGGCAAGTGGCCGGGTGAGGGGACGGGGCTCGGCTGGCCGGGAAAGCTGCCGGGCGATATTTTCATCAAGCGAGACAACTTCACCTTTTACTTCCCACTAGGGACCAGTATTGTCATCAGCCTGGTGGGCAGTCTCCTTCTCTACTTCTTCCTGAAACGATGACCAAGCCCCCTTTCTCTCCGGTTTGGATGCTCCTGCTGATCATCGGGGTGGGGCAGGGATCGTTGCCCTGCGTTCACGCAGCGGATCATATCCGGGTTGCCTTGACCGAACAAGCCGACCGTGTCACGGTCGCTTCCGCCGGAGATTTGCGTCTCGAAACGTCTTCGGGAGACCACGTTGACGTGTTGTCCGAGGCAACGGTTGTTCTGAAGGGGCATGGGTTGCAGGTCGATGGAAACGTGGTCCGAGGCAACGGTCTCGCAATTCACGGGACACACAATGAATTACAAATCACCATTCAAAGATCGTCCCCTGATGCGGTGAGCCAACATTGGGCGGTGTACGGGGATCTCGAAATAACGATCCGGGATGAACACCTGCTGATCGTGAACGTGGTTGATCTCGAAGAGTACGTGGCGGGCGTCGTGAGTTCGGAAGTCAATCCCGGTTGGCACGAGGAACTCTTGCGAACGCAGGCCGTGGCGGCGCGGACCTACGTATTGTACAAGAAACTCGAGAGCGCAGCCCAACCGTTCGACGTCTATGCGAACGTGCAGGATCAGGTTTATACGGGCCGTCAAAAAGTTAATCGCGCCGTGCTCGATGCCGTAAACCGGACGCGCGGCCAGGTCCTGACCTATGAAGGCCGTCCCATTTTCGCAGTGTATTCATCCACGACCGCCGGGCCTACGGAAGACGCTATGAACGTGTGGGCCAAAGACTTGCCCTATCTCAAAGGGGTGGCTTGTCCCTTTGACCGGAAGTCGCCTTGGTATGAGTGGCGAGCAACCATTCCGTTTGACACGGTCGAAGCCCGGCTCAGGGAAGAAGGGTATCCCATTGGCTGGCTCGCAACGCTCACGCCCTATGGCATGACCACTGCCGGTCGAGTCAAGGATATGAGAATCCTGCATTCCCGGGGAGAACTCGTTATCACGGGACAGGAATTTCGGAGGATACTCGGGTATGCCAAAGTCCGCAGTACCCGTTTTTCCATTGAACGAATTGACAGGCACGTGGTGTTTGCGGGAAAGGGGGCAGGACACGGGGTCGGCCTCTGTCAATGGGGTGCCAAGGAAATGGCCGAGTTGGGGTACCCCTATCAATCCATCCTGCGCTATTACTATCCGGGGACGGAAATTCTGCCGCGCGATCAGGTGGTCATGATCCTGCCGTCTTCATAAGGAACCTCTGATTAAGTGCACGATCGGGCGCATGGCTGCGTTGTGTCCTCGCTCAACCCTCACCTATCTCGATGATAAGCTTCGGGTTTCGCTCCGGGACGCCTTGCCCTGCATCCCACTATCACACTGAATCAGAGGTTCCTTAACTTGACGTCCTCTCCTTATTGTAGCCGCGCCATCTTATGGCGCCTCTCCTTGGCCGCATAAGATACGGCCGCTACAAAAAAACGCAGGTCGGATTAGCGGAGCGTAATCCGACGAGGGCCTGCGATGTCGGGTTACGCCTGTTCGGCTAATCCGACCTACAACTGCTAACAATCTTGCCAAATTAAATACATAATTCCCCTTTGTAAGAGGGACACAAAATCCCCGTCAGTTACCCAAGGATTGGCGTCGTTGAAATAATCGTTGTCGCCGGGAGGAACTGGTCAGGGCTTTATAGAGATGACCGCGAAACAGCATCATCAGGACTGCTGAAACGGGAGTCAGGCACAGAACCAGGATCATGGCCGTCAAGGAGGACAGTCCGAGAGCCTGGAACCACTGGCTCAACACGGCGAAGGGCAATCCCAGGAGTTGAAGAAAATCCAAACCCATCAGCCTGCCGTTCCGGCTCGAAATCGAAAAGAAAAAGGACAACCCGAACGGTGCCAGGATCACGACCAGGGGGGAAAACCATTCAATCCAATTTTCCAGGACGAATTCGTAGCTGTCTTTGAGGATTTCAAGGGAGGTACCGGCACGGCTCTGGTAAATCAGTTCGGGGACGGGATTGAGCAAAATAAACAGGAGCAGGAAGACGGCTGAAACGATTGCCGGCCCATACGGGTTGGCTTGCATGCCAAGTTCGAGAATTTGCAGGGGGACCCACACGATAAAGCCGACCGTAATCACGTCCCAGAAATAGCCGCCGGCCACGTCCCACAGATCGCTCCACACCATGGGTCGCGCGCCCGTCACGGCCTGTTCGAGTAACCCCAGAAACGCCCCGACCACAAAAGCGTTGGCCATGCCCAGCAACAAGCCTCCCGGCATGCCGAGCCCCATGGCCAATCCGGTGGCCGCGTACATGAGCACGGCCAGGATCATGACCGCCGGGACGAGCAGCCAGTTTCTGGTCAGCGACTGCCACGTCGCCAATAGGGCTTGACGATACAGTTGAAGAGTCGCTGGGACGAACTCCGGCATGAGTCGTCGTGGGAAATAAAAGCCGATTAGGCCGATTAACCTGATGATCCCCGATTACAGGCATCGGGGACAGGCTTTTGCTTGAGGGCGAGAATCTCCTGCTGTTGGCGGTCCCGTTCCTGCTCAATCTTCTTCAACCGGCTGGGCCGGTCAAGGGTCCACCACGTGACGCGATCCTTAAACGACACCGCTTTGGGCGCCACGCTTTTAAGCGGTTCCTCTTGAAAATGGAACCCCTTGTGAGATTCGCGCGTTTGGATGAACTGCTCGTAAATGTTCAGGTACAGTTTTTTGAGATCCATCCCGAACACCTTAGCTTACTCCATTGGTTTCTGGCAAGAAGAGGAAGGCTTAGACCGTCCGCCCGGCGTTCAGGCTTCGTTGACACCCTACGCACCGTATGGGTAAATAGCACAAACGGGTAGACTTGTGGCCTTTGGGCTTTAGCTGCCCGGTTTCGAGTGCTCACGGGAAAAGAACCTGTTCAGAGACGCGAGAGTGGCGGAACTGGCAGACGCGCGAGACTTAGGATCTCGTGGGAGACCGTGGGGGTTCAAATCCCCCCTCTCGCACCATTCCCCGCTGTCTTTCATCAACGATCGACATGAAATTGGAAGTCACGGAATTAGGACCTGTTAAACGCGCGCTTAAAATCGAAGTGCCTGAAGACGCCGTCAACCAGGAATTCGACCGGGTGTATACCGACCTGAAACGCCAGGTGCGCGTCCCCGGCTTCCGGCCCGGCAAAGCGCCGGTCGCCATGTTGGAAAAACGCTACGCGAAGGCCGTCGAACAGGACGTCATTCAGCGCCTGGTGCCGATTTACTATCAGAAGGCGATTCAAGAAGCCGGCGTGGCGCCCGTGTTGGTTGAAATTTCTCCTATGGAGCGAATGAAAGCTCACCGAAACACGTCGCTGACCTTTACCGCCACCGTGGAAATCAAGCCTCCGATTGAATTACGCGATTATCGCCCGCCCAACCCCATTGCCTTGAAACCCGATTCCCGGACCATTACCGATCAGGACGTGGATAAGGCCCTGGACCGGTTTCGAGAACAACAGGCCAAGCTCGACGCCGCCCCTCCCGGCACCCTCCTGGCTGAAGGTCTGTATGCCGTCGTGAGGATCGAAGGCGTGGTCGACGGCGAGCCGGTGGAAGGTTCGAAAAAGGAAGGGCACCTCCACAAGGTGGGGTCTCAGGAACCCGTGCTGGGTCTCGTCATCGACGACGCGCTGGTAGGGAAACAGGAAGGAGACCACGCGGAACTTCAGCAGGAATATGCCGCCACGCATCCGGATGCCCGGCTGGCCGGCAAAGTCGTGACGTTTCATCTCTCCGTCCTTGGCGTGAAGCAGAAAATTCTCCCTCCGTTGGATGATGAATTTGCCAAAGATTGCGGGGAGTACGAGAACCTCGATGCGCTCAAGGACATGATTCGCTCCGAATTGGAGTCGGTCCTCAAACGGGATATCGAAGAAGGCTATAAGGATCGGATCATGGAACGCCTGTTGGAAATGCATCACTTCGATCTGCCCGAGACTCTGGTCGAACGTGAAATTCGTACGCTGGTTCGACAACGCGTCATGGAAGAGCAACGGAAAAAGGGCGGTAAGTTCTCAATGGATGATCAAATCCAAATGGAAGAGCAAGCGAAACGCATCCAACAGGAGGTGGCACCGGGAGCGCAGAAACGGGTCAAGCTCGCGTTGGTCCTGGAAGCCATTGCGGACAAGGAAGGGATTTCCGTGAGCGAACAGGAGATCGAGGAAGAACTCACCAACCTTGCCAAAGGGCTTCAAGTTCCACTGGATGACATCCGCAAGATGGTGGAATCGGGAGGGGAAAGTTCGCTTCAGGAGTTCGAGGACCGCATCCGGGCTGAAAAAGCGCTTCAATTGGTCTATCAATTTGCGGTGATTCAGGGGTAAGACGCTCCGCAAACCCGTTTGCACAGAAAGGGTACAACCGTATGTTAATTCCAATGGTTATTGAGAGTACGAACCGCGGTGAACGGGCGTACGATATTTACTCCCGCCTATTGAAGGACCGCATTATCTTTCTCGGCGCGCCTATCGACGACGTGTTCTCCAACCTCATCATTGCGCAATTACTGTTCCTGGAAGCCGAAGATCCGGAAAAAGACATCAACCTCTATATTAATTCCCCGGGCGGGAGCGTGACCGCGGGCCTGGGCATTTACGATACCATGCAATACGTGAAACCACCGATCACGACCATTTGCTTGGGTCAGGCCGCCAGTATGGGCGCCCTGCTCCTGGCGGCGGGCACCAAAGGCAAACGGTATGCCCTGCCCAACGCCCGGGTGATGATTCACCAACCCATGGGAGGATTTCAGGGACAAGCGACGGAGATTGACATTCACGCGCGCGAGATCCTGAAAATTCGCGAACGGCTTAACCAGATCATGGCGGAGCACACGGGTCAGTCGTTGGATAAAATCAGCCAGGACACCGAGCGGGATTATTTCATGTCCGGCACGGAAGCCAAGGACTACGGTCTTATCGATGAAGTCATTATCAGGGCGTCGGAAAAAGAAACGGCCGGCTCGAACGGCGCCTGACCGCTGAGCATCGAGTACCCCATGACCAAACAACTCACATCGGACGAGAATCTGCGGTGTTCGTTCTGCGGGAAAAGCCGCGATCAGGTGCGCAAACTGATTGCCGGGCCCACCGTCTACATCTGCGACGAATGCGTGGGCCTCTGCAACGAAATCATGGCCGAGGAATGGCAGGAAGCCAAAGAAGCCCTTTCCTCTAAACTTCGCAAACCCGTCGAGATCAACCGCCACCTGGATCAATATATCATCGACCAGGCCCGCGCAAAAAAGATTCTCTCAGTCGCCGTTCATAATCACTATAAACGCATCACCGCGAATGAAACCCGAGACGTCGAGCTCCAAAAGGGCAACATTCTGATGATTGGGCCGACGGGAACAGGGAAAACGCTATTGGCTCAAACCCTGGCCGATTACCTGGACGTGCCGTTTACCCTGGCCGATGCCACCACCTTGACTGAAGCGGGGTACGTTGGGGAAGACGTCGAGAACATTATCCTGAAACTGCTGCAAGCCGCGGATTATGAAGTCGAACGCGCCGAACGCGGCATCATTTATATCGATGAGATCGACAAGATCACGCGGAAGGCCGACAGCCCCTCCATTACCCGCGACGTATCGGGGGAGGGCGTGCAGCAGGCCCTGCTGAAACTCATCGAAGGCACGGTGGCCAACGTGCCGCCGCAAGGCGGCCGGAAACATCCCCATCAGGAGTTCATTCAAGTGGACACCAAGAATATCCTGGTCATTTGCGGCGGGGCATTTGTCGGGCTTGAACCCATTATCGAACGACGGTTGAACCGGAACCGCATGGGCTTCAAATCGGACCGGTCCGCCTCGCCGCGGGAACGCTCCACGTCCCTGCTGGCCCATATCCAACCGGAAGACTTACTTCAATACGGATTAATTCCCGAATTCATCGGGCGATTGCCGGTGGTGACGACGCTGGAGGAGTTGGATGAACACGCGTTGGTCCGGATTTTGACTGAACCCAAGAACGCCTTAACCAAGCAGTATCAAAAGCTGTTGTCCCTGGACAACGTGAAACTGAAATTTACAGATGGGGCTCTCCATGCCGTCGCCAGAAAAGCCTATGCGCAAAAAACCGGGGCACGGGGACTTCGCGCGATCATGGAAGAGGTCATGCTCGATATTATGTACGAGATCCCCTCGCAAACCGAGATCAAGGAAGTGGTGATTACCGAGGACGTGATTCTCAAACAAGGTGAACCGTTCAAATTTATTGACCCGTCACCACGCATGAAGCCCGCGGTGGGCTCGTAGTCACGCGCCGGAGCTTCGCGCGGTCTTTTTTCTCCCGAACCGTTTGTTCTTGCCGTCGCCGTTCACGTCGTTCTTGCGCGGGGCGAACTCGAAACCTAATTTACCGGAACCGGGGTCAAGCGTGAGATGGGCAGCAAACTTGCGTCTGTTCTTCTTCGACACGAACCCTTGCAGGAGATCGGTTTTCCCTTTGTCCAACAATTGTCGCACTTCACCTGCATCGATTGAGCGGTTCAGAATCTGCCGGCTGATTTTGAAATCGCAAGCCGGTTGATCACCGAGTCCGCTTCGACAGACGTACCGTCTCGGCGTATCAAGCACCGGCGCTTCGCATTTGGGGCAGGGACCAACTTGGTCGGCGGTCCGTGGATCAACGTCGTCATCCTCGGCGGTGTCACCAAAATCAAACGCCGCGGTGAAATCGTCCTTGATGGTCAACTCGGCGGAAAATTCCCGGCCGAGACGGCTGCGAAACCCATTCAGTGGGCCGAGGCGACGGTCACGCAACAGAACGGCCACCTCGTTGGGTGACAACTCGCGCCCGGCGATGGATTTCCAAATCGAGAAATCACAGCTTTCGCACACAAACTTGCGATAGTTCTCTCGCACCGTACCCTTGCCGCACTTGGGACAGGGCACGTCGAGCACGGCGTATTCGTCGTCAATCTGGTCAACGTCACACTGCCGGGCGGCTTCGACGATATTGACTGTCATCTTGCGAATGTGCCGCATAAACTCTTCGGAGGAGAACTGGTCACTTTCAATCTGTTTCAGTTTCTTTTCCCACTCGCCGGTCAATTCGGCCGTGGTCAATTCGTCAATCTTGAGGGCGCGTAATAACCTGAGGAGCGTCGTGGCCTTGGCCGTCGGGATCAGTTCACGGACGTCCCGGAGGATGTACCTGTTGCGGATCAATTCCTCGATGATCGCGGCACGCGTCGCGGGCGTGCCGAGACCACGACCCTGCAAGGCTTCCCGCAGATCATCATCCTCCATCAGTTTGCCCGCGCCTTCCATCGCGGACAACAAGGTCGCCTCGTTATAGCGCGGCGGGGCCTTGGTGTGCTTCCCTTCCACGTCGATCTCGACCGTCCTGGCCATTTCGGCGCCGGCGGCTCCCGAAAGCGGAGGCAACGTCTCGTTGCTTTCCTTGCGTCCCATGACCTGCAACCAGCCGCCGTCGATCAGCACCCGCCCGCGAGTCTCGAAGGTCTCCCCTTCAACGACGGTGCGGCGCACGGTGTTTTCAAACCGGGCCGGAGGGTAGAAGGCCGCGATGAACGAGCGCGTGACCAGTTCATAGATGCGCCGTTCCTGTTCTTTCAGCTTACCCGGCACCTCCCCGGTCGGAATGATGGCAAAGTGGTCGGACACCTGAGCGTTGTTGAAGATGCGCTTATTGTTTCCATTGATGAAATTTTTTTGAAGGACCTGCCTGGCCCAGTGGCTGATCGGCCGGTCGTCTTTGTTCTCCGGCGACGTGGCGCCCCGGCCGGCGTCGGAAGAACCCAGCGATTGCATAATGTTCCTGGCCGTGTCCGGGTAATCCTCGGGCAACGTCCGCGAATCGGTACGCGGGTAGGTCAGGACCTTGTGCCGTTCATAGAGGGCCTGTGCGATGCCGAGCGTCGCCTTGGCCGAAAACCCGAACCGCCGGTTCGCTTCACGCTGGAGTGACGTCAGGTCAAACAACATCGGAGGCTGCTGACTCGACGGCTTCGTGGTTTCGGACACGTTGCCCTCCCGGTTCGCGCATTGCGCCACGATGGCGTCGGCCCGGGTCTTATCCCAGATGCGCTCAGGCTTTGTGGTGCCGTGTTGATCCTTGACCTCACCGGATGCAGCGCCTTGCTTCGCCCGGGTTTGCAGCTGCGGATCAACCCAGTGCCCTTCGTACCGGCCTGAGGCAATAGCGAAGGTGGCCTTGACCTCCCAATACTCGCGAGGTTCGAAGTGCTGGATCTCTTTTTCGCGGTCGACAAGGATCGCGAGCGTCGGTGTTTGCACTCGCCCCACCGTCGTCAGTGAAAACCCGCCACCGCTCGAATTCAGCGCCGTCATCGCCCGGGTGGCATTGATCCCGATGAGCCAGTCGGACTCCGAGCGACACACCGCGGCCCGCTGGAGGGGCAACAATGTCTCACCGTCGCGAAGACGCTCAAAGCCCTCGCGTATCGCCTGCGGGGTCATGGATTGCAACCAAAGACGTTGGACCGGCTTTGATCCCTTGAAATGCCGGATCAAATAATGAAAGATCAGCTCGCCCTCGCGGCCGGCGTCACAGGCGTTGATGATTCTGTCAATATCCTTGCGTGCGTAAAGTTTCCTGATGAGTTTGAGTTGGGATTCATTCTTCTGTATCGGTTTGAGTTCAAAGTGATCGGGAATCACCGGGAGGTTGGCGAGCGCCCACTTTCCTCGCTCGACTTCAACGCCTTCGGGGGCAACCAGTTCGAGCATGTGACCGACTGCCGACGTCACGACGTGGGCCTGCCCCTCGAAAAAATTTTTATCGTTCTGAAACCCGCCGAGTGCCTTTGTGATGTCGCGGGCCACCGAAGGTTTCTCGGTAATGACCAAGATCTTGCCCACTCCTTCGGTCACGCGGGAGCGCGCCTTCTTTTTCGCGGCTGTGGGAGACGTACGGGCAGGCATCAGCAGGACGTCCTCACGTAACGGGAACCGGGCACCTGTCGAATACAGCCTCGCAATTCCAGGCTGAGCAGCAGACTCATCACTTCGGCCCGGTCAAACGGCGCTTCCATTAACACCTCGTCAATCGACACGGGGTCCTCATGCAAAAGAGACAACACGCGTCGTTCTTTGGGGGTGAAGCTTTGAGAGATTGTCTCCTGAAAACGGGCATTCTTTACTCGATCGACTAAGAGTCCGTCAAATTGAGGGAGCAATTCTTCAACGACGTCACGGGCATCTTCAACGAGTTTGGCTCCTTGTTTGATGAGTCCATGGGCCCCTCGATGTTTTCCGTATTTGACGGCACCCGGAACGGCAAAAACCTCACGGTTCTGCTCGAGCGCAAAACGTGCCGTGAGCAACGCGCCGCTTTTTTGATCGGCTTCCGAGACGATCACGCCTAACGACAATCCGCTGATAATCCGGTTGCGACGAGGAAAATGGTGCGGCAGCGGCGGGGCCCCAAGCGGCAATTCCGATACCACTGCGCCATGGCCTTCAATGTCCCGTTGTAATTGTCGATGTTCGGGTGGATACGTTCGATCCACTCCACACCCGACGACGGCAATCGTCGTGGCCTTGGCCGCCAGCGCGCCTCGATGGGCTGCCGCGTCGATTCCCCGTGCCAACCCACTCACAATCGTCAACCCCATGCCGGCCAATTGTTGACTGAGTTCTTGCGTCATGAGCGCCCCCGCCGGTGAGGCTTTTCTCGATCCCACGATCGCGACGGCATAATTATCGGACGCAGGCAACGTGCCGCGCACGTATAACAAGGGCGGCGGATCGGGGATCATCGCCAGCCGGCGAGGATAGGCAGCATCCAGAATCGTGACGATCCCGCTTTCGCCCTTTTCGAGCAGCCGCATTTCCTTCCGAACGTGCGCCACGACGCTTGGTTCAGGTTCTTTCCGCAATGCGGTCACAACGGAAGGCCGCAATCCGGCCACGTGCCGCAACTCGGACGCCGAAGCGGACAGTACCTCCTTCGGTCCGCCAAAATGCCGAACGAGCGTACAGATTGTCCCGTCACTGACGCCTTTCACTGACCGCAGGATCAGCCATGCTTCCAGCAATTCCATGGTTCAGCAGAACGATAAACAAGACGCGGGTGGGATGGGCATCGGCCGGGCTAGGCGACTCCCGCCCCTTCGTTCAACACCACGATATCATACTGCTCGAGAGGGAGCAGGGGGTCGGCATTCACCACAATCCGATACTGAAATTCCCGTTGAAGCTGCTCAAGCGTTTCGGGCTCGGTGTCTTGCAGCATCTCCACGATATGGGGATGGACCCCGATGACCACGGTTTGCTGCCCGGCTGCTCGTCCGATTCGGCGAACGTCGCGGAAAATATCGTACACCACCGTGAGCGCAGAGCGGGTATATCCGCGACCGTCACAATCGGAGCAGACGTCGGAGAGCGTGCGGAGCAGGTCTTCCCGCACGCGTTCCCGGGAAATCTCGATCAACCCCAAGTCACTGATGCGGGAAATGCGCGTGCGCGCTTTATCATTACCCATCGCGTCCACGAGGGCGTGATAGACTTTATCACGATTCCGTCCTCGTTCCATGTCGATAAAGTCGATAATGATGATTCCCCCGATTCCGCGAAGTTTGATCTGGTAGGCAATCTCGCGCGCCGCCTCCAGGTTGTTTCGCAAAATGGTTTCTTCCTGATCGCGCTTTCCGACGTACCGGCCCGTGTTCACGTCGATGACCGTCATGGCTTCCGTATGATCGATCACAATGTGGCCGCCGGACTTCAGCCAGACTTTCCGGCTCAGGGCGCGCGAGATTTCCTGTTCAATCCCCAAATGATCGAACAGGCTCTCCTCTTTTTCATAATGAGAAATGCGAGACGTCTGGTCGGGAAGATACCGCCGGACAAACTCCCTGACCGCTTCACATTCCTCTTTCGAATCGATGAGGAGCCTCTTGACGTTCTTGGTAAATAAATCGCGCACCACGCGGAGCGTCAGGTCCAAATCCATATGTAACGCGGCAGGCGCCGGATGACGATCCTGCTTCTTGACGATATCTTGCCACATGGCGGTTAAAAACCCGACGTCGGCCTTGAGATCCTCCTCGCTGACCCCTTCACTCACCGTCCGGACAATGTAGCCATACCCGGGTTCACGGATGCGTTTCATGATGTCTTTGAGACGGCTACGCTCCTCCTCCTCGGCAATGCGTCGTGAGATCCCGATATGATCGACGTTCGGCATGAGTACCAGGAAACGGCCCGGCAATGAGCAATAGGACGTCACTCGCGGGCCTTTGGTCCCGATCGGGCCTTTGGAAATCTGTACGACGAGTTCCTGATCTTCTTCCAACAACTCTTGAATGGGCCGCACCGTTTGCCGCCGGGGGTGCGGGAATTCCGGACTCTTCTCATCTTCATCACTTTCCACCAGGATATCGCCGGGTTCGGTCCCGACCGACAAATCCGACACGTGCATAAAGGCTGCGCGCTCCAGCCCGATATTAATAAACGCCGCTTGCATGCCGGGCAGGACTTTGACCACTTTGCCCTTGTAGACGTTGCCGACAAAATCTTTTTTCTTGACGCGGTCCACGTAGAGTTCCGTGACCACTTTATTTTCCAACACCGCCGCACGTGTTTCTTGCGGAGTGATGTTAATGGCAATTTCAACTCCCATACCTCTACTCCTTTATTTCATCACCCGGGTAGCGCGTGCGACCCGGTGGCAAGGCTAACCATGCCCAAGCCATGATGGTAATCCAAAAGCGTGACACGGATTCTCCATTTCGTCAAATGATCCATTCTGCTCCGTGACGGAGAAGACCTCACGCGAACGGTTCACGGCGATAACTTGAGTCTTGCCTTCTTCACACTGAACAGCAGACCCAACCCGGCCATTGTCATAATCGTCGCGCTCCCCCCGTAACTGAGTAACGGCAAAGGAATACCGACAATGGGTGCCAGACCAATGGTCATCCCCACGTTGACCGCCATATTGAACGTCAACATGCCCACAAGCCCGATAGCCAACAGGGCGCCCAATGAATCCTTGGCTTTCGCCGCAACGTCCAGCCCCATGAGCAGCAACGCGAGAAATAGACTGATGAAGAGTACCCCACCCAAAAATCCCCATTCCTCGGCGAGGACCGCGAAGATAAAATCGGTGTGACCTTCCGGAAGAAATTTGAATTGCGTTTGTGTCCCGCCATGAAACCCTCTGCCGACCAATTGCCCCGAACCCACGGCAATACGGGATTGCATCCCCTGGTAGCCTCTTCCCGCCGGATCATAGTCGGGATTGACAAAACTCAAGATCCGTTCCTTTTGGTAATCATGCAGTGAACCCCATAATTCACTCCAGGCAAATGGGAACAGCATCAGCGCGGACAGCAACACCACCCCGAACGCTTTAGACTTGACGCCGACAACCAGAAGCAAGGTGACGTAAATCGACAAAAAGCTCAGGCTGCTTCCCAGGTCCGGTTGTTTGAGAATCAAGGAAAATACCGGCACGGTGATCAACGCCGGAACGATGACCCGATACCACCAACCTCGACGATTTTGGGCGGAATAATAGACGGCCAATATCAAAAGCATCGGAATCTTGACGAATTCTGCCGGCTGAAACGCCAGAGGACCCAAGGCAATCCATCGTTGAGCACCGTGACTGGCCTTCCCCCCGAGGAGCACGATCACAAGGAGCACCAACGCAACGCCGTACAGCGGAAACGACCATCGAGCGAGCGCATGATAATCGATTCGCGACATCGTCAGAAAAGCCAGCGCGCCCACACCGATCCATATCACCTGTTTCAGGTACAGGGGAAACTGCGTCCCGGCTTTTTCTGACGTGACGCTGTATATGGTCAGGACTCCGATGGCTGACAGCGCCAAAATAATCGCGCAGAAGTACCAATCAAACCGGTCGAACTCTCGCCTGCGACGCCACGGTTCATCCATCACGCCGCGGCCCCCGTTGCATCACCTTGTCGGACGGCCTCGTCAGGGACACCCGAGTACGCTCTTTGTCGTCGCCCCCATACGACACATAGGTCTCGATCAGTTCTTTAGCCAATGGGGCTGCCGCAGACCCGCCGTGGCCCATGTGTTCGACCAACACGGCCACGGCGATACGGGGACGTTCGAATGGCGCATAGGCGACAAACCAGGCGTGGTCCCGAAATCGTTTTGGGGTCTCTTCTTCGGATTCCGGACGTAACGAGACCACTTGTGCCGTCCCGGTTTTTCCGGCCAACGTAACCACCGACGATCGAGATTCTCGCGCCGTTCCTTCGGTGACCACCGCCGCCAGCGCCGCTTGAATGGTTTCCAGTTGATGGGCCGGTAACGTCAGGGGGGTCGTTTGCGTCGGACTCCACTCATCAATCCATTCGCCCTTTCGTCCCCATACGCCACGAAGGACGTGCGGTTGAAACGGAGTCCCGTTATTCCCGATCATGCCAATGACTTTCGCCATTTGCAGGGGCGTAACCGTGACGTAGCCTTGACCGATTGCGACGGAAGTCGTTTCCCCTGGATACCATGGTTCCCCTCGCGTCCGTTTCTTCCATTCCGAGGACGGGATCAGTCCGGTTCTTTCTGCAGGAAGGTCGATGCCCGTTCTTTCACCCAATCCGAACTGTCCGGCATAGAATGCAATGGTGTCCACACCCATACGATACCCTAAACGATAAAAATAGACGTCACACGATTGGGCAATCGCCTTCCGTAAATTGACCTCTCCATGACCATACTTTTTCCAATCCCGAAACGTTCGGCGGCCCAATCGAAACCGTCCCTCACAATGAAGCGTATCGGCGGGTTCGATCTCATTGGTATCAAGAGCAGCCGCTGCCGTGATGATTTTAAACGTGGAGCCCGGTGGATACTGACCCTGAATCGCCCGGTTCGTGAGAGGATGGCGCTTGTCCTGAAGAATGTCGTTCCACACGTCGGCACGCAACCCACGGGATAAGGCATTGGGATCAAAACTCGGCCGGCTCGCCATGGCCAGGACGTCCCCCGTTTGCGGGTCTAACGCCACAATCGCCCCGGCTTCCTCCCCTAACAGATCTTCAGCCAATTTCTGCAAACGAAAGTCAATCGTGAGATACACGTCATTGCCCACTTGCGGCTTATCCACGGAAATCATACGCTTCTCATGCCCCAACGCGTCGACTTCGATAAGTTTTCGCCCTGCGTGCCCTCGCAACGTCTTCTCGTAGATCCGTTCCACGCCATACTGGCCGATCACGCTTCCTGCGGGCAGCCCTTGAACCGCTTCACGTGTGAGTTGTTCCTCTGAAGCGACCCCCACGTACCCAAGCACATGGGCAGCATAGCCCCCCTCGGGATTGTTCCGCTGAAATTCCGGACGAATCACCACGCCGGGCAAATCCAACCGGTGTGATTCGATAATGGCCGCTTCTTTGAGACTGACGCCTTTTTTCAAACGAACCGGCGTTCCCCCGGCGTGAGTGTCCATGATCCCGGTCAACTCACTCCGCTCCAACGACAACAACTCGACGAGCTTCCCGATCAAGGCTTCGCGGTCCGACACGTCACCGAGTTCCACGTACAGGTTGAAAATCGGGACACTGTTCGCCAGCAAGACTCCGTTTCGGTCATAAATGAATCCACGAACCGGATGCAACACAACCGACCGGGTCCGATTGTCATGAGAAAGATTCCGATAGTAGACCCCATCACGAACTTGAAGCTGCCATAAGCGCACGACCAACAGCCCCACAATGATCAACACGACGACTCTGGCGAGCAGCAACCGTCCCTGGATGTCTGCTAATCCGGTTGATTGGAGACCGGAACTCGTTATGCCCGGCTTCATTGACGGACCTCATGCCGATTCATCACGGGACGTCCTTCACGGACTCGGCGCCTCGACCAGCCACCGGCCGAAGACCCAGTTGGCCATGATGGCCACAAGTCCATCCAAAACCGCTTGTGGTAATAAGATATAGGAAAATCCGTAAAGCATCTCTCCCAAACCCATGCCCATCCGTGACCACAGCAAAAACACCATGGCCGAAAGACCCGAACATGCCATAACCGGCACAAAGGCGGCATGGGGATCCCTATTCGACAAATTCCTGGCAAAGACGCCGGACAGGAAGCCCACCCCGGCTTTTGTGAACGTATGGAGTCCAAACGGACCGGCGGAAAATAAATCCTGGAGAAAGCCCAGGCCAAATCCTACGATCAGGCCGTGAACCTGTCCGGTCCGAAAACCAACCAAACAAGCGATGACGAGACAAAAATCCGGTTGAATCCCGAAAGGATTGAAAGAAGACAACAGGGTGACCTGAAAGGGAAAAAGGGACAGAGCCAACAGCATATATGCACTAACCTTCATGGAGTCGGATTCTGTGCCCCCGGGAGAATCAATTCATGATCTGGTGACGGCATGGCTTCCGGTGACCGGGGAGAAACGACGATCAACACTTCGTCCAAGTGTCGAGACTGTACGACCGGCACGATTTGGGCGGTGCGGAACAAACCGTCTTCACTTTCTTCGACGTGATCGACTTCTCCTATCAACACCCCGCGTGGAAATCCTCCCGTCAAGCCTGACGTGACCACGGCATCCCCTGTTTTGACCGAGGAAAGCGGAGGAAGATATTTCATGCGGACCAGCCCTTGCGACGTTCCCTGGACCATGCCTTCATCTCGCGTCCGTTGAATCATGCCTGCGATGACAAGATTCGGGTCGGTTGTCAACAAGGCAATACTCGCGGACCTCGAGGTTCTGACGATGCGTCCCGCCACCCCGGCCGGCGTCATGACGCCCATCTGTTCCTGAATGCCGTCATCTTCGCCTTTATTCAGAATCGCGCCTTGATACCAATTGGACACACTACGGCCAATGACCCTTGCCGCCACCGTCCGGACCGATTTGTCCTCCTGAAATTCCAACAGTGAGGCTAACCGTTCCGCCATGTATGCCTGTTCTCGCAACCGGTTCACCTCTCCATTGAGTTGCTGAACTGTTTCCCGGAGTTGACGGTTTTGTTGGGAAAGACCCTGGAGGGCAATATATTGCATCCACCATTCACGCAAGGTCCGGTCCAATGTGGCCATGCCCTTCACGGGAACGGCGACGAGACCGGCAAGAGGTTCGCCGAGCACGTGGAAGAAAAATTGCGATTGCTGGGGCAAGAGGGCAAGCGCGACAAAGGCGATGGCCAGGACGGCCACGCTAACCCGCATTACGCCGGAACCCCAAAACACCCCAGGCCGAGACCGGCCACGCATAAGAAGTTGTTCCTTTACGAACTGACTGTCGACATAGAGGAGACGCTCCGCAGGAGGGTAAGCTCTTCGAGCGTCTTGCCGACTCCTAAGACGACTGACGTGAGGGGATCATCAACGTTGACAATGGGAAGACCCGTTTCCTCCCGCAACCGGGCCTCCAACCCGCGTAACAGCGCTCCCCCCCCCGTCAACACGATGCCGAGATCCACGATATCTCCCGCCAATTCAGGGGGGGTATGTTCCAACGCGATATTGATCGCCGACACAATGGCCGAAATGCATTCTTGCAAGGCTTCCCGGACTTCACCGTCTTCAAGCACAATGGTCCGGGGAATACCGGAAACCAAATCGCGTCCCTTGACCATCATTTGGGCTTTCTCTTCCAACGGATAGGCAGAGCCGATGGAGACCTTCACTCGCTCCGCCATATGCTCGCCGATCAATAAATTATGTTCACGCTTCACGTGATTGATAATAGCCAAGTCGATTTGGTCGCCGGCGACTTTCACGGATTCACTGTAGACAATCCCTCCCAATGAAATGACGGCGATATCGGTCGTGCCCCCTCCCACGTCGACCACCATGTTCCCCGTCGGCTCGGTGATAGGCAGCCCCGCTCCAATGGCCGCCGCGACGGGTTCTTCGATCAAGTAGACTTCACGTGCGCCGGCCAATTCCGCCGATTCCTTGACGGCTCGCTGTTCCACTTGCGTGATGCGCGACGGAACACCGATGATAATCCGAGGCCGGACAAACGCCGTACGATTGTGAACCTTGGTAATAAAATACCGGAGCATTCGCTCGGCCATTTCAAAGTCCGCGATGACCCCTTCTTTCATCGGACGAATGGCGGAAATGTTGCCGGGCGTCCGGCCAACCATGCGCTTGGCTTCACTCCCCACGGCCAAAATTTTGTTTGTTTGCTGTTCGATCGCCACGACGGAGGGCTCATTCAACACAATGCCTTTCCCTTGGACGTACACCAAAGTATGGGCCGTCCCAAGATCAATAGCCATATCGCTCGAGAACAAACTCAAAAATCGGCTGATCAATCTCATGATCGGTTCACCGGCAAAGACGGCCTCTCAGGCTGAACTCGGAAACGATGGGTTTCATAGACACAGGCAGGAATTGTTCGCGCTTCAGGTCATCCAGTATAGCAGACCTGACGCCTACCCTCAAAAGCTTATGCG
>VYFB01000038.1 GCA_009842645.1 Nitrospira sp. SB0677_bin_15 | reverse complement strand
GCTCCGGGACGCCTTGCCCTGCATCCCGCTATCACACTGAATCAGAGGTTCCTTATGAGTGATGAGATGGGAATCATCCTGGGTTGCCTGGCCGGATTGCTGGCCTGCCGATTCGGCATCCAATGGTGGCGCCGTCGCAAGGCGGCCAAACAAGCCGATGAACTTCTCTCCAAAATTGTGAAAGGCAAAGACGCCTTTCGCCGGTGATCCTATCAAAACTGAAACGCCAGTTGAATAAGGCCACCCTGCTTCCTGCTCCCTCTCCCACCAGGAGCGAGTTGCTCGTTCCACTTCCTGCTCCCTCTGGGTGAGGGTTGGGGTGAGGGTCCGAGTGTATGATAAATCGTGATCCCCAAGCCGTCGTCGTTCATCAGGGCCATGATCCTCCGAAATTCCCGCCCGTGCGACGGACACCATTTCTTCACGTCGAACTGCCACTGATGAATCATCTCGTGAGCTAAGGTGCCCCGGATCTCTTCAAAGGGTTGTCCGGAAAGAAGCGGGACCGACAAACGAATCACGCGCCCCTTGCCATGCCGTTCCTCCGGGTCCACCCAGGAAGTACGCGGACCCGTCCGGCTGCGAAAGAGGCCGGCTGAAGCCTTCAGGCGATTACTCCATTGAATCTCAATGGCTGGCAACCGGTTCTGAAAATACGAACCATTCAACTCTCGCCAGATCGCCTGCAGGTGTTCGACTGAAAGGGGAACGTTGATTGGAGTACGACGGGCCATGTCCCTCAACACGGATCTTCATGGAGTCCGGAGCCACACTATGCTATCATGATTGCCGTGTAAACCAAAACTCTGTACCACCCGTTATTCCCCTCCTTTTTACCCCCTCTCCCCTGGCGGGAGAGGGCCGGGGTGAGGGGGCAAAGGATCGCAGGTCGGGCCAGCGTAGCGTAACCCGGCATCTTTTTTGAAGGAACAACATGATCCCCGAAGCAAACGCAAATCACGATCTCCCGGCCGATGAAGCCTTCATGTACGAAGCGCTGCGGCAAGCGGAGCAGGCCGCAGCCGAAGGCGATGTCCCCGTGGGAGCGATCCTCGTGCATGAGAATACCATTGTGGCCAGCGGACGAAACGCCAGGGAACGCCAGCAGGATCCGACGGCTCATGCGGAACTCATCGTGATCCGGGAAGCCGCCGAACAGTTGCAATCCTGGCGATTAACTGGCACAACCCTATACGTGACGCTGGAACCCTGCCTCATGTGTGCCGGCGCCATGCTGCAAGCGAGGATTCCTCGTCTGGTCTTCAGCACGTGGGACCCCAAAGCCGGGGCCTGCGGATCCCTGTTTGCAG
The DNA here is from genome assembly GCA_009842645.1 of Nitrospira sp. SB0677_bin_15. Classification (GTDB taxonomy): domain Bacteria; phylum Nitrospirota; class Nitrospiria; order Nitrospirales; family UBA8639; genus Bin75. The sequence goes on along the minus strand of VYFB01000038.1, from coordinate 8,453 downwards.
TCCATGAGGACAACCGATTGAATCATCAAATCGCCGTCACGCACGGCATATTGGAAAACGAGAGCCGCGACCTGCTGCAACGGTTTTTTCAACAACTCAGGCGCGACCAGTCCCTCACCATGACCTGAAAACACTTGCCGACAGACGAGCGGAGAGGTGCGAGAGTGGCCGAATCGGGCGGTCTCGAAAACCGTTGACCGGCAACGGTCCGTGGGTTCGAATCCCACCCTCTCCGCCATACCATAAAAAGCGGTGATTGGCAGAGTGGAGCCACAACCTCACCCATTGGCCGTAGATGGGGGTGGGATTCGAACCGGGGGTTTTGAAGGGGGTGTTCCCCCTTCATGGGGTGACCGGAGCGAAGCGGAGGCGCGAGGGGGCCTGGCCCCCTAGCGGGAGCGCGGCCGCCGCGCGACTTCGAATTTCCCACCCTCTCCGCCACCATGTCAAAAGCCGCGATAGACGGAGTGGAATCCGGTCGAGTCGTACACGGACAAGTACCTGCCAAATTACCTGATATACACTGAATATGCAGGTGAATATTACGGAACCTCTGATTAAGTGTATTTTCACATCATTGCGAATCCGTTTTTCATTGTTATATATAATACAATGAATTTATAATAACAATGAATGGGGGTTGATCTGTGATCAAGTCAACGTTAACCGATAAATGGCAAACTACCATCCCTGCCGAAGTCCGCAAGGCGCTCCATCTCAAGCCTCGGCAGCAGCTCATCTATGAAGTGGTTGACGGTGCCGTTGTGGTGAAGCCTCAACCCGAAACGCTCAAGGATCTGTATGGCTGTCTTGCAAGCGACCGGCCGGCTGCCTCCAAATCCGAAGAGCGAGCTGCAGTACGCAAAACAAGGGTTTCGAGATATACATGACCAGGTATCTCTTGGACACTAACGTCCTGATCCGCTTCCTCCTCGGCAACCATGACACACACTCCCCGGCGGCCCGGAAACTGTTTGACGAAGCTTGTGATGGAAAATGCACGTTGATCCTGACCGAAGTGGCTGTGGCCGAAGCAGTGTGGGTACTGCATTCTCTCTATAACGTCAAACGGAACGCGATTACAGAATGGCTGAGCAAAGTCATCTTGAGTGCCGGCGTCCGCTGCATGAAGCGTGACGAAATGCTCGATGCCCTGAATCGTTTTGCCTCAACAAAATGCGACTTTCTGGATTGCTATCTGGCTTCGCTGGCTACGGCCTCCGGCGACCACGTGGCGACCTTTGACAAAGACTTTGATCAATTTGACGACGTGAGGCAATGGAAGCCGGAAGCATGAAACGGTATAGGTCAGGTCCTGATCCGTTTGTAGAACGTCACGAAAAAGGTGGTGGCTTCAGCCAAACGCACATAGTGAACTTCTTCCGGCAGGATAACGAATGGCTTTTCCGATGAAATCACCGCAAGCGGGGCATCATCGCCTTTCAGGAAAAAACTCACCGTGCCGGATTCAACCGTGAGCAGGCCCCAGGTTCCGGCTTGCAAGTCATGATGGTTCAGGATTTTGCCGGGCACGGTTTCGTTCGTGAACACAGGTGTTTTGCCATAGGCCTCTGCGTCGGCCGGTAAGGAACGTTGTTCCGTCATCATGTCCCTCCATTCTTATTTGTACAATCGTGAGACAATTGCCCTTCGACTTCGCGCTGCCGCGCTACGCTCAGGGTGAACGGGGGACCGCGCCTGAAGTCGAAGGGTCATGGCAGGCGGGGCAGGCATTGAAACCGGATGCCCCACCAGTCTTCGGTCACAATTTCCGACCCTCCCATGCCCTCGATGACCCGCTGCCGGCTTTTGGTTTTGCCTTCCTTGAGCACCTGATACGGACCTCCGCAAAACTCGTCAATCCTGTCAAGCGCTTCTTGGCGCTTGGATGTGTACAAGTGCCCGTCGGTTTCTTTGTACAGATACCGGACCACTCCGGCATCCGGGCTCTCCCGAATGACCTCAACACCTCCGCCACACCCACCCGTCACGACTCCCAGCGCAACGAAGAAAGCCGCGCCCGCTCTTGACCATATTCCGAAAACGGGCATAGGATATTCCAGATGCAGGAATTGGTTTGTGATTGTCCTCCACATTTTGTCGGCACGGAGGTGTTGTATGAAGATCCGGACAATACTCAGTGGTTTCATAGGTCTCTCACTTGCGTTGGGTGTGCTGGGTGGTTCCGTTTTAGCCCAACAAACGTACGTACTGACCGTTCAGGAGTTGAACAAGGGACTCCAAAAAGCCCCGAGCCTCCAGCAGAAAGGATTTATTCTGATTGACGTCCGCACCGACGATGAACACCTGACGGGCTTCATTCCCGGCACCGATTACAATATCGACTTTCGGGAAATTGGCCGTCGCCACACGGAACTCGGTGCAAAGCTCGACGATCATATTGTCGTGTACTGTCAATCCGGTCACCGGAGCAACATCGCAGCGGAAACGCTGGCCGGACTCGGGTACCAGCACGTGTATAACGTCGCAGGCAGCATGAACGCCTGGAACGAAGCCGGGTATCCCGTTGATTTCCCGGGACGCTGAACGGCTGCCATCCGCGAGTATATACATCCCCCCCCTCACCCCAGCCCTCTCCCTCCAGGGGAGAGGGGGAGTTGTGCTTAATTCTGTTCCGTTGAATGCGCGGACCCTCACCTCAGCCCTCTCCCTCAAGGGGAGAGGGGGTAATGCGGTGTTACGCTGTCGCCTCTTCCTCCCTGATCTCCGAAAAAATTCGGTCGAACTCCAAGTGTTTATCACGAAAGGCTTCGAGGAGCGTGGGATCGAAATGACCGGGCCTGGTTCGCTCGTTGCCATTCAGGATGATGTCGCACGTCTTCTTATGGGAAAAGGCAGGTTTATACGTTCGCACGCTCCGAAGCGCGTCATAGGTATCCCCCAACATGACCATGCGCCCGCCCAAGGGAATGGCTTCGCCTTTCAACCCTTGCGGGTAGCCGGTTCCGTCCCACCGTTCATGATGCGTGAGAGCGATCTCCCGCGCGGTCTGCAGGAGCAACGACGGAGACCCGGCCAACAGATTGGCTCCCATGACCGGATGGCGTTTGACGATTTCCCATTCCTGTTCATCCAACGGTCCCTGCTTTTGCATGATCCGGTCGGGAATCCCGACCTTTCCCACGTCATGCATGGGCGCCGCGTCGAAAATCAGTTGGGCGTCATGTTCATCGAGGCCGATGACCAGCGCCAGGATTTTGCTGTAGTGACTCAGGCGCTGGATATGCGTGCCAGTCTCTTCATCCTTGTACCGGGAAGCCAAAGTCAGGCGGACCACGGTATCGGCATAGGCTTTTTCGAGTTCCCGTGTCTTTTGTTGTTGAGTTGCAAAGGCCGTCTTCAGGTCCTGGGCATAGGCCTGCAACTGCTTGTTCGTCGTTTCCAGTTTGTATGACTTTTTCCGTTCACGGGACAACAGGGCTTTCAGATCTTTGGCGTACATGGCGAGTTGCGACTTGGCCGAACGCAGTTGTTTGTTGAGATCATCATCAGGGACGAAATCCTGAGAGAGTTTCATCGGCGCCCTGGACCTAAGCCGTGCCCGTGCGGTCGAGCGCCTGCCGGACGGTTTCGAGTAATTGTAAGGGGCTGAAGGGTTTAAGGAGATAGGCAAAGACTTCCGGTGCCGGCTCGGCGTCAATTGCCGTTGGCGGCTCCAAGGCCGTCAGGAGAATCAGGGGAATATGCCGGATGGCCGGATCAGCCAGCACGGTCCGGGCCACGGCAAGACCGTCGAGTTCAGGCATCATCCGGTCCAGGATCACCACGTCAGGCTGCTCCTGCCGGACCAGGTACAAGGCCGACTCCCCATCCGAAGCTTCCAGGATGCGATAAGCCGGATCCTCCAAGGTGGTTTGCAGCAACAACCGGAGGTCGGGGTCATCATCTGCAATGAGAAGTGTTTGCATTACCTCACAGGGCGGACACCGCCCCTACGACCTGCCTCGGCAGGTTCGCATAAGATCGATTGGGTTCAGCCCCCGTCAAACACCGGATCTTCCGTTTCACCTGCGCCTTCCCCTTCGCCTTCGTTATCGGATGCAACAGCCGAGGTCGATCCCACGAGGCCATCACCCTTTTCCAGGCGACGGGCCACCGTGATGAATCCCGAATGGGCAATCATTCGCAAGTCAGGCCGTACGCTACGTCCGTCGATGTTCCAATGGCGCATGAGGGATTCGAAGGTTTCGACCAGTCCGAAGGCCCTGGTCCGTTGCAGGGCCTCCACCGTCTGAACCACCTGGGGCACCGTCGGGACAAAACTCAGGTAAATGCCGCCGGACCTGAGCACAGCCGGCACGTGGGGCACCACGTTCCAGGGTTCCGGCAAATCCAGGATCACCCGGTCAAAAACGTGGGTCGTCCCGTCCACCTCCCAGCCGATGCCTTCATGGGCATCGCGTTGCACCAGATGGAAGTTGGCCACGGGGCCCAGGAATCGCTCGACATTCTTCATCGCGGTCCGCGCGAAGTCTTCCCGTTTCTCATAGCTCACCACCAACCCGCGGTCGCCGACCGCGCGCAGCAACCCCAGCGTCAACGCAGCGGAACCGACCCCTGCTTCAAACACGGAGGCCCCCGGATACACGTCGGCCCACATGAGGATCATGGCAACGTCCTTGGGATAGAGGACTTGCGCCCCCCTGGGCATCTTCAGCGTATATTCCGCCAGGGTGGGGCTCAAGGCGATCATGGTCTTCCCCCCGGAAAGACGAACCATGGTCCCGTCAGGCCGTCCGATGATGTCGTCATGCGGAATGGTTTCCCCGCTGTGCTGAAACAGGTCACCTGCCTTGAGCATGAGAGCATACTGCCGCCCCTTTTTGTCTACCAGATGGACGCGTTGGCCTGGTTGAAACGTCGGCATGGCCCGCATTCTAGGAGCCTGCCCCTGGCCTTGCAACTTCCACCGCGTGATTCCTTGGGACGGCACAGGGGCCGTTTTCTTGACACCCTTGGGAGAGGACCGTAAGATGGATTCTGTAGGAGGGTTCCTCCACGTTGAGTATCTTTCACACAACGCCTTCCCCGGTTTGGCCCGTTCGTAGTTCCCTGCGGCACAGCCGGAAAGGTCGCGCCGTCGTCGCGTTGATTGTTCTGTTTTTCTCTTGTCATGCCGGCCTCTCCCAAGCCGAGTCATCCCTGGTGGTCACCGCCGCGTATGAAGGCGTGATCAATCCCGTCGCGGCCGAATATCTTCATGAAGCCATTGCCCATGCCGAGCAGGAACGTGCCCAGTTTCTCGTGTTTCAACTCGACACACCCGGTGGCCTGGACACGTCCATGCGTTTGATGATTAAAGACATCACGGGTGCCCAACTTCCCATTGTCGTATACGTGGCCCCGACCGGAGGGCGTGCGGCATCGGCCGGGGTCTTCCTCACCCTGGCGGCACACGTGTCGGCCATGGCACCGGGCACCAACATCGGCGCGGCCCACCCCGTGGCCATGGGCGGTGGAGAAATGGATGAAGTGATGAAGGCTAAGGTGGAGAATGACGCCATCGCCTACATCCGGTCCATTGCCGAACGCCGGGGCCGGAACGTCGAGTGGGCAGAAAACGCCGTCAAGAAAAGCGTCTCGGCCACTGCCACGCAAGCCCGGGAACTGGGCGTGATCGATCTGATTGCCTCGGACGTGGAGGACCTGTTCCGGCAACTCGACGGGCGAGAACTTTCCCTCGGTGAACAGCCCGTGACCCTTCAGACCGGGGACGTGCGCAGGAGCGATTTTCCCATGAGTTGGCGACTCGAAACCATGAAAGCAATCAGCGATCCGAATATTGCCTACGTGCTCATGACCATCGGCACCATCGGGTTGATCGCGGAACTCTACAGCCCTGGCGCGATCCTGCCCGGCGTGGTCGGCGCCATCAGCCTGATCCTCGCGTTCTATTCTCTCCAGTCCCTTCCCGTAAACTACGCGGGGGTATTGCTGTTTATCCTGGGCATCGTCATGCTGATCCTGGAGGTCACTGTCACCAGTTACGGGGTATTGGCCATCGGCGGTGTCACGGCCATGGTGCTGGGGTCGCTGTTTCTCTTCAACCAGGATTTCCCCTATTATCAGCTCTCCTGGTCTGTTATGCTTCCCGTCATCGCCCTCGCGGCCGGGTTTACGTTGCTTGTGGTCAATTTCGGCGTGCGTGCCTTGCGCCGGCAAACGCCCACCGGCAGCGAAGGAATGATCGGCCGCATCGGATCGGCGAAAACGAACCTGACGCCGAACGGACAAATTGTTATCCAGGGTGAAATCTGGGACGCCGTCAGTTCGGCGCCGGTGGCCGAAGGGCAGTCCATTCAAATCACCCAAATTGAGGGCCTCACAGTCCACGTGAAACCCCTCGAACCGCAAAACGAGGGGCCATAGCCAATGGATTTCAGTCCCATGATGCTGTTCATTCTATTGCTTGGATTCATCATCCTGATCTCGAAAGGATTCTATATCCTTCGGGAATACGAGCGCGGCGTCATTTTCCGGTTTGGCCGTCTGGCCAAGGGCCTGGTCGGCCAGAATGGACCCGGTGTCGTCATCATCATTCCGTTCATCGACAAACTGGTTCGCGTGAGCCTCCGCACCGTAACCATGGACGTGCCTCCCCAGGACGTCATCACGAAAGACAACGTGTCGGTCAAGGTCAACGCGGTGATCTATTTTCGCGTGGTGGATTCGGAAAAAGCCATCGTCGGGGTGGAAGACTACTATTACGCCACCTCCATGATCGCCCAAACGACCCTGCGGAGCGTCCTGGGCCAAAGCCAGTTGGATGACCTGCTCTCAAAACGGGATGAAATCAACGCAGACTTGCAGCGGATTATCGACCAGGCCACCGAACCCTGGGGCATCAAGGTCTCCGCCGTGGAAGTCAAGAACGTGGATCTTCCGCAGGAAATGCAGCGCGCCATTGCGAGGCAGGCGGAAGCCGAACGGGAACGACGTTCGAAAGTCATCCATGCCGAAGGCGAATTTCAGGCATCCCAACGCCTGTCCGACGCGGCCAACATCCTGAGCCGAAATCCGGCCGCCCTGCAATTGCGCTATCTCGAAACCATCATGAACGTGGCCGGTGACAAAAATTCCACGATCCTGTTCCCCGTCCCTATTGACTTGTTGACCCCGTTCTTGAAACACGTAGAATCACCGGATGCGCCACCACCCAAACACGTGGCATCAGATGAATAGCCCTACGTTCTTTACGTCATGAAACGTCTGTTCGCAGTCATCGGCCTCGGTCGATTCGGATACAGCGTCGCGGAATCGTTGGTTCAAAAGGGATGTGAAGTTCTCGCCATCGACAGCGAAGAGGCCAAAATACAAGCCATCAGTGAGATCGCAACCTTTGCAGTCCAATGCGACGCGACCGATGAGCGCGCGCTGAAAGCCGTCAGCACCCAAAACGTCGACGTGGCAGTGGTGAGCATCGGCGAAAACATCGAGGCAAGTATCCTCATCGTCCAGACGTTGCACGAAATGGGGGTCGAATCCATCATCGCCAAGGCTGTGACCAACGTGCATGGAAAAATCCTCAGCAACCTCGGGGTGACCGACGTGATATACCCCGAACGGGACGCCGCAATCCGGCTCGCGCACCGTCTGGTTTCGCCCGAGGTGTTGGACTATCTCGAATTGGCGCCCGGGTACAGTGTCGAGGAAATCGCCGTGCCGGACAGATTTTCCGGCATGAGCATCGAGGAAACCAAAATCCGCGAACGGCACAACCTCAACATCATCGGCATCAAAAAACAGGTCAATCGCATGATCAAGGGAAAGCTCAAGAAGGAGGATACCTTTAATTTCACTCCGTCCCCCAGCGATATGATCGAAAAAGGCGACGTCCTGGTCATGATCGGGAAAGAGCATGACCTGGACGGATTCAGCAATTCCGAATAGAGGCATCCCGCTTTACTGCGGGCCGCTCCTTACCTCTGCTGTAGGGACAGACCTGCGTGTCTGTCCTTGTGGCACGGGCGGGCGGGCACGCAGGCCCGCCCCTACATAAGAAACGGTTGAGAGGCTCCTACTCTTAATAACCCCTACGTAACCGTCATGTCACGGCGCGAAGACCAGAACCTCCTCAGCGAATTCCGTGAGAACCTGGAAGCATTTTATGCCGAACTGAAACTGGCTCCGCCTTATGATAGTGTCGAAAAAACCATACGATGTCTCGACAATATGTTTAAGGCCATGACAGCCGAGGAACAGGCACAAGGACTCAGCAATAATGCTTTGAAACGGCAACTCCACGTGCAGGCATTTGTCGACTCCGGCCTGCACAAGAAACACCGTGGCATCATTACCGGACTCGCGCGCACCGATGCTTTTGATCAGTTTCCTGAGTCCTTGCGATATTTATTGGAGCCCTTTCGATCTTGAGTATGGCTCTCCCCTTGTGATGCTTTTTTGCAACATCTATATTGATATTTTACATCAAT
>VYFB01000148.1 GCA_009842645.1 Nitrospira sp. SB0677_bin_15 | reverse complement strand
GCTGAGCGCCTTACGCTCAGGGCGAACGGAGGAAGAATCCGTTCGTCCTGAGCGTTCTTTGACTTCGCTCTCGCTACGCTCAGAACCGACGGCCCCCCTCCGTTCGTCCTGAGCGTAGCCCCCGCAGGGGCGAAGTCGAAGGATGCGCGAGAATGACCTCCTCCTTTTGTCATTCTCGACATCTTTAATCGAGAATCCAGCGTCTTTGTTCTTTCTTTCGTTTGTGAAACAACGACGCTGGATGCCCGATTATAAATGTCGGGCATGACAGAAAAAGACAAGGATGCCCCTCTCTTCCGTCATTCCCGCAGGCTTTTAGCGGGAATCCATGGTCGTTAACCTGACGAACGGAGGAAAAGGAAACAACCCTGGATTCTCGCGTGCGCAAGCATGACGAAGAGGAGGCAAATGACGGAAGGGGAAAATCGGGAATCCAAGTCGTGGCTTGTGCATAGGACGGCCCGACCCTTCGACTCCAGGCGCTGAGCGCCTTACGCTCAGGGCGAACGGAGGAAGAATCCGTTCGTCCTGAGCGTAGCGATAGCGAAGTCGAAGGACCGGCTAGGACCCAATCACGTTTTGACATCAGGCGTGTGGTGTGGTATAGCGTGGCGGGAATTCGGGAAGCCCAGTCGAGGCGGGGGGAGTGCTCTCTCTTTCACTCCCGGGTCCCGCCCGGAGACGATGGGAACACGCTGGACATGGACGTGTTCTCACCAGACTGGGTGATGGTAAGAGAACCCCTCGCAAAGGTTCAGCCCCCATCAAGAGAAGCGGCAGGTAACCCTTTTCAAAGGGTACCTGCCGTGACAAACCCTCACAGACAGGCATCGCCACAGACGAGATGTGACGATGCCCCTAATCTCGATAGGTTATTCATCCTTCGTCGCGCCAAAAGCACCAATCACGTGACCGTTGGAGAAATGGCCATTGAATTCACCGGCCACGCCGGTCGGATAACCTATTGTTACTTCATTTTGCTCAGTGTTTGTATCATCAGTAACCAGGGGGCCATAGAATTGGCCTACCCACGATCCGTCACCCGCTCCTTCATCACCCGTTGTCGTCGCGGGGCGTGTTGCATCCGTCCCCGGCCCGATAGACCCATCAATAGCGCTGATAAGGGCTGCGTTCAGTGTAAGGCTCCAAGTATCGTCGATATCGTTACCAGAGGCATCCATGAAATTGCTCACGGTACCGGTCATGGAATTCAACAAACTTGGGAGAACGTTACCAGCACCATCCGGATGAGCAGCAGTGGTTTGGTCAAACGTTGCTGTCAAAGTGGCGTCCGCCACAAACTGGCCGGAACTGGTCGGAGTCCCAACGCCCCTGTCATTAAACGTCTTCTTCGCGTACATGCCTGTCGCCTTGCCCGAATAGGTTGCCTGGCCTTCAAGAGCACTCGTTGGTACGAACGCCTGCGCACCAGCCGCAAAGGTGCGAACACCATAGGTCGTCTCGCCTTCATCATCTTCCGTCGCTTGCAACCAATATCCGAACGTCAGGAAGTCGGCATCCGGGGTGACGCCTAGGACCTTCATCTTCGCACCGGCTTCAGTTGGGGTAAAAGTCCATGTGCCGGTGAATGCATCGACTTCGCCATCGCTGTCAGTGCTAATAGTACAAGAGTCGCTAGTACATTCATATGTGCCTGGGATACCGTTGAACGAACCTTCAACCTCTCTCTCATCTATGTCCTCTGTTTCGGCATCATCAGTGAATGTCTTTTCTAAATCATTTCCAATCCTGAAAGCAGTTACACTAATCTCCTCAGAGATATCGGAAACGTCAGTTGCGAAAGTCACCACATTGGCCGTATACGCATCATCCCCTGTCCCAATAGTCTCATCATCACCAATGGATGTGATCCCATCCCTGACACTTGCCGTCGACGATTGATAGTAGTCTGAATAGTCTTCATCTCCAGCAGCCTCGGAATTGCTATAGACCGTGAGCGTGTCCGTGACTTTGCCGTCCATGGTGGTGCGCTCATAGACGCTACCGACAAAACCGGCTAACGTGGGAGGTGTCGCCGTTTGCATCTCAAATTGGTTTTCTCGAGACCTATCAGGTGTGCCAGTATCGCCGTCGTGATCCCACATGTCGTCCTCACCTAGAGTGTCTGCATATTCTGCTGCTGTATCTGTTGTAGCACCATTGGAATCCACCGTGACTGCTCCACCGGGTGCAACAGCAAAGGTGGCTGCACCACCGGGGCGACTACTAGCCGTCGCAGCTGAATTATTAGTATTATCATCACTGGAGGCACTTCCCGTGCCTCTGAGATCTCCGGCCTCCGGGAACACCCCGTCGCCGTCAGGGTCAGCAATGGCCGGGGCGATCTTCGCTGCCATGGCCCTGACGGCTTTGGTTGCGTTGTCGGCTGCAGTTATTGCCGCTTGAGTGTTCATCACCGTTGGCGTGCCTCCGTTCCCATCATAGGTTGCTGTCCCGTCAGTATTCACCGTGACCATACACGCCGATCCCCCTGCGGGACAGCCAAACATCACTTGGCCTGAATCCTGCGATTCACCCGGTTGAATCGTATATTCCATCGCCTCCCCAAGCCTCATGCCGGCGGTCAAGGCCGATAAATCGATCGACATTGGCATCGGGTCCGGTGGAGGTGGAGGAGGATCATCCATCATATCCGCCGGTGTCCCATTGCCGTCGCTGCTACAGCCAGCCAAGGCAAGCAAAACGCCTAACATTAAAAACCATACGAGTTTCCTGCTTCTCATGCTCGTCACCCTTTCTGTGAGAGGTTGTCTTGCTTCTATCTACCGAATGGCTGAACCCCGTGTGTTTCAGAACGCATAGAAGATTGTTTGCCGTTCTGAATGCGAGTCAGCGGGCGTTTCGTTGTTCGTGGCGGAAATTTAGCATAACGAATTTATCAAATCAAGCATACTTCATTAAAAAAATACAGCATGCTAATGGATTGAGGAGGCCGCTATTTTCCATGAGTACGTTAACTGAAAGGATTCAAATCGCGCGGAAACAGGCGGGGTTGTCCCAGGCGGACGTGGCCAAGGCGTTGCGCATTTCGGCTTCCGCGGTGAATCAGTGGGAGTCGGGCTTCAGCAAGAACATCAAATTGGAGCATTTCTTCGCCCTTGCCCGTTTGCTGCGGCAGGACCCGCAATGGCTGGCTACCGGCACGGTGTTTCCTTATGTGCGCCGGACTCAGGCGACACCTCCGAAACTGGACGGCCCCCTCCTCACCCGTGAAGAAAAAGCGATTCTTCATCATATTCGCCGCATGCCGGACACGACGCGCAAAGGGCTGCTGAAGTTCCTGCGAGTGTTGAGTGACACCTGCGGTTCACCGGACAACCCCGGTTTCTACGGCTGAAATGAAAGGCCCCCTCACCCCGGCCCTCTCCCGCAAGGGGCGAGGGAGGAAAATGTCGCGGATGACGGAGAAAGAGTTGTAGGTCGGATTAGCGAAGCGTAATCCGACATCCCCCTCACCCCGGCCCTCTCCCGCAGGGGGCGAGGGGGTTAAGACAAAACCTCTGGATTCGTCCCCGACATCCGATTACTAATGTCGAGGGCAGGCTATTCGTAATCGGGGGTCCAGTTCTTCTTGTCGGGAATGACAAAAAAGAGGTCATTCTTGCGAACGCGAGAATCCAGGGTCTTTTTCTTTACGAAGACAGGAAAAAACGAAGGTAAGTAGGTCGGATTAGCGAAGCCCTTCGACTCCGCCCCTGCGGGGCTACGCTCAGGATGAACGGAAAGGGGACCGTCTGGCCTGAGTCGTCTTATGATCCTTCCCCGTTCACCCTGAGCGTAGGGCGAACCACGCCCGGAGTCGAAGGGTCAGGGCGGGTGTTGACACAATAGAGGTACTAATCACTACAGAGTTGTCATTCTGAACGAAGTGAAGAATCTGCTTTTTCTTTGGGAATTATCCTCTTAACTTGACGGATCAGAAATTGATGCGGGAAATCCTGAACGGCATGATACGGGGGGGCGGCTGGCATGCCAAGCAAGCAGATTCCTTGCAGGGAATTGATTGTTTAGCTAACCGGCTGATTATGTAATGCCAATATACGATCCCTAAGTACAACGCCTAGAGCGTCCATAACTTGGTCCACGCGTACTCCGTGTTGAAATGCGCAATCTTCAATGTCCTTAACTCGTTGCGGAAAATCGTTCCGAATTCGATTGAGCATTGTCTCTACGGCAAATCGAAATGCAATTTCTTGAATTTGATATGAACCCTTGTCCTTCGTTGAGGATAAATGTTCTTGAGCAAAGGTTTCAATAAAATCATTGGGTGTTAACGTTTCTACAATTTTGAGTCCACGATCTGTCAATGTAATGGGGCTTCCTGAAAATTTGACGGGATTTTTAAGATAATTGTCGATCAGATCGTGGATTTTTTTAAGCCATGTAGACGAATCGTCTGCTTGTTTAATTCCTTTATCGACATTCAATGTCCAACGAGCAATGATCCAGGTCAATGCAATACACACAAATAGAATACCAAGCAAGACACTTAGAATATTGTCTTCGACGGCAGCAATGATCGATCTGAATAAAATAGAATGAGAGGGTTCCATAATGGTTGTCCCATTCTCAATATACCACGGCAACAATGAGGGACAGGATTGGTGAAAACTCGATAGCTACAACTGGGCAAAACGACTATACCGGAACGCATGGTCGAAATTCAAGTTTCATCCTGTCGACTGTATCGCAGCACATGGATCGGTTTATCGACGAATACCCCCTGCGAAAGCGGGAATCCAGGGTCGCTCTCTTCACGAACGAAGGAAAAAGCAAAGGCTCCGGAGACCCCTCACCCCGGCCCTCTCCCGCAAGGGGCGAGGGGGAAAGCGTAAGACAAAGACGCCGGAGACTCCCTCATCCCAGCCCTCTCCCGCAAGGGGCGAGGGGGAAAAGCAAAGACGCCGGAGACCCCCTCACCCCGGCCCTCTCCCGCAAGGGGCGAGGGAGTTAAGACAAAACCTCTGGATTCGTCCCCGACATCCTTAATCGGGGATCCAGTTCTTATTGTCGAAGAGTGTAGGTGTTCACTCATTCGCTGACAAAATGAAGAGCCTGAACGGGAAGAGCACAGGTGCTTTCCCTCCCCTTTGTAAGGGGAGGTCAGGTGGGGTAGAGGAATCGAGACTACGTATTGACAAGGATTGCATCCTGCCACCATACTCGCGATCTAAAGCCTGAACCCGTCCCTAAAGGAGGGAGTCCATGACGACACTCGCCACCAGAAAGGACCAAACCTTTGCCGAACAGATTCGCGCAGCCAATCATCGGGTGCAATCGAACCTCAGCACCAGGAAACGGCTGACGAAGAAGGATCTCGACGCCATCAAAACCTGCTTCTTGGACTACTATGAAATTTACATGCACGCGAAGCGATCCGTCCCAAAACCCGAGTTGCTCGACGAGAGCGGACTCCTTGTGGAGATGTTGGAGGATTGCGAACAGCGTTTTCGGTCAGCCCTCACGTCACACGATACCCAGATTGTAGAGTGGAGCCTGAACCGGATAGAGGTTCTCCAAGAACTTCGATGGCTCATCATGATCAATGACGGGCTCGTTGATAAGCCAAATGCGGATGACCAAATCTATACCAATGTTGACGAACTCATGGCATCGTTGGATAAAGAATGAATGACCCCACAACCAACGTTGCGCATTGCGGGCATTCGTGGCGTCAGACCTCGTTTTAAGCGATTGCGACGTAAGTTAGGCCCTGAAGCAGATAGTCAATTGCGGAAGGTGCTTAACGAACCCATGACCGGCACCCTGACCCCTGTATAGTGGACACGAACCACGGCTTTCCTGGCGTACCCGTCTTTTCACAATCTTGCACCTGAAAGGTAGAACCATGACACAAGCAACTCCTCCGTCGCCGGTCCTGTTTTTAGAAACGGCTTTTGCCATTCAACGCACCTGCTCCATTAGAGCCGCCGTCGATCTGGAAGTCTTCACGGCCATTAAGGAAGGACTCAATACCACGCCGGCCCTGGCGGATCGGTGCAAGGCTTCGGAGCGGGGCTTACGCATGCTGGTCGATTATCTGGTGATGCTCGGGTTTCTCACGAAATCGGAAAATATCTACGCTCTCACTCAGGATTCCGAGATGTTTCTGGTCAAAACCTCGCCGGCCTACCTCGGGGGGACCCTGGAGTTCCTTCTCAGTCCGACGCTGTTCAACGGCTTCTGCAACCTCACCGAGGCCGTGCGCAAAGGCGGGACGACGTTGCCTGATCAGGGGACCATCGCCGAGGAACATCCTGAGTGGGTGACCTTCGCCCGGGCGATGATGCCCATGATGATCGGACCGGCCAAATGGATCGCCGAACACCTCGCCTCGACAGGCGGGACGATTACCAAGGTTCTGGACGTGGCCGCGGGCCATGGACTCTACGGCATCGAGATCGGGAAACGGTTTCCGGAGGCCGAAGTCACCGCAGTCGATTGGTCGAACGTCCTCACCGTCGCCCGGGAAAACGCGGACGTCGCGTCGTTGGGAGACCGCTTTAAAACGATTGCCGGCAGTGCCTTTGACGTCGATTTTGGTGAAGGGTATGACCTGGTCCTGCTCACCAACTTTTTGCACCACTTCGGGGTCCCGGAATGTGAGGATTTTCTCCGCAAGGTGCGGGCCTCCATGGCACCGGGCGGCCGGGTCATCACCTTGGAGTTTGTCCCGAATGACGACAGGATCAGTCCTGCGTCCGCGGATTTTGCCCTTATCATGCTGATTACGACTCCGGCGGGTGACGCCTATACGTTCAAGGAATGGGACGCCATGTTTCAAAACGCCGGATTCGGCCGTAGCGAACTGCTCGCGGTGCCCAATTCCAAAGAGCACATCATTATCACGCATCACGCGACGTAGGGCTGCGTGGGCTTTTCTGTCATTGATACGAAAATAGCCAGCGACACCCCAATGCGTCATTCCTGCGAAAGCAGGAATCCAGTGTCTTTTTTTTTGGGGAATTATGTATTTAACTTGACGTCCTCTCCTTATTGTAGCCGCGCCATCTTATGGCGCTTCTCCTTGGCCGCATAAGATACGGCCGCTACAAAAAAACGTAGGTCGGATTAGCGGAGCGTAATCCGACGAGGGCCTGCATGAGGGATTGATACGAAAATGAATCTTCCTGTTCCCTTCCTTTGCCTGTCCTGAGCGGAGCCGAAGGATAAGGAGGACGAAGGGGAGGAAAAAACCTGATCTCCGTGTTCAGGATGACTATTCTGTCAACGAATGATTGAGCATTGACAATTCCGGTTTTGCTCCATCGCGGTCCCTCATGATACCGTGGTCATTGCAGCACGGGTTTTTGTATCCAGCCAAGGAGCGATCAATGAACGTTATACAACAAAGAAGAACCGTTCTGTTGTTCGGGATCGTGTTCCTCTATCTGTCAGTCGTGGTCGCCCAGGCTACGGATCGCTTGCCGGGGGAATACGAAGTCATCAAGGGTGAGCCTTCTCTTCATACGCCGGGAAAAGTCCTTTTCCTGGAATTTGCAGATTTTTATTGCCCTCATTGCCATCTGTTCGAAAAGGTCGTCACTTCCAAATTGACAAAAGAATTCGGCGAACGGCTGGAAGTCCGGTTGATCGGATTTCCCGTCATTCGTGGAAAACTGCCCACGGCTTTTGAAATGTATGAGCAAGCCAGGACCATGGGTAAAGGTCCCGAAATGAAGTCGGTCCTATTCCGTACGATCCATAAAAAGCAGATTCACGTATTGGACCGGGGCCTCCGCTCGCTGCTGCTTCGCGAAGTCGGGCTGGACGCCAAAACCTTCGAGGATGGGCTGGCCAGTGGTGAACCGTACAAAGCCCTGGAGCAAGGCATCGCCTGGGGTCTGCGGGTCCAAGTCAAGCATACCCCCACTGTCGTTCTCGACGGGAACCTGCGCGTCTCGAATCTGGATATCGATAATCTCCGCACCGTGATCAACGGCATTCTCGAGAAAGACAAAAAAGGGTCATGATTCGCCTGACGTGCATATCGGAGGGATAGTTCCATGAGCAAAAAAAAGTTGCCGAAAGTCGCCATCCCCGAATTGGAGGCCATGCTCAAAGACATGGAGGAATTACTCACGGACGAATATGGGAATCCCCTCCCGCCTGATCATCCACAGGTCAAAAAATTGCAGTTGCTCGCGGCGCAACTGGGAACCGATGTCCCATCAGCACCTGAAAATGAAGGCGGTGATTCATTGTCGGGTCATGCCTAAGAACGGAGGCTGTCCGGCTACACGACGTGAACCCGGCCTGCGGAACTGTTACAGGTAGACTTCTTCGAAGATTTCGCCTAGAGTGCATCTTGTTGATGACAGACTGAACGCGGAAATTTTAAAGCAAGACATCAAGAACAACATGGTGCCGGAGAGGTGGCCGAGCGGCCGAAGGCAACGGTTTGCTAAACCGTCGTAGGCTAACCCCCTACCGCGGGTTCAAATCCCGCCCTCTCCGCCATTCACGTAATTGTTCATCAGAAAGTTCATGCCATAATTTTGGCGATTGTCTGCCATAACATAGGCGGGATTTGAACGGGGGATTGGAAGGGGGTGTGCCCCCTTCCCGGGGTGACCGGAGCAAAGCGGAGGCGCGAGGGGGCTGGCCCCCTAGCGGGAGCGCTGAAAGACCTTTCAGCGCGACTTCAAATCCCGCCCTCTCCGCCATTTACACAGTCTCTTCCGCCTTCCTTTTTCTCTCCACCCAAGCATGCAAGTCTGCCCAAGGCTCAATCAGCTTCTTCATTTTCCGCGGGAATGCCGGCATGCGTGAGCAACGCTGGGAATCCCGTCACTCACTGAGCTTCCCTCAAGTCCTCGACCTGCTTGACCATCTCCACACCAGAAACTTGCGTCCCGTCGATCCTGATAAAGAAGGCATCTGTTACATCGAGGAGTGGCCGGTTCCATCGCCGGGAGCCATCCAACAACTCGATCAATGGCCACTGGAAGACGTGACGATGATTCATGTACTCGATGATTGGAAAGATGACTTTTTTCTTCTGGCCGGCCGCTACCATTCGACTTTCCAATGCCACCAATCCGTTAGCGCGTATTGCTCCATCAGCCACCCGTGGCACCTTTCAGGCCACTTGGCCACCCTTCAGCCCCTTGCTATGTTCTGGGTCGGATTCCGCCATACGCACTCATTCATCAGGGTCCGTTTCCATACCGCAACGATTATTGCCCAAGGTGAACCCTATGCCCCCCACCAACGGCCGGTCTGGCTGGAGGAACGACAGGCGGCGTTCCGCGAAGCCATTGACCTGCTTGATTTACCGATAGACGTTTCGATTCAAAAAAACCGGGTCACGCTTCGCAACATTCATGAAGAAGTTCCGTTTTTTTGTTCCTGGCCGGATGCGTTCGGACCGTGCCAATTCGAATTCAATTCCTCGGACCCATTCGCCTTCCTCGTACCGGCCAGCGGCCTGGCTTCGACGAATCGGCTGCCGGCGGCAACAGTTCGAATCTATTTGACCGGCTTTTCCCGGGAAACCCTGAATGAATTCAAGACCATCGAGCCCGGCGTACGAACCGTATACCGCTGCTCCGCCCATACCTGCCTGACGGACCTTCCGGCTCTGTTGGACATTATGGGAAAGGACGGCCGGCTGTACACCACCGTTTCCGAATTTCGAACACAAGCAATGCTCCCCGATCACCCGGATGCCGCCGCCATTGTCGGAATCATGGGGACGGACAATCACTATCAACTTGAAGTCCGGTTGAATATGATGCCCCTGCCCATGACCGCGATGACCGCTTGGCTTGAGGAGTTGTTTGGCTATCCTATGACCTATGCTCCGCTCTCCCCTTTTCCGTAAAGGAACCTCTGATCCCCGATTAAGAACGTCGA
>VYFB01000010.1 GCA_009842645.1 Nitrospira sp. SB0677_bin_15 | reverse complement strand
GCGAGGACACAACGCAGCCCTGCGCCCGATAGTGCAGTAAATCAGAGGTTCCTTAGAAAAAGGCGGCGCTGGCGTAGGTAATGGTGGAGTTGAATTGATCCACGATCTCGCGGTCGTAGCGCAAAACCTCACCTTTTTCTGCCTCGATCAAGCGCAAGAGCAGGTAAATCGCCGAGAAGCCCAACACGTGGCGGCGATCCTGTTCCTTGAGGAGAAATTCGGCAAAACCCTGAGCATCGACGTTTTCCACGTGCTTCAGCATTTCCAAGTCGGTTTGCATGCAACGATGGAATGAAAAATCCGTGGGGGCCTTGTCATCGCCGTAGCGCAGGCCGATATGCGCAAGGTTCGCGCTGGCGAGAAAACAGACCCGCTGTCCCGACGCGGCAATCGCGTCCTTCAACGTCGTCACGAATCGTTCGACCTGATCGGTCACGTCCTTGAGGGCCGGATCGATCACGCACCCTGGCGGAAATAAAGACAGGACCGGGATAATGGAGATGGACTGTCGCGCACCCACGGTTTCCTGCAGAAAGGGTAACTGAAATTCGATGCTGTGTTCCGTTTCATGCCGCAATTCATCCGCGAACCACTCATCGCCTCCCTTGGACCGGAGATGTTCCATGATCGGCCGATTGACCGGCACGACTCCCAACGGGCTTTCGAAATCCTTATCCGTCACGGCTACCGGCTTCGCCAACCCGGCGTGGGCCGTCCCCAGGAGAATATACACGTCCGGCGCTTCCGCCTCACGCAGTTCTTTATAGGCCCATGCATAGATCGGCCCGGCCACGTTGACTTCGTAATTCGGCGCCACCAACCCCTTGACCGCCTTCCCCTGATGCTCGGAGGGATCGGGTCCCGGCCCTTCCTTGGACGAGAAAAATCCGGCAACCTGTTCGCGCAGTTTCTGGGGCTCGGCTTCGTAGCTCTTGCCGTCGAAGCGGGGTTTCCGCGTCGGCGCGTCGCGATACGCCTTCACTGCCTGGGCTTTCACCGCCTCGTACCGCTCGCCCTCGAGAAAGAGCTTTTCATCCAGGTCAGCAATGAGCCGGTCAAGTTTATCCGGCATCAGGAACTCGCCGTACTTTTTCAGGTACTCGACGCCGATTTGTTCCGGGGAATGCTCGCCGTCCAGAAATTGAAACAGGTAGAACAAGTTGAGTGGAATGATGAGCTTTTCCGCGCTCAACCCGGAGGGGTCCCACAAGACGATATAATGCTCCTCCCCCTGTTTTATGGGCGAGTATTGAATATTGCGAAGCGCGGGGTAGGATTTCAGGTTGTTCGCCTGCTCCGTCATAGACGTTTCCATTGTAGCGGTATCATCAAGGCGCACGGCCTTGTTCGCACGGATTGATGATTATACGGACCGGCCTTCCGCTCCCGCAAGGCAGAACTTCAGCACACACTGATCATGTTCTTTCCCTCCCCTTTGTAAGGGAAGGCCAGGTGGGGTAGAGTCTTTCCGACAAGGCACCACAAACCGTCATTCCCGATGCCTCACGTGAACAAACTCAATTGGTTTTCCGTTTTTAAATATCTGGTGTACGCGGCGCTGATTGCGAACGTGGCGCTGTTTTTCAAGGACGATTGGGAAGCGGCTGCCCACGTCTTTCAAGACAGCCTGCCGTTCGCGCGGATCATCGAAGGGTTTGCGGCCAGCATCGACACCGCCGCGTGGGTTATCCTGCTGTTGCTGTTCGAACTTGAAACCTGCCAGCTTTCCGATGAAGTATTGGCGCGCCCCATCGGCCTCGTCATCAGGGGCCTTCGCGTCCTGTGCTATGGGGTCATCGTGTATGCCTTTACCGGCTACCTCAGCAAGGCGCTCGGTTTTGGCCTGTACGTGCCGGCCGGCGTCGCGGACGCTGGCACCCTGGTTCAAGCCACGCGACTGGCCTGGGTTGACGTGGTGAATTCCGGCACTTGGCTTCTGATCCTGGCCTTGTTGGAGCTTGACGTGCGACCGGGCGTCAAAGGGTTGTTCGCAAGCTGGTTTGCCACCGCAAGGCGGCTCGCCAAATATCTGCTCTACGCGGTCATTGCGGGAACTGCGATGTATTGGGGACTCTTCGGCACCTTTCTCGATTTCTGGGACGCCTTCCTATGGATCGCCGCCTTCGTCTTCATCGAACGCAACGTATGGAAGCCGGATGAACCCCGAAGCACATGAATGAATCTTGTTAACGAATTACCGAACACATACAGGAATGACAGAAAGGGGCTCGCTAACCGGAATACAAATGGCACCAGACGTTGTGGCCGGCGTCCGGTTTGCCGATTTGGATCAGGGGGGGGTCGGTGGTTTTGCACTGCTCCATGACGTGCGGGCAGCGCGTGTGGAAGCGGCAGCCGGAGGGCGGGTTGAGCGGAGTGGGTACGTCGCCGGGCAGCAGGATGCGTTCGTGTTTCACCGTGGGGTCGGGCAACGGATTGGCGGACAGCAGGGCTTGGGTATAGGGATGTTTGGCGTCGGAAAATAGAGTCTCGGCAGGCGCCACTTCCGCGAGTTTTCCCAGATACATCACGGCGATCCGGTCGGCCAGGTACTGCACCACGTTCAAATCATGCGTGATGAACAGGTAGGACAGGCAATACTCCGCTTGCAGGTCCTTGAGCAGGTTGATGATCTGCGCCTGAATGGACACGTCCAAAGCTGAGACTGCCTCGTCACACACGATCAGTTTGGGGTTCAGCGCCAGCGCGCGCGCGATGCCGATCCGCTGGCGTTGCCCGCCGGAAAATTCATGCGGGTAGCGCGGATAATGGTCCGGTCTGAGGCCCACGCGGTCGAGAAGCTGACATACCCGGTCCGTCAGGTCCCTGTCCTTGGCCAGGTGATGGACCTTGAGCGGCTCACCCACGATGGAGCCCACGGTCATGCGAGGATTCAGCGAGCTGTAGGGGTCCTGGAATACGATCTGCATGCGGCGGCGCGTGGCCCGCAACGTCCTGGCGTCCATGGCGAACAGGTTCTGGCCTTCGAACAACACGTCGCCGCCGGTGGGTTCCTGCAACCGCAGCACGGTCCGGCCCACCGTGGTTTTACCGCACCCGGATTCCCCAACCAGCCCGAAGGTCTCCCCGGACTTGATGTCGAACGTCACGTCGTCCACGGCCTTGACCCACGCGGACACGTTCGAGAAGAGACCACTCCGGACCGGGAAATATTTCTTGAGGTTCGTGACCTGTAGGAGCGGACCTGCGTGTCCGCTCGGCTGTCCGTCATATGACCTTACGTCCACGGCGTTACGTCCTCTCCGGTTGATGTAACCAGCACACGGATTCATGGCCCGGCTCGACTTCAACGAGCGGCGGTTCCTCATCGGGACAACGGGCCAGCACGTCCGGGCACCTGGTGGAAAAGTGGCAGCCCCGGCAATACATCAAGGGCGACGGAACCGTGCCCGGAATAGATTCGAGCCGGGTCTCGCGCGTGCCGGGCTTGGGCAATGAACGCAACAGCGCCCGCGTGTACGGATGGGACGGCGCGGCAAAGAGTTGAGGGACGCTCGCACGTTCCACGATCCGGCTGGCGTACATCACGATGACGTCCTGCGCAAACTGCGCCACGACGCCCAGGTTGTGCGTGATCAGCAGGATCGCCATGCCCAATTCCCGTTGCAGTTCTTTCAGCAATTCCAGGATCTGGGCCTGGATCGTCACGTCCAGCGCCGTGGTCGGCTCATCGGCGATGAGCAGGTCGGGCCGGCACGCCAGGGCCATGGCGATCATCACCCGTTGTTTCATGCCGCCGGACATTTCGTGCGGGTATTGATCGATGCGCCGGTCCGGCGCAGGGATCCGGACTTTTTCCAGCAGGCGAATGACTTCCTGCCGGATCTCGCGTTTGGTCAGGGTGGTATGAATCTCCAACACCTCGCCGATCTGATCGCCGATCGTGAAGACCGGATTCAGGGAGGTCATGGGTTCCTGAAACACCATCCCGATCTGGTTTCCGCGTATCCGGCGAATCTCCTTGTCGGGCAAGGTCAGCAAATCTGCGCCCTTGAACGCCACCTGACCGCCCACCACCTGACCCGGAAAATCCACCAACTGCATGATGGACAGGGCCGTTACGGATTTCCCGCACCCCGACTCTCCGACGAGCGCCACGGTTTGTCCCGGCTGCACCGAGAAGCTGACGTCCTCGACCGCGCGAATTTCTCCCT
This sequence comes from Nitrospira sp. SB0677_bin_15, assembly GCA_009842645.1. Lineage (GTDB taxonomy): Bacteria > Nitrospirota > Nitrospiria > Nitrospirales > UBA8639 > Bin75. The sequence continues at coordinate 5,864 of VYFB01000010.1, read as the reverse complement.
GGTCCGAAAAGAAGGACGTAGAGAGATGCGAAACTTCCAGGAGAGGGGATGAGGCGTTCATGGATCAACGTCTCCGCAGTTTGGGATTGAGGGCTTCACGCAGGCCTTCCCCAACCAGGTTGAAGGCCAGCACCACGACCAGGATCGCCATGCCCGGAATGAAAAAGAGCCAGGGCGCATCGAAGATGAACCCCTTGCCGTCGGCCAGGATATTGCCCCACGTGGCATAGGGCGGCTGCACGCCGAACCCGAGAAAACTCAAGCCCGACTCCGTCAGGATGGCTGTAGCCACGCCGATGGTGGCCGAGACCAGCACGGGGGCGATGGCGTTGGGGACCATGTGCGCAAAAATCACGCGCCGGTCCCTGGCCCCGACCGACGTGGCGGCCACGACGAAATCCTGTTTGCGCAACGCGAGAAATTCGGCGCGGACAAACCGGGCGGTCCCCATCCAACTGGTCAGCCCGATAACGATCATGATGTTATAGATGCTGGGCGGAAGCAGGGCAACCACCGTGAGGATCAGGAAAAAGGTCGGGAAACACAACATCACGTCGGTAAACCGCATGATCAGGGTATCAACCGTCACCACGCCGAACCTGACGTTGCCGTAAAACCCGGACAACCCGCCCAGCAGGATTCCGATCGCCAAGGAAATGCCCACGGCGATAAACCCGATGGACAACGAGACGAACGACCCTTGGAGCATGCGCGCGAACACGTCCCGGCCCAACTCGTCCGTGCCCAACAAATAGATGCCGCCGAACGGTCGATCATGGGCAGGGACCTCGTCCGGGGACGAGAACGTCAACGGCGGCAGAAATTTTTCCGGCAGGCGCACGACTTCGGGATCGAATACCACCACCCATTCGGTCAGGACCTTTCCGAACACGGCCGCGAACAGGAGCAACACCAGGACGTAGGCCCCCACCACTGCCAGCCGGTCCTTACGAAACAACCGCAGAGATTCCTGCCACGGCGTTTCCGACGGCGGCAGTTCCTCGGCGGACTGGTTCGGATCGTCAGTCAGATCCTTCGCTTCGCTCATGACAGGCTCTTCCACGGTTGCCTCATACCACCCTCACCTTAATCCTCTCCCATCAAGGGAGAGGATATTCTATTCACTCCCTCGCCCCTGGCAGGAGAGAGGGGCAGCCTTGGAATTCCACTTTTCAACACCCTCTCCCCACCGTGGGAGAGGGCTGGGGTGAGGGGGAAAACATCTATCATCCATCCCCCTGTAACCCCGTTCTGATTCGTGGGTCCACGACGGCGTACAGGATGTCCGAGAGCAGGGTTCCTGCCAACGTCAACACCGCGGCGATAAAGTTCAATGTCAGAATCACCGGGAAGTCTCTTGCGAGAATGGCTTCATAGCCCAACCGGCCCAACCCGGGCCACGCGAAAATCTGCTCGAAAATAACCGAGCCGCCGATGAGTCCCGGCAACAAGAATCCGAACATGGTCACAAACGGCAACAACGCATTGCGCAGCGCGTGCCGGTAGATCACGACGGTCTCCTCCGCGCCTTTCGCCCGTGCCGTGCGCACGTAATCCTGCCCTACGACTTCCAGCATCTGGGAGCGCACGTACCGGGAGAGAATCGCCATCCCGCCCAAGGCGGACATGAGGGACGGAATCACCAGGTGCCAGACCCGGTCCATCGTTTGAAAGAGCGGAGGTGCCATATCCATCCCGAAAGTTTTCAAGCCGATCACGGGCACGCCGAACAGATCCACCACCCAGAGAATCACGATATAGGACAAGAAGAAACCCGGCACGGAAATAAGCGTGTAAGCCGCAAAGGTGGTCGTGCGGTCGTACACCGCGCCGCGATGGATCGCAGCCTGAATGCCCGTGGGAAACGCCAGGGTCCACACCAGCAACGTGGCACAGATAAAGAGCGGCAGGGAATTCAGAAACCGGCGCCAGATTTTTCCCAGGACGGGTTGGCTGTCCTTGAACGACTTCAGTTCGCCGGATGCAAGGTCACGGACCCAATAGGCATACTGCATGTACAAGGGTGCGTCGAGGTGGAACGCCTCGCGGATCTTGGCGACGTCTTCGGGCTTCATCCGGGGATTCGCCGGATCGACCTCGCTGGGTTCTCCGGGAGCCAGGTGGATTACCGAATGCGCGAGGATGGAGACGATAAACACCAGCACCAGCCGTTGGACAACGTTGCGAAGAATAAAGGCTTGCATGCGTGATTAACCCTTTGAACCAGATCTCCCGCCCCTCATTCCACCCTCACCTTACTCCTCTCCCATCAAGGGAGAGGAAATTTCATCCACCCCCTCGCCCATTTTCTGCATTAAGCGGGAAATAGGGAGAGGGCTGGGGTGAGGGGGACAAGCTACAACTACTGAAAATATACAAGGATGACAATTCCTCACAACGACGGCGTGAACTCGAGTTTTCGCCATTGATGAAAGTGAAACGTAATGTCGCCGCTTGGAATGGGATAAATCTTTTCATACCGTTCCGACCCGTCTTCGTTCCTGTGGACCAACACGATCTTTTTATCCAATACCCGCGTGCCTAACGGCGCGTAAAGAAACGTATACGGCTGTTCCTCTGCAATCAGTCGATGCAATGCGTGGGTGAGTGCCCGCTGCACGTCCTGATCGTACTCCTGCCGGATGCGAACGATCAGGTCATCAGCGTGCGAATTGTTGTACCCGATAAAATTCAATTGCTGAGGTCCGGCCTGACTGGAATGCCACAGTTGATATAAATCGGGATCGACCCCCATGCTCCAGCCCAGCACCACGGCGTCGAAATCCGCGGTGTTGACGAAATCTTTCAGAAACACGGCCCATTCAAAATATTGCGTGTTGCACTTCACCCCGATTTTTTTCCAGGCGTTCTGCGCGATCGTCATGATGTTCTTGCGAATGGGATTGCCGCTGTTCGTGATCAGGTTGAACTCGAACACCGTGCCGTCCTTTTCAAGCCAGCCGTCGGCATTGAGGCGCCAGCCTTTGGTTTCCAGCAGTGACTGCGCGGCATCGGGATCATAGGGCAAGGGCTCCACGGTCTGGTCATACCACTGGGTGTTGGGAGGATAGGGGCCGGTTATGTGTTCCCCTTCGCCGTACAACAGATACCGGAGAAAATCTTCGACGTTGATCGCCATGCCCAGCGCCCGGCGCACCTCCGGGTCGGCGAACAACGGACGGCGATTATTGTAGCCAATATAGGAATACCCGAAGCCCAGGCTCGAAAACGACTGGTACGTGTCGTCTTCCTTGTACCGGGCAACCTGGTGCGGTTGCGTCCCGTAGTAATCCACCGCGCCGGATCGGAATTCCATCTCCTGCGTCAACAGGTCGGGCACGATCCGCATGTAATAGTCCTGGTATTCCGGAGGGCCTTCCCAATAGTCGTCATTGCGTTGGAGATGAATATATTCATCACTGTGCCACTCGACGAAACGGAAACGTCCGCTACCAATGGGGCTGCGGTTGAATTGACTGTCACGCATGCCGAACGCTTTCCGGGCGGCATCGGAGAGACCACGGTCGTCCATCTCCCGTTGCATGGCCTCGGCGTTGAGCAGGTGTTCGGGAAGGATGCCCATGGTCCAGGCGTTGATCGCCGGGGAAAACAGCCGCTTGTACACCACGCGCACCGTCTGCGCGTCGATGATCTCAACCGCCTTGATCGGTTCGAAATCCGAGGTGCGAGGGGACAGGTTCCCGGGATTCATGATGGCGTCATACGTAAACTTCACGTCGCCGGCGTCAAACTCATGGCCATCGTGAAACCGGACGCCCTTGCGGAGGTTAAAGTCAATGACGGGATTGTGCTCAGCCACGGGGAACAGTTCCGGCAATTGGGCGAACACCTGGGCCTTGATTTCCGGAGAGACCTCTTCCGCGAAGGTGAGGTATCGTTCATACGGAAAATTTTCGAGGTAGCGGTCGCCGATGACTGGAAGCAGCCGCTGGAAAAAGTCCTGGTCCACGCGGTGCAAGGAAAACGCCACTCGTTCGGGAACGTCGAACGTCACTTCCACTTTCCGGCGCGTGGGGTTACCGTCCGCGTCCTGCGTTTGAACGGACACTGTGGTCGTCCTGGAAACGGGAGGCAACACCGTGACGGAGCGGACGTTGTCAGCCAACGCGGCAAACGCCTCGTCTTGCAGCGCGGCTCGAATCCGTTCGACCACTCTCGTTCCCGTGATCTCGGCGCCGTCGGGCAATCGGTTGGACGGGCTGGCGAACAGGTACGCTTTTTCGGAAATCATCCAGTCCGTGGCCAGCCGCCCACGGAAATTCAGGTTTTCGTCCAAGTCCAGGAGCCCTTCAAACGTAAGACTCACAATACCCGAACTGGCCGTGTCCGCATTCAGGATCGGGTTGAGAATCTTCGCATCGCCGGACGAGGCTTCGATATACGTCACCAGGCGCGCCGGATTCCCCGTCGCCTGCTTCTCATACGTCGGCACCCAAAAATAGGACTGCAACAACAGGATCGTCAGCAGCAGCGGAGCAAGAAGAAGCCAACGTTTCACGCGCATGGGCCCGAAGAATCCTTATTCCCCACAACCCCCTCTCCCCTGGCGGGAGAGGGTTGGGGTGAGGGGGCATTTTCCCTTCCCCTCCTTTGTAAGGAGGGGTTAGGGGAGGTAGAGATAGAACCGCTACGACTAGCATACCAGCTCGGAATCGTTGTTCCGTTATAAAAGAACACGGTGTGTTTGTTGCTCGGCATGATACGAACTGCGCACCAATGGACCCGATTCCACGTGCCGGAAGCCCAAGGCCATTCCGTGTTGCTTAAGATCCTCGAATTCCCCGGGATCGTAATACCGGTGTACTGCAAGATGGTCCTTGGTCGGCTGCAAGTATTGGCCGATCGACACGATCTCACAGCCGGCTGCGCGAAGGTCGTGCAGGACCGACAGCAGTTCCTCGTTGGTCTCGCCCATCCCGACCATGATGCCGGATTTCGTAGGTGCTCCCCGCTCTTTCGCCCAACGAAGCACCTCCAAGGAACGGCGATAATTGCCCTGCGGTCTGACGGCCGGAAACAACCGTGAGACGGTTTCGATATTATGCCCAAAAACGTCCGGGGCCGCTGCCAGGACGGTATCGACCGGCTCCGGCTTGCCTTGAAAATCCGGCACCAGCACTTCTACGGTACACGCCGGCAACAATCGCCGGACGGCATGAATGGTCGCCGCAAAAACGGAGGCGCCTCCATCATCCAGTTCGTCGCGATTCACGGAAGTCAGTACCGCGTGCCGCAAGTCCAACGTGCGAACGGCCTCGGCCACCCGTTCCGGTTCCTCCCAATCCACCGTACCAGGGCGTCCCGTTGTCACCGAACAATAGTGACACCGCCGCGTGCACACGTCGCCCAACAGCAAAAACGTCGCCGTCCGGTTATTCCAGCACTCCCATTTGTTGGGACAGCGCGACTCCTCACAAATCGTATGAAGCTGCTTGTTCCGGACCAACGACTGAATGCGCCGATAATGCGGCCCCACCTCAATCCTGACCTTAAACCACCCCGGCAACCGGCCTTGCCTCGCTTGTCCCTTGGTCATTTGTATGTATTCAGTCATATGCTGCCCACTTCAGCGTCACAACCCCCTCTCCCCTTGAGGGAGAGGGCCGGGGTGAGGGGTCTCGTCTTTCCCCTCCTGTGTGCCAGCCTTTCGCGCAACCCTTCCGTCATTATGAAGGACAGAGGCCGTATCTTCAAGAAAGCAGCCACGACAGAGACTGTCTGTGTTCACGCATTCGTTGATAATTTTGGCTACTCCCTTCTGTCATCCTTGCGCACGCGAGAATCCAGCGTCTTTCCCCTCACCCCAACCCTCTCCCTATTTCCCGCTTAATGCAGGAAATGGG
>VYFB01000085.1 GCA_009842645.1 Nitrospira sp. SB0677_bin_15 | reverse complement strand
ATCGAGATAGGTGAGGGTTGAGCGAGGACACAACGCAGCCATGCGCCCGATAGTGTACTAAATCAGAGGTTCCTATAGCAAAAGATGGGCCGGTCAGCACATCTTCGCAGGAGGCACTCCGGCATTTATCGCGTAACCTGCGCGCGGATTGAAACTCAGTTGCCGTTAGACGCGGCTCGAGGACTTGCAGCATCCACTACAGCAATCACCACATGCACATGACGCATCACAGCGACAAACTTGAGTTCCACAACAGCAGTCACACGTCGTTGTCTTGCAGGCACAGTTGCCATTTTTGCAGCATCCACAGGAATCCTTCATGGCTTTCTCCTCCTCATTTTTCGCAGCACTCCCAATTGTTTTCAAAGCAATCCAGGAGCCTGCATTCAGAATCATCCGACGCTTCACTTCCGCAGATCAGGGAAAACTCGTGGAGCATTTCCGCCATCTTATTTAAATCGGCTATCTTCCGTTCAATTTGATCGATCTTCTCGTGACAAGTCTTTGCAATAAAGGGTCGTGTTTCTCGGGAACAAAGAGCAAGGTCCAGGAGATCCTGGGCGTCTTTGAGGGAAAATCCAAGCCCCTGAACTCTCTTGACAAACTTGATTGTCTGTACGTCAGATTCCGAGTACTTTCGAAAACCTGACGTTCGAGTTGGCTTTTCCAGAAGACCCCTCCTGTGATAAAAACGGACTGTCTCTACCCCAACCCCGGCTGCCTTGGCTAAGGTTCCGATCGTCATCAGTTCTTTATCGGTCTTTTTCATATCTGGAGTATACACTCCGTACCTGAGTACGGAGTCAAGGGTTTTTTTACCCGCGACCGTAGGCCTGGGTCTGGGAACAGGAAATTTAAAAGGCTTTTTTGCTTGGACCGGAAAGTAGCCAGGATGGTACGAATGGGTCAATCAGGGCTTGGAAACGAGGTCAGGTCTTGCCATGCGAACGGCAATCATGTCCACAGCCCTGTATGCCCAACCCGCCGCCGTAAATATTTTTGAGCGTGGGAGCAGGAGCGGCCGAGCCCGGTGGGGGATCCGATGCCGCCCGGCTTTGGGCCATAACGTCGGCCCCTGCCGAAAACACCGACGGGGTCTTCTCCAACGGTGCCCCGCATTCGCGACAGGCCGTCACCGGGGCATCACGCATGTTCTGCCAAAAGGCAAACCGCTTGGGACAAAACAGCGATTTCAAACAATATTCGGCTTGATATTCATAGATGGGCATGCGCTTCCCTTTGCTTGAGCCGATTGAGCAAGACACATCAAACCACTCACGGCTCAGCCCGTTCTTTGACAAATCAGGAACCGTTCGTCGGCTTTCTTCTGTCCGAAAGCCACCCATTTCCCATCTTTGACCGAATAACAGAATGCGCAGGTTCGATCCTCAAAGGGGGAGAGCCCCATCAACCAATCAGGGGAAAATCCGGATTGATATTCCTGGGGCAAGAAGTCGGCAAAGGATGAAACCACTCCTGCTTGGCGTGCCGGAGGGTTACCTTCCTGGAGTTGTTCGGTCATCGGATTTCACCTCTTGCTTCTGCGATTCCCGTTGGATACTTCCGCCGTCCAGGGCCGATAACCCAACTGCCTGAGATGACGAATGGGTCGGCAGGACGGTTCAAGGGTCTCCCTAGTGCGGGAGCATAGTCAGCATTCCGATGGTTAGCATACCGGTCAGCATCATGGCAAACGGCCAAGCCCCACTGGCCGCCCCGTGTCGGCCATGTAAGTCGGGAACCAGATCGGCAAGACCAATATACAAAAAACTGGCGGCGGCCAACGTCAGGGCATAGGGCACGATCGGCTCCGCATAGGCCAAGCCCCCAAACGCCAACGTCACCCCTGCGAGAGTCGCCATACCGGACAGGGTATTGGCCCAAAACGCCTGCCACTGGGAAAATCCGCTCGATAGCAGAATGGTGAAGTCGCTCAACTCCTGCGGAATTTCATGAACCAGAACCGCCAACGTCGTGACCAGGCCCAGGGCAGGGGATACGACACAAGCCACGCCGATAGCAATACCGTCGGCAAAGTTATGAACAGCATCGCCGACCAGGATCAATGTTCCGGCTTCTCGGCGAACCATTGAGCCCTTTGCATGCCCGTGGGGCTGGAACTGAGCAGTCTCCCCGTGCGCATGACGCCAGATCACCATCCATTCCAGAACAAAGAACAGGACCAGCCCGGCCAATAACGCGATGCCCGCCTCATTAATCGAAATGTCTTCGAGTGCCTCGGGAAGCAGCCCGATGGTCGCCGTCGCCAGCATCGTGCCGGTTGCAAACCCCAGCAGGTTCGGCATCATCCACTGCCGCCACCTGTCCGGAATAAATAGAACCAGACCGGCAGGTAATAAGGCGCCCAGGCTACCCAATAACCCCATCAGGATGACAAACATCCATGTGGATTCTTGAGGCAGACTCACGCGCTTGGCCCGATCCGGTCAGGGCCACGGACCTGACCGTGATACATTGAACTCCCCTCGGTGTTAGCCACGTCCATGAACCGGTGGCTGTTCATGTTTGACACGTGGCAATAATTCGGTGAGGTTGCAAGGGCGATGATCTATGTCGATCTGGGGAAGGATAATCTGTTCCATGCCCAAGCGGCAGGCTCCGGTCGACCCCGGCAGCAGAAACACAATGGTGTCGCCGCATACTCCGGCATCCGCCCGGGATTGAATGGTAGAAGTCTGGATTTCACGGTAACTCAGCCAGCGAAATAATTCACCGAAGCCCGGAATCGGCTTGGAAAACAGCGAACGGACGGCCTCCGGCGTCACGTCCCGTTGGGTCACGCCGGTTCCGCCCGTCACGATCACGAAGTCCACCGCCGGGTCAGCCACCCAGGCGGCAATCGTTTCCCGAATGGTCTCATATTCATCCGGACACAGCTTGCGGTCGGCCACGCGATGCCCGGCCTGCGTCAATCGATCAACGATGGTGGTCCCACTCGTATCCGTTTCGATCGTTCTGGAATCTGAAACCGTCAAGACCGCCACCGCCACGCTGAGGCCGGCTCTTTTCAGGTCCGATGTTTCCCCGGTTACACTGTCTGCCTGATTCATTCCATCACCTCATGGTTCGATATCATGCTGATGTTCCCCATCCTGCGTCAGGGCTTCCACGTCCAGTTGCGTCACGTTATCCGCCGTTTTATGAATCTTGAACTGGGTCGTCTTTCCCGGCCCTTCCAAAAGCGCAATGACCGTTTCAATGGGCGGACAACCGGGCTCCCGGCACTCCAATTCGGTCACCATAACCGTGGTCTCTTCCGGCAAAGACCAAGCTGAGCGAGCCCAGGATTTGATGCGATCCGCCTGGTTCGGATCGACGCGGGGGCGCCCTCCAAATAAATTCATCATGGCTCCCCCACGCCTTCCACGGCAAAGAGCGCCACCGTTCCGTCATCGGCGCCCACCGCCAGACAGGCATCAGTCGGACTCCAAGCCACACAAGACAATCCTCCCGACACACGCAGTTCCTGACTCACCATCGGTTTCGCCTTCCCGGGCTTCCACAAACAAAGCAACCCGTCTTCTCCCACTGTCGCCACCACCTGCTGGCGAGGGTGACAGGCAATGGCTTGAATCCACCCCAAGTGGCTGCTCAAAAGCCGACCACTGGATCCTTCGAATTTTTGGGCCGACCACGTCACCAAATCAGGACCGGCTGCTGTCCATAAAGATTCTCCATAGGGATCGAAGACCACGTGCCCGACCTTGCAGGGATAACCGGCCATATGCCAGCTCTGTTCGGTCAAGAGACTCCATAAATGGACCGATCCGTCCAGATTCCCCGCGGCCAGATACTGCTCGTCCGAACTGATTGATAACGACAGGAGTGCCCCCTCATAGGGAAACGTATTCACGGGGGAATCCATCCCGACCTGCCATAATGTGACTCCTCCGAAACAGGAGGAAAAAATTTGTCCCGGATACCCCTTTCGCCAGCAAAGATCGGACACAGAACTCTTATGATCAGAGGTCTCCCATTCCACAGAGCACCCGCCCGACTCCGACCACTTCAGGACTTGCAGGGTTTTTCCCGCGGTCATCGCCAACCGTTCGCCGCCGGGCTCCCATGTCAGATGGTCCACCCAGCCCTTTCCATCTCCAACCGGAATCACGGCGCGCTCTTCTCCGGAATTGACGTCCCACACGCGCCCCACTCCGTCTTCACCGGCGGTTGCGAGAATTTCCCCTCCGGGATGCCATTCCTCCGCCAGTACCGCGCCTTGATGGCTCGGGTTACGGAAGACACATCGCTGGGATTCCACGTCCCACACCGCAACCTGACCGCTCGCATCCGCAGCCGCCAATTGGCTGCCGTCCGGCGAAAACATGACGGCATGGATGTATTCATCCAATACAAACGTCCCGATCGGCCGTAATCGAACTCCTGCCCGAGGCCGCACTAAACGAGGCACAATCGAAATCCTTCGGCCAGCCGGTCGCGATCGAGGTTGCGGCCGATGAACACCAATTGGTTCCCCCTCGGCTCCGTGTCCCGCCATGGCCTATCAGGGCGACCGTCGAACAGCATGTGCACTCCCTGAAACACGAAGCGCTCATCTTGCCCTTTCACGTTCAAAATCCCTTTCATGCGAAAAATATCGGTGCCCATCCCCGACAGGACCTCCCGCAGCCAATCATTGACTTTGGCCTCGTCCACCTGTCCGGCCTCCGCAAGCGACACGGAGTAGACCGACGGATCATGCTCATGCGCTTCCTCGCCTAAAAAATTCGGATCGATTTCCAGTTTCCGGCTCAGGTCAAACGCCCCTACATTTAACAACCGTTCGATTTCCAACCGGGCATCACGGGTCCGGTAGATTTTGGCCATGACATTGATGGCCCGAACACGGCTCTCCAGCCGCTCCACTTCCCCTTCGTCCACCAGATCGATCTTGTTCAGAAGAATGACATCCGCAAAGGCAATTTGCTCCTTGGCCTCCGGACTGGTATCCAGGTGTTCCCAGATATGCTTGGCATCCACTACCGTCACAATGGCATCCAGCATCAACCGGCGCTTCATGTCGTCATCGACGAAAAAGGTCTGTGCGACGGGTGCCGGATCGGCCAGCCCCGTGGTCTCGATAACCATATAGTCGAACTGCTCTTTCCGCTTGAGCAAATTGGAAATGATCCGGATCAAGTCTCCGCGAACGGTGCAACAGATGCACCCATTGTTCATTTCAAAGATTTCTTCGTCCGCCCCTACCACCAGTTGATTGTCAATGCCGACTTCACCGAATTCATTCACAATCACCGCCACCCGTTTCCCGTGCTCGGTGGTCAGGATACGATTCAACAAGGTGGTTTTGCCCGCACCAAGAAATCCCGTCAACACCGTGACCGGGACTTGAGCTTGCTCTTCGACTTTCATATTTGCCCCTTTCTATTCAAACATTTTCCCAACTCGACGATCCTGCTTATTGGCAGATGCAACCTAGCCGAATACACGAAAACGGCAATGAGATTTTCATGAATGGTCCAATTGTTTTCTCGAACGTCCACAATACGGTTATGAAGCCGTCCAGGAATCTCTATTCTGCTGTCATGGTTTCGATGGCGGGCAGGACAACAGTTTGCGATCGAAAGACGGTTTTCATGTAGCCCTTTCGATAGGAATGCTGCTACTATGGTGGACGGCTGTGGGTCTGGAGTAGCAAAGATTCAGTATTCGTTTGACCGCACTGACAACGAAAAGGGGCTGGGCCCTGTGCAGCAGAATCTTGTGAACCCCGCCAGGTCCGGAAGGAAGCAACGGTAAGCAAGCGAGTCTGTGTGCTACAGGATCACCCGGCCCCGGTTTTGACGATCTTCATGAATAGGGGCGGACCGGAGCCTGCCCTGAGCGAAGCGAACGGGTGTCCGCCCTGGCAACTCTAGGTGGAGTCGAAGGAACGAGTGATGGAATATCAGGTTTCCGCCAGAAAGTTTCGTCCGGGCACGTTTGAAGAGTTGATCGGACAGCCGCACGTCGTGCAGACGTTGCGGAACGCCATTCTCCGGCAACAGGTTGCCCATGCGTATCTCTTTTCCGGCATGCGCGGCGTGGGCAAAACCACGGCCGCCCGAATTCTGGCCAAGGCGCTGAACTGCGAAAAAGGGCCCACTCCGGAACCCTGCGGGCAGTGCGAGGGTTGTTTGGAAATTACGCGCGGGAATTCGGTTGACGTCATCGAGATCGACGGCGCCTCGAATACCGGCGTGGACGACGTCCGGGAGCTTCGCGAAAACGTCAAATTTTCGCCGTTCCGGGGCACCTATCGGATTTACATCATCGACGAAGTCCACATGCTCTCCAATTCGGCGTTCAACGCGCTGTTGAAGACACTGGAAGAGCCCCCGTCGCACGCGGTGTTTATCTTTGCGACGACTGAAGTCCACAAAATCCCGCCCACGATCACGTCTCGCTGCCAACATTTCAACTTTCGCCGGATTCCCCGGCGGGAGATCATTGCGCGTCTCCAGGAAGTCGTGACACACGTCGGCGTCACGATCAATGAACGAAGTCTGGGGGCGATGGCCAGGGCGAGTGAAGGCAGTATGCGCGACGCGCTCAGTCTGTTGGATCAGGCCGTGGCGTTCGGCAGCCAGTCGATTGCCGAGCACGACGTGGATGAGATGCTCGGGGCCGTTCCGGATGAACTGGTGGGCCGCCTCGTGCAGACAGTCGTGGTTCAAGATCCGGCCGGGGCCGTGGCCCTGGTCGGCGAGGTGGTCGATCACGGGTACGACCTGCGGGCCTATTGCGGCGCGGTGGTGGAGCGTATGCGTCACCTGATGATCGCAGCCGTGGTGCCGGGATTCGAGCAAGCGCAGGGCTTGATGGATTTGCCGGACGAAGACGTGAAGCACTTGTTGACTGAAGCCAAGTCGTTCTCGGTGGAGCAGGTACAGGAAATCTTTCACCTTTTTGCCCAAGCCGAAGATCGCCTCCGGTCAACGGCGCATCCCCGGTTTGTCTTTGAAGTCGCCGCCGTTCGCGCGGCGCGGTTGCTGCAGACCGGCGCACAGGTGTTACGGCAAGCCGAAACGGGACGAGGAGCACAACCTCAAACTGCAAGCGCGCCAGCAGAAAAACCCCGGCCGGCACCCGGTCAGGCCGAACGCCCCTCTCCTCCGGCGCAAAGGCCCCCTGCTTCCCACGCCGCGCGCGCGCCGCGCGCCGCACGGCCTGCGGTCGAGGTGAAATCTACGCCTCAACCGAGACCGGCGTCTCCAGGGAGTTCCCCGGCTATCCGGGAAGAAGATTGGCAGCGGGTCGTCGATTCCGTGATTCAGGATGCCCCCAACATTGGAACCCATTTGGAAATGGGAACGTTGGTGAAAATCGAAGGCAATCAGGTCATCGTGGGGTTTCCCAAAACCGCAGCGGTGGCCTGTTCGAGAATCCAGAAAGAAGAGACCCGCGCATTGATTGCAAAGGTCTGCCAAACCGTTGCAGGGGTGAGCATTCGCCTTCGGGTGGTCGAATTGACCGGAGAGCCGGACGACGGGCTCACGATCAGGCAGGTGCGAAATAAACGGCGGGAAGAGGATGACGAGGCCTTGTTGTCGCAGGTACGAGCGAATCCCATGGTGAAACACGCGATGGAACTGTTTGGCGGCGAAGTGGTGAAGGCCAGTCGCCCGAGTGGAAAGAAGGAGGCGTAAGCATGTCCAAGAATCCTTTTGGCAATATGGGAAACCTGTTGAAACAGGCCCAGGCCATGCAGGAGAAACTGGGAAAAATTCAGGAGGAAGCCGCCGCGAAGACCGTCCAGGCGTCTGCCGGTGGCGGGATGGTGACGGTCACGGCCAACGGCGGGATGCAAATCACCAGCGTGGCGATCGATCCCGAAGTCTTGAAGTCTGATGACCCCGACATGTTGCAGGATCTCCTTGTGGCTGCCACCAATGAAGCATTGCGCAAGGCCAAGGAGTTAATGGCTGATGAGGTAAAGGGGTTGACCGGAGGTCTCGGCATCCCCGGAATGTGACGAATCCACAATCAAAAATCCACAACACCGTCATGAGCGTACAACAGCGTCAGGGGCTATTGGCCAAGCTGGCCAAAGAGTTTGTTCGATTGCCCGGCATCGGGCAAAAGACCTCGCAACGACTCGCGTTTCATATGATGAAGGTCAGCAAGGAAGAGGCTCTGCGTCTGGCCGATGCCATTCGCGACGTGAAGGAATTTGTGGTGTTTTGTGAGCAATGTCGCAATATTGCGGAAAGCCCGTTGTGCGACATCTGTCAGGACCCGCAACGGGACCGCACCAGGATTCTGGTCGTGGAGGAACCGAGCACGTTACATGCGATCGATCAAAGTCGCGGATACAAGGGCTTGTATCACGTCCTGATGGGCTCGCTCTCACCGCTGGATGGGGTCGGGCCGTCCGACATTCGGGCCCAGGAATTGGAAGCGCGCGTTCGGGACGGCGGAGTACAGGAGGTTATTGTGGCGACAAACCCCACCATTGAAGGCGAAGCCACGGCCATTTACCTCACGAAACTCCTGAAGCCCTACGGGGTCACGGTTTCACGCATCGCGTACGGGATTCCCGTGGGCATGGACATCGAATACGCCGACGACGTGACCCTGACCAAATCCATCGAAGGCCGCCGTGAATTGTAGTTGACAATTTCCCCGCCTTTTTCCGTCATTCCCGACATTTGTAATCGGGAATCCAGGGTTTTCCTCTTCACAAAGGGAAAACGAAAAGCCTCCGGATCCCCGATATGTTTTAGAGACTTCAGTTTGATCGCAGTTTTTCTGATTGAATCGTGGCCTGTAAAAACAGCATTCCCATGAAAGTGTTTGTGAGGTTTCTCGTTCTCGTTGGAGTCATCGGACTGCTGGCACTGGTTTTTGTCAGCCTGTCGTTGAATGCCCTGGTCAAAGGCGGCATCGAGACCGTGGGGCCACGAATACTGGGCGTACCTGTCACGCTGGAAGACGTGAACGTGACTCTCCTGTCCGGCACAAGCATGCACGCCGGATTGACCGGACTCACGGTCAACAACCCTGAAGGGTATGAGACCTCCTCTGCCGTATCCCTTCCGGAAATTCGGATCAAGGTCGATTGGAACTCGCTGTTGACGGATACCGTGATCGTCGAGGAGGTGCTGATCGTCAAACCGGCCGTGACGTTTGAATGGTCGTTACGGGGCAGCAACCTCGCCACGATCCATGAGAACGTCAAGCGAAATACGGGGTCCGGTTCCGATGACGATCAAGAAAAGGACGCAGAACCTGAGGAAAGACAGGAATTCGATAAGTCCGTTCACGTCAAGAAAGTGACGGTCAAAGACGCGATCATCAACGTGAGCTTCGTCGGCGGACAGAGCGAAGTCACGCAATTGCCGTTACCCGATCTCGAATTGCGTGACATCGGGAACCCGTCAGGCGGCACCACGTTCTCACAAGCCTCAGCCCTCATCTTCGAGCAGATCTACGACGCCATTGACAAGGCCGTCATGAAACCGGGGCTACTCCTGCCCCAGGGCATCAAGCAACTCGGCAAATCCATCGGCAGGATGGGCAAGGAATTGTTGAAGGGATTGTTTGGCGAGTAAGCGTCGTCTGCTTAATCCATAAATTATACATTCTAAAGTTTTTCGATATACTTGTTCAACAAAATGTACAACTGAAAAGAGGTTACCATGCGTATTGTCTCATTTACTGAAGCCAGGAATCGGTTGAAATCAGTACTTGATGGAGTTGCGAATGATGCCGACTGTGCGGTCATCACGCGTCGGGATGCAAAAGATGCCGTGGTGATGTCCATGGATTATTACAACAGTTTGATGGAAACCGTCCATTTGCTGAAATCACCGGCCAATGCTGCCCATCTGGCTCAATCCATCGAGCAATTTAAGACAGGACAGGTCACTGAACGAGCCACGATTGATGGTTAGAGTGTTCGCACGGGCTACCGCTGATTATAATGATTGTCTGTAACGAAAAGGGCTAAAACAATGCAGACGCAAAAGTACGTCTATTGGCAAGATGGGGACATGTGGCTCGGATTCTTTGCAGAGTATCCCGACTACTGGACGCAAGGCGAAACGAGAGGAGCATTAGAAAAGAACCTGACGGATATTTACCACGAACTGACGAGTGGTCCCATTCCCTGCGTCCGAAGAGTTGGCGAATTACAAGTCTCATGAAATATACGGTCGTTGTTGAAGAAGGAGCGACAAGTTCAGTAGGTCGGGTTAGTCCTGAGCGTAGTCGAAGGGCGTAACCCGACAATTGGCCGAGCCGTCGGATTACGCTTCGCTAATCCGACCTACATCTTAATTCCCGTGTCCTGTACTTCGCGGTAGGGGAGTAGCCAGACGAGAGACTCATCGTGGATGTCCACGACCTGGATGCGGTTGCCCCAGGGGTCGCGGAAGTCGCACCGGAACGGCGGCTGCAACGTCAGGCCGTATTTGTTGACGAGTTTGTCCCGCACTTCATTGACCTGCGCTTCGTCCCGGACCATGAGGCCGAAGTGTTTCGTCCGGTCGGGTTGCAAGGTGTCGACTTCGAAGATGGCCAGGAACTGATGCTCCCCCAGTTTACACCAGGCGGCACCCTCGCCTCCCCGCAGCATTTCCAGGTTGAACACGTCTGAATAAAATTCCACGGCTTTCTGCGCGTCGTCCACTTCGATGACGACGTGGTTGCATCCATAGACTTGAACGGCCATGATCCATCTCCTTTGTCATGAGTCAGCAGCAGTGTCTTCGATGATGATAACACGAGAGAAATGATACGCCCAATCCGTCATTCCTGTAGGTGTTCAGTAATTCGTTGACAAAGTGAAGGGCTGGCCCCGCCAGAATTGTCATTCTGAGCCGAAGGCGAAGAATCTCGTCATTGCGACAACAAGCACCCATAAAAGCAGATTCTTCACTTCGTTCAGAATGACAACTGGCGTGTGTTCTTACGAATGGTGTTTCCTCAACCCATCAACTGAACGTGTCAACGAATTAGTGAACATTTACATTCCCGACCATATAGACTGGATCCCCGATTAAAGATGTTGGGGAAGAAGCCGGGTTTCTTCTGGATGCCGGATCAGGTCCGGCATGACGGCGGAGGGGACGGAACCGGCAGAGAAAAATTACCCCATCTCCAGCAGGTCGTGGTCGGGGTTGCGTTCTTTCGTGAAGGTTTTGGACCAGGGAGAGCAGAAGAGCACGATGGGACGGTCCCGGTGGTCTTTGACGATCATCGCGTCGCTCGGGGCGCGAAAGGTGTCGAGGTCTCCGACTACCCAGGCACTGCACGCATAGCTCAACGGTTCGAGCCGGGTCTCCACCCGGTACTCATTGCGGAGGCGAAATTCCAGCACGTCGAACTGGAGGCGCCCCACCGCGGCCACGAGGAAATCCAACTCATCGAGGCTCCGCAGAATCCGGACCGTGCCTTCGGCGGCCATTTGCTCCATGCCTTTGTCAAAGGCTTTGCGTTTGCCCACGTCGGTGGGTTGAATCCGGGCGAACACTTCCGGTTGAAACTGGGGGAGGGATTGATAATTGAATCCGTCACTCAATGAAATGGTATCGCCGATGGCAAATTGTCCCGGGTTGATCACGCCGATGATGTCTCCGGGATACGCCTCGTCCACGGTGTGGCGGCCCTTGGCCACGAGACTGTGCGGCCGTGACAGGCGCACGTCATGCCCCAGGCGATGATGTTTGACCACCATGTCACGCTCGAACCGGCCGGAGCAGACGCGGAGGAAGGCGGTGCTGTCGCGATGCCGGGGATTCATGTTTGCCTGGATTTTGAAGATGTAGGCGCTGAACGGGTGCTCCACGGGGTCCACGGTGATTTGCGTGCCGTTAGGCCGGTCGGCCATGCGCGGCATAGCCGCGGGTGCCATCTCCACGAAGGCGTCAAAGAAATTTTCAATGCCGAAATTCGTGAGCGCGGAGGCAAAAAATACGGGGGTGACTTCACCGCGAAGAAAAGCTTCTTGCGAATACGGATTCCCGGCCACGTCCAACAGTTCCAAATCGTGGTTGACTTCCTGCAGGACGTCTTCCTCAATCAGGGTCGTGACTTCGGGACCGTCCAAAGAAATTTCCGTGCGGTCGGCTTTGGCTGCGCCCTGCGCCGCCATTTTTTTGAACAGCGAGACCCGGCGGGAGGCGCGGTCCACGACGCCCGTGAATTGTTGTCCTGACCCCACGGGCCAATTGACCGGGTTGGCGTGAATGCGGAGGACGTCTTCGACATCGGCCATGAGATCCAGTGGCGGGCGCCCCGGCAGGTCCATTTTGTTGATCAACGTCAGCACTGGGATATTGC
Source organism: Nitrospira sp. SB0677_bin_15 (assembly GCA_009842645.1). Taxonomy (GTDB): domain Bacteria; phylum Nitrospirota; class Nitrospiria; order Nitrospirales; family UBA8639; genus Bin75. The sequence continues at coordinate 39,304 of VYFB01000085.1, read as the reverse complement.
GCAACCGGCACACCTCAAACAATTTCCGGGTTTGAGCCTCAACGCCTTTTGCCGCGTCGATGACCATCACGGCACTGTCCGCCGCGGTCAGCGTCCGGTAGGTATCTTCACAGAAATCCTGGTGGCCCGGCGTGTCGAGGACGTTGATGACGGTTTGCTTGTATTGGAACTGCATGGCCGACGCGGTGATCGAGATCCCGCGTTCCTGTTCCATGTCCATCCAGTCGGAGGTCGCCATTTTGGCGCTTTTCCGGCTACCCACCATGCCTGCCGTCCGGACCATCCCCGAATAGAGCAACAGTTTTTCCGTGACGGTGGTTTTTCCCGCGTCGGGATGACTGATGATGGCGAAGGTCCGGCGCTTTTGGGCCTGGACCCGGATATCGTTCTGTCTGTGCGGGTCGGACGTGACCATGGGTTGTCTGTGTTCGCTCATTCCCTTCGCCTTCACTCCGTTACGCTTCCTTCGCCTTCACTATCGTTACGCTCAGGACAGGCGCTGAGAGTTTCCCCCTCACCCCGGCCCTCTCCCGCCAAGGGAGAGGGGGACGCTTTATCTATCATGGGTGACGGCGGGGGGCTAGAGGTCTTCGAGTCGCCCTTGGGCCCTGGCAAGATCGACGCGTGACGCGTTGAAATTGAACAGCGCTTCAATGAGGTTGTCCCTGGCTTGGGCCACCCGGGTTTGGGCGTCCGTGACTTCGATATTGGTCGCCAGGCCGACCGAGAAACGCTGCTTGGCGAGGTAGAGTTCCTGAAACGACAAACGAAGCCCTTCCTTGGCCACGGCAACCTGTTGTTGGGTCGATTTCAGGGTCAACATGGCGTCCCGGACTTCCAACCCGATTTGTTTTTCGACGTCTTTTGTTCTGAGGGCTTCCAGGCGAACCACACTGCGCTGCTCGGAAATGCGGCCTTCACGCTGGCCTCCGTCGAACAGGGGAACGGAGAGCAGGACCTGGACGTTGTTGGTGGTTAACGCATTGCCGGGTTGATTCCCGATGACGCCCACGTCTCCGGTACCCGAGAGCGAGGGCACTCTTTCCATCACCACCGAACTCAACGTCAGTTCAGCCAACCGTTTCCGTTTCTTCTGAGCTTTGAGTTCGACCCGGTGTTCCCTGGCGACCTGCAAGGCTTCGTCCACGGACTGATGGGTGACCGGAACGAGTTTCAGTTTGTCCGTGAGAATCAGCTTGACGTCGAAGGAGAACCCGATGCCGCGGCTCAGGTTGAGTTTGGCGCTGCCGAAGTCGTTCTTCGCGACAAGCAGGCGTTGTTTTTCATTTTCGAGCTGCACCTTCGCCCGGGTGACGTCCAATTGAGTGGCCATGCCGACCGACTTGCGTTCCATGGCCAGGCGCAACAGTTCGTGATTGAGCTTGACGCCGGCCAAGCGGGCTTTGACGGATTTTTTCACCCGTAAGGCTTCCAGATAGGCCAGGGCCACTAACGCCATCGTGTCCATTTTCCGGGTTTCCGAGTCCAGGCCGGCCACTTCGATGTTCGTTCGGGCCGCACGCCATCTCTGGATCAGACTCAGGCTGAACAGATTCTGGGTCACTGCAACACGGCTTTCGTAAAAATCTATGGGGGGAGACACACCGGCAGCAAGTCCGCCAAATGCGCCGAGAAAGAAGCGCCGTCTTGCGCCGCTGACCCGGGCGGACAGGTTCGGCAGCATAGCGCCAAGCCGGGTAAAGGCCCGTTCTTCTGCCTGGGTCACGCGCTCTTTGAAGATCTGCACCGTGGGGTTCTTCTCGATCGCTGCCTGCATGGCGTCGCGCATGCTCAACCGGAGTTCGGGCGAGCGTTGACGGAACGCGGGCTCATCCTGGGCCCAGGAGAAGCTCGCGGGTCCTGTCACCCAAATGATGACGGCGAAAAAGATGCCCATCATAACGACCCGCTCCGTGTTTTGAGTTTCCAGCCCATCATGAGGCTGAAGATCGCCGGGACCAGGAGGAGCGTAAACATGGTCGAGAGCATCAGCCCGCCGAGCACGACGCTGCCGATACCCCGGTACAATTCCGATCCGGCACCCGAGGCCAGGACCAGCGGCAGGAGGCCGAAGGTCGTGGTCAGCATGCTCATCATGATGGGCCTGACCCGGGATCGCACGGATTCGGCAATGGCTTGACGGGCCGGCATGCCGCTCGTCGCCCGGTCTTCATCGGACGTCCACAGGTTGAGCCGTTGCGGGTCCATGAAATTCAGGGCCTGGTGCACGACCAGAATGGCATTGTTGACCACCACGCCGATCAGGATGATAAAGCCCAACATGGTCAACACGTCCATGGGTTGCTGGGCGATAAAACGGTTGACGATCGAGAGTCCGAGAATGCCGCCGGCTGCGGCCAACGGCACGCTGAAGATAATCACAAACGGATACAGGAAACTTTCAAACAGGGCAGCCATGAGCAGATAGGTAATGAGCAAGGCCATGAGCAGGTTGTATTTCAGGGCGTCATAGGTTTTTGTGAGGTCGTCAGCCGTGCCCGCCAAGTGAATGTGATAGAGCCGCCCGAGGGTGCCCGCCTGCGCGATCGGGTTGACGATTTGCCGTTGGATCAGGTCCATGGCCGTCTCCAAGGGTACGTCGCTTGGCGGAATGACCTGGATGGTGATGGCCCGTTCCCGTTCGATGTGGTTGATCTGTTCGGGACCTGCCATGAGCGCGATATCGGCAATGTCACCCACCGTGGTGAGGCGGCCGCCCGGGGTAAATATGGGCAGGTTCCCTAGGTCCTGCGTGCGATCGGCATACTGATCGATGCCCCGGATTGTGAGATCGATCTCGTCCCCTTCAAATTGATAGTCACTCGCCTTGGCTCCGTCCACCAGGGCGTCAATGGTAAAACCAAGCTCTTGATTCGTCATCTGCACGTCGGCCGCTCTGTCCCGTTTCAGGTGGACTCGCACTTCGGGACTTCCCAGGTCAAGACTGGGTTTCGGTCGAACCTGCGCGCCCGGGAGAATGGCTCGAACCTGTCCGAAGACCTGCCCGCCCAAGGCGAGGAGTTTGTCGAGACCCGGTCCGGTAATTTCAATGTCAATGTTTCGCCCTCCGCCCAACCCGCGTTGAAATAAACTGCTTTGAGTCACGATTCCGATGATCCCGGGGATATCGGCGAGTGCCCGGCGAAACACCGGGATCAAGTCCCGGATGTCGGCATCGTCATTGGTGCGTCCGCCCATGAACACGGAACGTCCGCGCGCCACGTAGAAGAAATTGCGAATACTGGGGCCATCCAGTGCGGCTTCCTCCGGTGACCCGGGTTCGGCCTCCCAATGCGGAGTGAGGACGTGCTCGATGGATTCGCCCACGTGAATGAACTTCTCCGTGTTATAGCCGGGCGGGGGCAGGACAATGCCGAAGATCAGATTTCGATTCCCACTCGGCAGGTATTCGGCTTTCGGCAGGAACAGCGTGATGATGCCGAGGGCGAACGCCGTGAGTCCGAAGACGATCCCCATGCGCCAGCGGGTGCTGCCGCACATCCGGTACACGAACTTGCCGATCCGGTCGGAAACGTTTCTCTTCCGGCCAGCCGGCCGATCCTCTTGACCGGCCGCATCTTCCGGACGTTTTGCATGGGAGACGAAACGCCGCCGTCCCGTTTCACGGTTCGTCGTCAGCAGGCGGGCGGACAGACATGGAATCACGGTAATGGAGACCAGAAGGCTCAGCCCGACGCCGGCACTGATGGCAATGGCAATGTCCCGAAAGAGTTGTCCTGCCTGTTCCTCGATGAACACGATGGGCACGAAGACGGCGATGGTCGTGAGCGTACTGGCCAACACCGCGCCCCAGACTTCAACGGTGCCGTCATAGGCGGCCTGCCACAACGGTTTGCCCGACTCCCGGTGACGGTAGATGTTTTCCAGGACGACGATGGAATTGTCAACCAACATGCCCCCGGCCAGCGTCATCCCAGCGAGGCTGATCACGTTCACGTTTCGGCCCAGTACCCACAGGGCGATGAAGGTGCCCATGATGCTGATGGGAATGGCCAACCCGACGACAAAGGTCGTGCTCGCCGTGCGCAGGAACAGGAAGAGGACCGTCACGGCGAGGATGCCGCCGATGACCAGGTTTATTTGCACCAGGTCGATGGAACTGTAAATGTAATCCGTTTCGTCATAGACCTGAAACAGTTTGAAGCCTTGCCGTTGGAGGATCTCGTCGTTCAATTCCCGAACGGCTGTTCGAAGCTGTTCCATCGTGTTCAGGGTATTGGCTCCCGTCTCGCGGATGGCATTGACGGCAATGGAGTTTCGTCCCATTTCCCGGACGACGTGTGAAGGTTCCTGATACGCGACGCTGACGGTCGCCACGTCCTGCACGTACACCGGCGCGCCGTCCCGTCTGGCAATAATGACGTTCGCCACGTCTTCGGGGCTTTGGTATTCGCCGGTGGTTCTGACGACGTACGATCGTTTGCCCTCATCGAAGTCTCCCGCGCTGTAGTCACGGTTTTCCTGGTCCAGTGCGCGCGCCAGATCCAGGACCGTCAGGGAGCGGGTGGCCAGTTTCAAGGGATCCACGAGTACGCGCAGTTCCCGTTTGCGGCCGCCATAGACGTTCGACGCGGCCACGCCCGGAATGCGCTCGAACCGGGCCTTGATCACGTCTTCCGCAAAATCCCGCAGGGTGTCGATGGCAACGGGGTTGCCCGCCAACGGTTCAAAAATGAACCACCCCATGGCCATGCCGCGCGTGTCGGCGCTGCTGATGACGGGTTCATCGACTTCATCGGGATATTCCTTGACCTGGTTGAGCCGGTTGGAGACGCGAAGCAACGCCGTGTCGGTATTGGTTCCGGCGGGAAACCGGAGGATGATTTCCCCGGAGTCGTAGGCGCTTTCGCCGAACATTTTCTCCAGCCCCTCGACCCCTTTCAGTTGCTCTTCCTGTTTGTCCACGATTTCGCGTTCCACTTCCTTGGGGCTGGCTCCCTGCCATGGAGTCGAGACCGTGATTTCCGGTTTGGAGACGTCGGGCGTGAGCTGGATGGGAAGCTGCATGAGCGACACGAGCCCGAAGAGAACCACGAGAATCACGGCTACGCTCGTAGTGACCGGATACCGGATGGAGAATCGGATGACGTTCATGGGATGCTGTCTGGGGACTCCAGGATACGCACGGGTTGACCGGGGAACAGGCGTTCGTTCCCTTCCACCACGACGTCCATCCCCGCTTGGACCGGCCCTTCGATTTCCACGAGATCTTCGACGTGCAGGATGGCGGTCACCGGGATTTGATCGACCGTCCCTTCGTTCACGCGAAACACAAACGCTTTGCCTCCCCGAAGGACCAGGGCGTCCTTCGGGACCACGAGCCCTTGATGGGGCCGGTCGATCCGGAGCGTGACGCGGGACACCATGCCGCTTTTGATCGCCAGGGCGGGATTCGGAATTTCCACCTTGACCGGAAACGTTCTCGCGGTTCGATCTGCCTGGGCCACAAGGGAGAATACTTGCCCCTGAGCCTCGAACGCCGGCAGGCCGTCGAAGGTGGCGGTGACGGGATCATGGATTTGAATATGGCTCACGTAGCGTTCCGGAAGGGGAATTTCAACTTGCACGCGCGACAGGTCAACCACCTCGACGACCGGCCCGCCTTCTTCCAACCACTGCCCAATCTCCGTAAATTCCTGCGTAATCCACCCGTCGAACGGCGCGACGACCGTCGACTTGTTCAGGGAGTCTCTGACCTGCCGGATTTCGGCATTCAATTGTGACAGGCGCTCTTTCAGCGCCGCTTCCTCGGCCACGGCGTCGTCGAAGTCTTTCTGGGTCACGAGTTCTCGTTTAAAGAGGACACGGACCCGCTTCAGGTCCCGTTTGGCCCGTTCATAGCGGGCGCCGGACTCTCGATAGATGGCGATGGCTGAATCGAGCCGGATCTGCAAGGTCCTGGTGCGCAACCGGGCCAGCAGGTCCCCGCGTTTGACCTTCATGCCTTCTTCAGCCGTAAAGGACCGGACCAACCCTTCGACTTCGCTGGCCACGACGCTTCGTTTCCATGGCTCGACGGTTCCGACCAAGGTGACGGTTCGCTTCACTTCCTGTTGCAGAACCTGGGCGACGCGGACCGGCGACGGCGGAGGACCAGAGGGAGGCGGTGCGGCTTGCTGTTCGTTACATGCCGGAAGGATGAACAGGCAGAGGATCAGGGAAAGGGGACTGCAAGTCCTGCGAAATACTTGCTGACATGGGTATGGGATCATCATAACGAAAACGATCAATGAAGCTGAGAATCATGTCTCTCCGTCAATAATAAGGATATTCTACTATATGAAAACACCGCGTCAAAATTAGAACACGCAGTCAGGTTTTTGCAACTCCCGCTACAAAGAAATGCGCCACGGCATCGGTTATTGAAACGAATCGGGAGGTTTTTTAGACTCGACCGGAGATGGTAACGCCGGGGTGCCGCTCGGGGGTGTTTTGCCGGTTTTCCCATTGACCGTACCGCCCGAGACCCCGCCCGAGACAATGAAGGCCATGATGTCTGCGCTGTCGGCGTGGAGCGGGCGGATCTGATTGCGCGGTACGACCAGCAGGTTGCCGGCAAAGTTGTAGGATTGCGGAAAGTACACGGCGACCCGGTCTTCCAGCCCCAACAGGTCCAGGTTCCGGCGCGTGACGAATCCGATCGCTTCTGCGTGACCACCCGGGGTCAGCGTGACGAGGACAGGTTGATCGAAACGCTTTTTTTCACCCATGAAGGCTTCGATGAGATCCTTGAGCGACGTATAGACCAATTTGACAAAGGGCGTGCGGGTCAGGATTTTTTCCAGAGAACCCATGGCCCCGCGAAAGAACACGTTCGAGGCCAGGCGGCCGATCAGGACGAGCATGCCGATGGTGATGAGAAACCCGATACCCGGAATGGGGATATTCAGCCAGCCGTCGACGAAATTGAACACCACGAAGACGACGTAGATGGTAACGGCCACCGGGACTACGAGAAACAGGCCATTAAAGAAATTTTGGACGAATTCCTGCACGTCCCAGCGTTTGGGAATGGCCTCTTCTTTGAGGGATTTGAGAACTTCTTTCCAGTCAACACTCATCGCAACGGCCTTTGGATAAAGACGTGAAGCGGCGACGCTTCATAGGGAGCATCGCTCAACCCCCTGACTCTAACCGGAGAGAAGACCTTGAGACAAGGGCTTGTGGGGATCATTTGACACTCGGCCTCACAACCCGTCACAGTAGGTCGGATTAGCGTAGCCCTTCGACTTCGCTACGCTACGCTCAGGACAGGCGTAATCCGACAATAGCGACGAACGTTCAGAAAGGCGCACATTGTGGCAGGCGAAACCTCATCGCGGAAATCGTCCTCTCAATCAAAAGGTCCTCTCGACACCGAAATTCTGACGGTCCACGTCGAGCGTGAAGGCCAACAGGTCAGCGCCAAATGGGGGCTCAATCCGAGACTGAAAGAAGAATTGACTCCGGAGGAATGGAAAGAGGTGACGGACATTATGGGAAAAGTCACCGACATCGTGGGGAAACGGTTTTCGGAAATGTTGGCGCAAGGACCGACGGAAGCCGGCGGAACCGCGTAGGAACCTCTGATCCCCGATTAGAGGTTCCTGAAGTCTGTTTTTCAGCTTCCGGCGTATTCGCTCCTACAGGTGCGGATTGACCGGCAGGGCCAGAGTAAAGTAACGGCCCTTGTCTTCCATCAGAATGCGTTTGGTTACGAGCCCGGCAACCGCGTCTTCGATGGAAGTCGCCGGGAGTGCCGCTGCCGGATCGTCCGCTGAAGCCCGCCTGATCTGCTCCAGCGTTTTCGGGGTTTCATTGCAAAATTCGATGACAGATGAGAGTGGCCAATCGAAGCGTTCGCTCGTAGGCTGATCGGTTCGGCCGTCGTAGACGGTCACGTAACTCATGGCCTTGGCATAAAACAGGAACGGGCGGTCCTGCGAGAAATACCGGGCCCGCCATTCCTGCACCAGGCTGCACAACTGGTCATAAAGGGCCGGGTCCACGTTCCAGTCGATCTCATATTCGAAATCATACGCAATCTTGTTCAGGTCCACTTTCCTCGCGTCGTACACGTATTCATACGCCGCGCCCGGTCCGGTAATGCGCACGCCATAGTCTTCGGGACGCATGAAATACGGGCTGAACCGTTCCAGCCACAGTTTGCCGGTGCTTTCCGGCGGTTGCAGGTGAACCAGTGAGGGGATGAGCGCAATCTGGCGTTGATAATCCTCGTTGGTCTCCTGCGGGAACCCCAGCAGGATGTTCCAGTTGATATCCAGGTTGTAATAGCGGCTCCATTTCAGGCACTGGACGTTCTGGAGCGGGCTGACGCCTTTATCCATCTCCTTGAGCTGCGCGGCGCTCAGACTTTCAATGCCCGGCTGCATGCACTTCACCCCACCTTGGGCCAGGGTCTGAATCTGTTGCTTGGTCAGGTTGGCCTTGGTCTCCATGAACACGTCCAGGTCATAATGACCCGCGGCGAACCGGCCGAATAGATTGTCGATGTATTTCAAGTCGATGATGTTATCGACGAGCCGGAAGCGCGTGGTGTTATAGCGACTGGAAAGCCCGTCCATTTCCCGGGCCACCTGATCGGAGGTCTTGGCGCGAAACTGCATGGACTGCGCGTTCAACCCGCAAAACGTGCAATGATGTTTTTCACCCCACCAGCACCCACGCGACCCTTCGTACAGCAGAATCCGGTTCAGCCCGGTCGAGCCCTGTCCCTCCAGTTCTCGCACCATGTCAAAATAGTCATCGTAATCCGGCGGCCCTACTTCGGTAAAATCGGAAAAGAGCGTCGCGTTGGGCTGAAACTGAATTTCTCCGTCTTTGCGAAAGGCCACCCCGGAGGGGAACACGCCTTCTTGTCCGCGCAGCACGTTCTTCACCAGACCGGGAAACACGGCTTCGCCTTCGCCGACCACCACGTAGTCGATCCACGGAAACGCCCGGAAATGTTCCAAGCCCATCTCTCCGTCGAAGTTGGCCCCGCCGAACACGATGCGAACGTCGGGATACAGGTCCTTGATCAATTTGGCCAGGGTCAGGCTGGCCACGTTCTGATCGAAGGTGGACGTGAACCCCACGACCCTGAATTGCCCCCAGTCGTACGAGGTCAACGTCTCGGTGAGAAATTGTGGCGCGATGGTGTGGGCGATCTCTTCCAGATAGCCCGTGGAACATCCGGCTTCCTGCGCCGTACTCTCGAACACGGGCTTGAAGACGTCGGGGTATTGGGCGTGCTTCGGGTTGTCGCGGAAGAGAATCGACGAGAACAACCACTCGCCGATCATGCCGCGTTTTTCACACAGCACTTCGTAGAGCGGGACTCCGATGCGGTGGGCAAACAGCAGGTTGAAGTGATAACTCCTGGACCCGATGCCGTGGTTTTTCAAGACCCGGGACAACGTGCCCAGTTGAATGGACGGGAATTTGGAATACCCGAACGGCATGGTGACCAGGGCCACCTGCGGTATGCCGTCCGGTTCGCCCCAAGGTTCCTCCGCGAGCGAGGTGCCGGCTTGAGTGGACGGAAAGCCTGTCCCCGACGTTTTTAATCGAGGAATCGTGATGAGAGACTCAGCCATGGCCCGCGAAAACCCGGTCGGCCTTGGCCGCCAGATAAAAATCGCTTTCCGTGAGCCCGCGAATCTTATGCGTCCAGATTTCCACTTTGCACCGGCCCCACGCCAAATACAGGTCGGGATGGTGCCCCTCCTGTTCGGCAATCGCGCCGACCTTATTCACAAAGTCCAGGGCTTCCGCAAAGTCCTTGAATTCGTACAGGCGCTCGATATGCCCGTCGCCATTCAACGCCCACCCCTGATCCAATTGGCCCAACAACTCCTGCACCTTCGCCGATTCCAGCGGCGGCACCCCCCCGCGACACGGCACACATTGCTTATCCGCCAAACTCATGAACGTCCTCCTGTATACTTTCCTCTCCCTTGATGGGATATTCTTTTTCCCAGTCTCCTCTCCCTTGACGGGAGAGGATTAAGCCTGCCCCTGCGGAAGCAGGGGGTGAGGGTGACTATCAACAAGAATTATAGACTCCCACATGGCAAGGCACAAATGAGGGTAATTCTCTTCTCCCAGTCTCCTCTCCCTTGATGGGAGAGGATTAAGGTGAGGGTGAGTGAGGGTGAGGAAGTTGAGCCTTTCTTTTTCATTCTCAAAGACGGATAATCTGCTGAGATTTGAATGAGGAAAGGAAAACCCCACGGGTTTTGCCAATGCTGACGTGAAAAAGCAAACGACCAAATCTCCCCGCTGCATTGTAATTGCGGGACCCAATGGATCGGGCAAGACCACCTTTGCAAAAGAATTTCTCCCTATGGAGGCAGGTGTGGTTCACTTCGTAAACGCTGACCTCATTGCGAATGGCCTTTCGCCCCTTGATCCCAACTTGGCCAAACGAACGGCGGGCCGACTCGTACTACAAGAACTGGATCGTCTCGCGCATGGAAGGAAGGACTTTGCTTTTGAAAGCACGTTGAGTGGGCTGACTTATGTGCAACGGCTCAAGAATTTGAAATGGGCAGGATATCGCATCGAAATAATTTTTCTTTGGCTTCCTTCACTACACGTTGCTCTCCGGCGGATCGCAATGCGTGTACGACAAGGTGGTCATGATGTTCCCCGTCATGAAGTATTACGGCGGTTTGATCGAGGCTGGAAGAATTTTCACACCGTGTATCGTTCGTTAGCCGATACGTGGACAGTGTATGACAATTCCGAGGAAATTCCTCGGCTCTTGGAGAAGGGGCCATGAAACCTATAAAAACTCAAAAAGAAACCCAAGCATTTGCGCGTAGCGTTGGCCGAGCGTTGCGTCGGGCTGCCAAAGCCGCCCGGAAAATCGCGCGTATGCATAACACACCGATCTATATTTGGAAGGACGGCAAAGTCGTAGCCATAAAGCCCTGATCGTGCCTTTCCTCCAAGGAGGTGTCGTACCTGCTCTGATCACTGGTATCCGTGCGTCAAGGATCGCGCAGTCCGAAGTTTTTCGCTTAAATATGCACGAACATAGTGTACACTGCATCAGTGTAATGCTGCCGATATAAATGAAGGAGGGGATCATGAAAAACATTACCCTGAGCGCCGACGAGAACCTGATTGAAGCGGCCCGTCGCCGTGCCATGGAAGAGCGCACGACCTTGAACGAGCAATTTCGGTTGTGGCTCAAGGACTACGTTGGGCATGAACAGCGGGTGGCCCGGGCCATGCGAACCATTCGTGAACTGCAAGGTCAGCTATATACCGGAGGGCGGAAGTTTACTCGGGACGAAATGAATGAGCGTTGAACACTTCCTTGACACCAATGTTTTCGTTTACTTGTTTGATGAAACCAATGACCATAAACGCGGGAGAGCCGTTCGTCTGGTTCAAGAGTCTTTGGCGAACGAAACAGGTTGCATCAGTTACCAGGTTGTTCAGGAGACGATTAACGTCGTAATCCGAAAACTCAAGACCACGCCGGAGAAAGCCAGACAGATACTGGACGACACGTTGATACCGCTTTGGCGGGTCAACCCGACCCGGGCGCTTTATCAACGCGGCCTCGATCTGCAAACCCGCTACCGATTCAGCTTCTACGATTCTCTCATCGTCGCCGCCGCGCTTGAAGCGGGCTGTCATACCCTCTACAGCGAAGACCTGAAGCATGATCAACAAATCGAAGGGTTAACCATCACAAACCCTTTTAAGGACACGAGCAAGGCGATCGGGAAGAATGGGAGGAAAAGACAGCCGCGTGTTTAACCGGAAAGCCTGTCCACGCGGACGGTCACAATGTCCGTGTCGTGGTATTGCTGGTGGCGGACTGAGGATGCGAGGTGCCGCAGCAGCCGGAGGGACACTTCCTGTTCGATCTCGACGAAATCCCCAGTAGTCCGAGCGCCGAGCAGAGCAATCCGGTCCTGAATGTTGTCCTCGCCGGTGGCGGCGATGAACTCGATGTGCGCCCCACCGTCTTCCTCGTGTGCAATCAGCAGCAGGCGCCGTTGTCCGCGTTCGGCTTCGTTCTTATCCTGGAGCAGCGTCAGCAACCCCTCTTCGCCCACGGCGTCAAGGCGGTCGGCCATTGCCGTGTCCCACCCGGCGCGGGAGGCGAATGCACGCAGAAACTCGCTGATCTGCGGCAGGGCCGACAGGTCAAACGCCACCTCGATCCGGCTGCGCCGGTGTCCTGTCAACTCTACGAACAGGGTCATCAGGATGGCCGTGAGCCCGCCCGCCGTCATCCCATTCTGGAGCAGCCCGCCGGCGAACTCCGAGAAATACTCGGGGAAAATCACGCCGGTCTGGAAGCCGACGCCGATCCAGAACGCGACGCCGCAGACCAATCCCTTGCGATAGTCAATCCCGTCCTGGAAGACCACTCGCATGCCGACGACAAACAGCATGGACAACAACACGGTGAGATAGGCTGAGGCCACCGGACCCGGGATCGCCAGGATCACGGCAAGCCCCTTCGGGAAAAACGCCAGCGCGAGGAACAGGACCCCCACAGCCACCCCCACGCGACGGGCGCCGACGCCGGTGAGTTCGGCCACGGACACGCTCGTGGAATAGGTCGTATTCGGCACGGTTCCCGCCAGACCGGACAGCAGGTTCCCCAGGCCGTCCGCGGCCACGGCCCCTTGCACCGCCCGGAAATCCACGGCCCGGGGCCGCCGCCAAGCTATGCGCTGAATGGCGACGGCATCGCCGACGGTTTCAATGGCGCCCACCAGCGTCACGAACACGAACGCCGGCAGAAGCCCCCAGAACACCGGCCCGAAATTCAGATCAAAGCCCGGCCATGCGCCGTCAGGGAGTCCGACCCATGACGCCTCGGCCACACGGTCCACGTCGTACAGGCCGAAAAATGCGGCCACCACCGAACCCACGGCCACGCCGATGACCGGCGCCCAAAGGCGCAACGTGCCGGTCGCCTTCAGTGCGATCACCACAATGACGAGGATCGTGGCGAGGGCGCTGACCGGGGCAGCCGGCGCAGGGACGCCTTCCGGCACGTCCGTCAGCATGCCGAAGATGATCGGCATCACCGTGACCGCCACCAACATGATGACCGTGCCGGCGACGGACGGCGTCAGAATACGCCTGAATAGCGACAACCACGTGGAAAAGATGAACTGGAAGAGCGAGGATATCACGACCAGGGTAGCCAACATCGCCGGTCCGCCTTCGGCAAGCGCCGCGACGCAGACCGCGATGAAAGCCCCGGAGGTACCCATCAGGAGGACGTACCCCGCGCCGAACCGGCCAACCCGGACCGCCTGGACCAGCGTGGTTGTCCCGCTGACCAGGATCGCGGCAAACACGGCCCATGACAGAAAATTTTCGCTCCCGCCGCCGGCCCGGATGACAACCGCCGGGGTCAGGACAATCCCCGCGATGCAGAGCACCACCAGTTGCAGCCCCAGCCCGAAAGCCAGCGGCACCGGCGGCGTTTCATCCGGCTGGTAGCGAATCCCCTTACGCAGGTCGGATTTGTTGGCCGTCATCGCATTTCTCCCTCTCCCCTATGTGGGAGAGGGCTGGGGTGAGGGGGGATTGTCAACAAATGAGTGCATCCATGCACTTTCAATAGAAAAGGCCTCCGGATCAAGTAGTCCAGAGGCCTTATTGGTGGAGGTGGCGGGGTTTGAACCCGCGTCCGAAGATATTCAGCACAACGGTCCTACGTGTGTAGTCAATGTTTTAAGATTCGCAACCGTCCACGCCCACTGACCGGCTTAGAACGTTCGCTAGCCCAGAAAAATCTCATCCGCCGTTGCTGAGCACCAACATTGGACCAGCCTGCTGAAGTAGCGCCTCATCCATGCCCGCAGACAAAGCATGGGGAGACGTCGCAGTCGTGATTACGCTGCGAGAGCCAATTCTTCGTTGGCAATTATAAGGTTCCCGAAGGTTTAACGAGACTCCGAGAGCTCGACACGCACCGTTGACCTCCTGATCCCCGTCGAAGCCAGTCACCCCCTTTGTTTTGAGTTGGCATATTTCTCTGTGTGTTTCTTACTATAGCCTAACCGTGTGTCGATTGCTAGGCGAAGAGCGAGGTGAAAAAGCGAAAAAGCCCTCGTGATGTATAAGAAAATGGGAAAAATGAAGGTGTCAGGATTTGGCGTCCTAAGTATCCTGACAATCAGCGACGAATTGACGCTAATTGCTGTCTCAGTAATTCTCCAATGAATTGACCCAAGAACGTTAAGCTTGCATTGTAAGCGCGTTCAGTATGCATTGCTGCTTCATCAACGCTTTCAAGTAGAGCTACATATTTGTCACGATTGCTGTGAATTAACTCAGGGAGAATAGGTCTACCGTGCAACCACACCCCCAATTTAGCACAAACAACAAAGTAGCAAAGGGCGCGAGCCGTTCGACCGTTCCCATTGACGAATGGGTGGATATGATTTAATCGCCAAAGACAATAAGCGGATAACATGAGATAATCCGTAGAATCCCAATGACGATTAACGACATTGATAAAATCATTCATCAGTTCCGGTACTTGATAGTGTTCTGGAAATTGACGGCTACTCCCGCGAACGCCTATAGAACTAGGCCGATATTCCCCTGCATTGATATGAAGACAGGCAATGGCATGATAGTTTAATGCCTTGATAATCGCCGTTGAAATCATTGGGCGTTTCACGGCGAGCGCAGCGTGGACAATCGCTTCTAAGAAATCATATTGCCTGTTTATATTGCTGGCATGTAGTTTTTGATAGGCTGGATGTCCCTCGTTATATCCCACCAAATCAAATAGAATCATATTAGCCCTTGTTCACGAAGAGATTTCTCTATTTCTTCTTTTGTTCGTCCATCTTTGTGCGCGATCTGACCATAGACGAATGAGATACGCTGTGCTGTCCGTTCCTTTTTTGTCATGGGCTTGCTAGAGGCTTTCTTGAGCTGTTTCCCAAGTCCCTTATCATTTATTTGCTTACCTCCCGGAAACATTTTGGCCTCCTCCTTTTAGGATTAAAAATAAAGAATATAGAACAACATCACTTGCGATTCTTCAGATACTCCCACTCGTGGCCCTGCTTTGGTGGTTTACCCAAGACTGGTGCGGCGACGTTCTCAAGCATACATATTTGGCAAACCTATACATCTCATAATGATGCAATTTTTGTACTATGAAAGGTTTTTGATTTTACAACAAGTTGACTTTTATGCAAGTGTGGTAAAAAGGCAAAACGACACGGTTGTTGTGTCGAATCTGCCACATGGTTGCTCACGCATATAAGGCCTTCAACGTATTATTGAGCACATGCAATTTCCTATTCAGATCAGAGATTCGGGGTCTTTATACTTGAAGGAGCGATGAGGTTGCATGAGTCAAGGTCATGAGTGCGACAGGATAGCTTCGATCATTTCTTTTGCAGCCTGTGGGGATTGCGAGACTTTCGCCAAGGTCTGGAAAACTTTTCGGTAGGTTGTTGCTTCAGAAGCCCTGATATCTCCGCCCAGCGACCGGCTGCGCCGAGCCTTGAAATTGCCCAACTTCATCTCCAGTGCATCCAGCTTCTCAAGTTCAGCTTTGTTATAGCCGTTTTTGGTGTCGATGCTTTCCCGGATGCTCTGAATACGGCTCAACGCCTGTCCAACCAAAGCTTTGGCATCTTTAGTATGTAAATAACCGGAGACTGCAAGATCATAGGTTTCTTCCATATGACATAGTGCGGAAAAAAACAGTCTCTCTTTGTGACGTGTCGCCGATGCCTGGCGACATCGAGCCACTATTTTGTGGAGCACGGCGGTAAGTTGATTTTCAAGGTTTCGTGTATGCGGACCAGGTTCAAAATAGTCACGCCGTCCGTTTGGGACGATGCGCGGGTCCACTATATGAATCTCACCGACGCACCAGCGGTTGAACCGCTCCTCTGGAAAGAGGCGATCGAATATGAACTCATTGCCGACCTGGATGTTTCCTGCACGTGCGCGAATGCCCCGAATCCTAGTGTCTTTTGGTATCGCACCGAGGTAGGATGAATGGGCGATCCAGCCTATGGCAGCGCTTCCATTATTGTCTACCGAGGGGATATAGATTTTTTCCAGTTCTTTGAAGTGGTCCTCACGGTCCCTCGAAAAACGAATCATCTCGCCATAAGGTCGCGTTATGGGTGTGAGTTCGCCGTCTAAGACAACCTCCAGCGACAGCGGAGACTTGTTTTCTGCAAAGCAATTTTCGATTTCTGACGCGAATGGAAAATTTAACGGCATCGGAACAGGACAAACTTCCCCAATGTATGTTCGGACTGCTTCCTTGTTAAGTATCAAGCCTGCCGCGTGCCGCCCAATACCGCTGACCTCAACCTCGAAGAAATGATCGGGGTATCCGTTCCCCGATAGAATCTCAATACTGACACATTCTCTAATCGCACGTTCCGTCTGTTTGGTCTCAAGGATGCGTTTTCGGAGTTTGGGGCCATCCCAGACAATGTGGGTGACTGGCTGTTTCCCATCGGAGCGCGTCAGGAACGTAACCGACTCGGCGAAGGCGAGTCCCGATAAACGTCCGATCCCGCGAAATCCTCTGTCGGTTCCTGGCCGCTTCTGGCTGTGAGCAATTGGCAGCAATGCCTTGACCGCTGCTTCATGATCCAAACCCGGCCCGCTGTCGCGAATCTTCACACTCAAGGCCGGCAGGTTGATAGCGATCTCGACCGTCCTGTCTGTGGTGCTTCTTGCGTCGGCGATAGCGTCTGCAGCATTTTGGATATATTCGCGATAAATAGCTAAAGGATTGTCGTACATGCCAGTGGTGACGAGGCTAAAAAGATTGTTCCCCACCAGTGATGTCGGCGTGTCTGTGTCTGGCATTTTGTTGCCTCGAAACAATGTTCAGTTGGCTGTCTTCACAAGTGACGTGTTTTTTCGCTGTAGCATGGGGTCATGGTCAAAAAGACCAGCATCTTCAACGACCTCATCCTCTGCGGGCATGACTGGGTCTGGGTTCAGCGCCGGGAAGAGCGTCAACCCCTGACCACTACCAGTCTTCAAATTGTCCTTTATGTCCAGCATATAGAATGGCATAACTTTCCGAAGGAGCGGGTCAATAGCACGGTCGTTTGCGAGCCGACGGAAATGGTCTCGTCTGAGCCCTTTCGCGTCTGTTGGACCAGAAAGAAGATGGACCAACTCCCGTTCCTGGTTCGCCGAAAAGCGTTTGAGAATAGTCTCGTATTCATCACGCACGGGACGCCCAGGTCCATTTTCATGGTATTCTCGATGAAAAATGAACGCATGGGGAAGCCGTAACAACCGTTCGAATGCCCGCCGGTCCTCTCCGTAGGCACGCATAAAGAAGGACGGGTTCCCGCTAACGATCCCGCGAGTCGCTTGCAGCATAATCTGAAACGATCGCAAATAATACCGGTTCCAGTTTTCCCCAACATGCGATCTGTCTTTCAAGGTCACGGGTTGATAGCGCATCGGAAATGACCAAATACGGATGCCCAATGCTTCGTTCAGGGCGATGTTAAGTTGCATTCGGACGTATAAGTCTGCTGGGGTGTCCATGAAATTATAGAGCATGTAGTTAGACAATGAAGTAATCCCGTTGTCAGCCGCCATGCGGATAGCAGTTTCGTAGACCTTGCGGACTCCGAGGTGATCGAAGGCTATGCGCAACGGACTGATGCAGATGCTAGACATCTCCCGGAGGAACATTGGAGATTTGGCGAGAATTCGTGCATCGACGCCCTGATTAAAATCAACGCGCCGTTTGACTGGCGGTCTACCAGCGCATTCAAGTTTGGGGACTTATATGTTTAACTAGACAGACATAACATATAGTAGGTAATACCGTTGAACCTAGTTTTTGACAACAAGATATTGTAGTCGTCAAGTTAAATATATAATCCCCAATCAGATGGACGGACGCTACCCACCGGCCTTTTTGGTCATTGCGTAGTGGATTCAAATTTTGTATGTTGTGAAATACGGAAACTGTGAAAGCGTGAACATGAAGAACATTACCGTATCTATCGACGAGGAAACCTATCGGCTGTCCCGTGTCAAGGCGGCGGAGGCTGGAACATCGGTCTCGGCGCTTGTTCGGGCTTACCTTGTTACCCTGGTTCGGGGGCAAATCCCCAAGACGGAATTCGATCGCCTGCACCGGCTTCAAGGCGAGACGCTGGAGGCCATCCGTACTCGCGGCGGAGGCTTGCGAGCGGCCGATAATCTTCCGCGTGACGCATTGCACGAGCGTAATGCGTTTCCTTGATACCAACGTCCTGATCTACGCCGTCAGCACTGCGGAGGAGGATGCAGGAAAACGAAGCCGCGCACTTGAGCTGCTTGGTACGACTGATCTCGCTCTGTCGGTGCAAGTGCTCCAGGAATTTTATGTGCAATCCACCCGCCCTTCACGCCTTGGCGCGTTAACCCATGACGAAGCAGTGGCTTTCGCCGAAGCCATGCAGCGTTTCCCTGTTCAGATAATCACACTCGACATCATGCGCGCGGCCTTTGTTATCTGCGACCGGTTCAGTCTCTCCTACTGGGACAGCGCCATTCTTGCCGCGGCGCGCGTCTTACGATGCGATGCCGTCTATTCCGAAGATCTCGGTGCGGAACAGGATTATAACGGTCTGCGTGTGATCAATCCGTTTACATAGTCCCCGGGGGAATTGTGACGGTAGCCGGTGCCGACGAAATCCAATGGGTACGACCAGTATGATTGTTCTCAGCACGGCATGTTGACACCGGTCAGGAACCCCTTCCATCTTTTGGGTTTATTCGTACGGGAGGTTTCTCCACCGGTGAGCAGGCGCTGTCATGCCGCAACGGGGTGCATAACCGCATGGAGGTTTTCATGAAGTACAAAATCGCTCTGCACCACTCTGACGAAGGCTACAGTGCGTCCGTGCCAGGCTTACCCGGGTGTTGGTCTCAGGGCAAAACTGAAGCGGAGGCATTCGCGAATATTGAAGTTGCCATCCGAGAGTATTTCAGCGTTGCCGAAGACCTCTTGAAGGACGCTGAAGTCCGGGAAATCGAGCTGGATCCTCGATTATGAATGTCGAGGATGACAGAAAGAGGAAAGGCAACGACACTGGATACCGATCAGAGCCCGTCCTTGATTCGATGAGGATCGGGGATTGTATGTGTTCAGTCATTCTCTTCGACAGGCCTCCTTCGACTCCGCTTCCGCTACGCTTCCTTCGACTACGCTCAGGACAGGCAGGATGAGCGTTGAGAGAATATCTAGCTGGCTTCGGGCGCGATCGTGTCCTGTTCCTCCCCGTTGTCCGCCCGTTTTGCGGAACATAGCAAAATCATAGCATGACATAGCATGAATCATAGCAAAAGCACAGCAATTCATAGCGGAATCATAGCATTGCATAGCAAAAAAATAGCAAACATAGCAATGCTATGTTTGCGCGAGCAGGACCCAACCCCTGGATCAAGTCCGGTGCAGGTTCTCTTCCACCAGGGGCAAAGGTTTTCATTGAAGGTTTCCGCGGGCTTTTCTCATAGATCAATTATTCGATATCTGTCAGATTATGCTGCCTAAGGCGTGTCCCTGCCTCCGAGCAGGGACTGTGCGGCTATGAAGACAGAAAACACGAAAGGCACCCTCACCACGGCTCCCTTCGACGGGCTCAGGGCAGGCTCTTCGACAAGCTCAGGACAGGCTCTCTCCCAGAGGGCGAGGGAGCAAAAAACCAGAGACGCTGGATCATTCGACCCTATGCCGACTATTAAGGTGAGTACCACAACTCGACGCGCCCTGCTTTATTTCTGCCTTGCGATTCTTTAGCGGACGGTCGATAGACTTTTGCAATGAATGGGGGATGATGTTTTTCCAGGAAGATCTCTATCTTTTGGTAAGTAGCCACGAAGTTATTTGCAAGTTCTTTATGGGTGGCGTTTGTCCCTATGACGATAAAAAGACCGACACCGGCCCGCATCACTGCCTCCCTTTCATTGGGCCTGTAGCGTATACGTTTATCTTTTGAGACAGCACACCATTCGTTACGACCAACCTCTGACAACCAGCTTTCATCAGATAGGTCGTTGTCTTTGAAATGGTCGTTGTATGTTTCGACTTGAATGCCTGCGGCTAAGAGAATCTTGGGAAATAACGAACCCAAATCACGGTCCGTAAAAAAGATCACGTTTATGCTGCCTGTTCGTAGATAATTGCTTGCTTCATTTCCTCAGGCAACAAGCCATAATCTTCCGCTATTTCCTCCTCGTCTTCATTGGCATTAAGACGATCAATAATAGCTATTGTTGAGATGCCGTTGCGGACAATAAATGGACGACCAAAAGCAATGGAAGGGTCGATGGCGATCACTCTGTTGGTATCGCCGGCCATAGGGAAAAGGCGGATGGGGAGGTTGGAGTCATCAAGTTCAATCCGTTCGAGAGAGTCATTGAGAACTTTTTCCATGGCAAGCTGGCATGACCGGTTGAGATTAACGAGTTCTCCATACTTCTTAAGAAACAACTTGCCAGCCTGGGTTCGTAAGTCCTCTGGCCGAAGGAATAGTCGATCAATTTGATAGTACTGTTGCGCCACCCCCATTGCTTCACGTGCCGCTCCAATAGAGATTCCGTGCTTTGTTCTTAATGCCCGTAGCGTAAACACCTCAATGAGATTATTAAAGGAAAGTCGGGTAGGGTTATATTCAGGTGCATCAAGCAGCGGGAGAAAAGGTGACCGCATAGATTGTTCGCCATAAGATTGTCCGTCGACCCATGTGCGGAGAGTTGGTGCGGGAATACGCACATATCTGGACGCCTCGGTCACACTATACGCAGCAATATCTCCAGAGCTATAGTCCCGGTATCCGGACTGCTTTTCTGCCACGGCACCCTCTTTTCTATTCTCAACAAAAACGTTTCCGTCAGTCTATTAAAATAACTCAACTCCAATCACCCAATCAACTCCCGGTGCCGTAACCACTCGCTAATAAAGCCTTTAGGAACCTCTGATTAAGTGTGATAGCGGGATGCAGGGCAAGGCGTCCCGGAGCGAAACCCGAAGCTTATCAGGGAGATAGGTGAGGGTTGAGCGAGGACACAACGCAACCATGCGCCCGATAGTGCACTTAATCAGAGGTTCCTTTAGTGGCACAGCCTGATCTGCGCATAGCCTTGTTTCCATAAGCCCCAATAAACTCTGTTCCGAGCGCTGTAGACGGCCCTACCCTGTCAGCGTTCCGGTTTATCTACCGTGTGCTTTCAGGAGGTGATTGTAGCGGGTTTGAATGGCAGCGACATGGGAACGGGCTGTTTGTCCGGGGAAGGAATGTCCGTCGATGGCTTGGACTGGAAGGATGCCGGTCCCGCTGCCGGTTAGAAAACATTCATCTGCTTTGTACAGGAATGCCGGACGGTAGCGGCCTTCCCGGGGTTGAAGCCCCAGGGCTGGGGCCATATCCAACACAACTCCACGGGTAATCCCGGGTAGGACGCCACAGGCCAGTGACGGCGTGTACAGGGTCCGGTCCTTGATGAAAAACACGTTGTTCATCGAGCATTCGGCGACGTATCCGTCCGTTGTGACCATCAACCCGTCGAAGGCTCCACATTCTGCCGCCTCCCGTTTGGCCAACAGATTGTTCAGATAGTTCAGGGTTTTGGCTTGTGTCGGATGTGAACGCGGCGAAAGCCTGCGAATTGTCGTGAGGGTGAGCCTGATGCCCTTGCGCCGTTGAGAAGGCGTCACGTGCGGAAGGGGGCGGTGAAACAGGACGACCGTGGTGGTCTGGCCCCTCTCGCCCCCCTCACCCTGGCCCTCTCCCACCAGGGGAGAGGGGAGTATTGCCTGGCCCTCTCCCTCTTTCTCGCTGAAAGCGGAAAGGGGAGAGGGGAGTATTGCCTGGCCCTTACCCTCTTTCTCGCTGAAGGGGGAAAGGGGAGAGGGGCGCATTGGTCCACGGGAGAGCGTCAGGCGGATCAACGCATGGTCCATGCGATTCTTGTCGATGACCTTCTGAAAAATCGCCAGCCATGGTTTGTCAGGCAATGGCAGCCGGATCTGTTTGCAGGCGTCGGCGATCCGTGCGAGGTGGCGGTCCAGCCACACCGGTCGCCCGTCATGAACCCTGACGGTTTCGAAGACGCCGTCGCCGTACAGGAACCCAGAATCGAACACGGAGACCCGCGCCCGTTCCGCTTGCACGATCCGGTTATTCAGATATACCCACATGGAACACACGCGCGGCGGCTTATTGTAACGCTTCGAACAGGGCCTGGGCTTTGTACAGGGTTTCCTGGTACTCGCGACGGGGATCGGAATCCGCGACGATTCCGGCACCTACTTGCAGATAGGCCCGCTGCTGCGTCAGGACCATGGTGCGGATGAGAATGTTGAAGTCCACGTCGCCGGTCCAACTCACGTACCCCAGGGACCCGGTATAAGGCCCGCGACGAACGGGTTCCAGTTCCTCGATGATCTCCATACAGCGGATCTTGGGTGCGCCGGTGATCGTGCCGCCCGGAAACACGGACCGGATGAGATCCAGGGTAGAACACGCGGGCTTCAGCGTGCCTTCGACCTCGGACACCAAATGCGCCACGTGCGAATATTGCTCGATCGTCATGAATTCCTCAACGTGAACCGATCCGTATTCGCAGACCCGGCCCAGGTCATTGCGGGCCAGGTCCACCAGCATGAGGTGTTCCGCGCGTTCTTTTGCGTCCAGCCGCAGGTTGTCCATGAGGACGTGATCTTCGCCCGTCGTGCGGCCTCGCGGTCGCGTGCCGGCGATGGGCCGGGCCGTCACCCGGTTGCCGGTGGCCTGCACAAGTCGTTCGGGCGAGGATGAAACCAACGCGAGGTTCCCGGTGACGAACAGCCCGGCAAACGGCGAGGGGTTCACCACGCGCAGGCGGTGATACAGGTTTGAACTGACCGTGTGCAGCGACTGGTTCTCCTCAGCATTGAACGCGACGGAAAAACGCTGCGCGAGATTGGCCTGATAAATGTCCCCGGCCCCGATAAACGCCTGACACTGTTGAACGCGCTCGACGTACTCACGTTCGGAATGCGTGCCTTCCATCATGGACGCGACGATCGGCGACCCCGACGGGTTCGTATACGGGGCACTCAAGCGGCTGTCCAGTTCGTCCATTCGGGCGTTGCCTTCACGCTGCAAGGCCTCATGGGATTCGGCCAGCAACCGCTCGGGGGCCGGCGTAAACATCATATGCAGCAACTGCGTACGGTGATCGATCGCCACCACCAGATCGAAAAACAGGAACTCCAGGTCGGGCAAGGGCAGGTCACGGCGGGCCAGCGACGGCAGTATTTCGTAGTGCCGGACGGCATCATAACTCACGTATCCGATGGCACCGCCGATAAACGGCGGCAGGGCAGGGGAACGAGGCACGAGGCACGGACCCAGCGTGCTGAATAAGGCAGAAAGCGGGTCGCCGCGACGTTGTGTTGTGCCGCGCGCTGTTTCCAGGGTGTAGCGACCCGGATTCCCGGAGAAAATCAGATACGGGTCGGCGGCCACAAAGGAATAGCGAGCCTGACCCGATGGCGGCTTCCCGCTTTCCAGCAGAACGGAAGGCCGGTGCGACATGGCGATCCGTCGGTAGACGTCCCAAGGACTCTCTTCAACAAAGGGTTTGGTCCGGACCAGCGGGAATCGCCCGGTATTGGGACGAGTGGACGAACCTGAAGAAAGAACGGGCTGGCTCATGGTATCGGATGGGGTTCAGGTGATTGTGGGCCTATCATAGCGGAGCGGGTAGAGGAGAGAAAGTCCCTCCGTGAGAAACGTCTCCTGCTGTCACCCTTGCATGCGCAAAGCTGACGCCCCCTGACAAGGGGGATGGAGGGCCGTCACGGTCCGCCCCGACACCGGGCTCACAAAGCTGACGTCCCCCTGACAAGGGGGATGGAGGGGGTTTGTCCCTGCCCCTGAGCAGGGATGGAGCGGCTCCATGGGGTTACTTTCCAATGCCCACGTCGTCATCTATAATACCGCCGATTCCTTATTCCGGATCAGGGCTTCAACAGGGATAAAGGAACCCCTGATTCAGTGTGATAGCGGGATGCAGGGCAAGGCGTCCCGGAGCGAAACCCGAAGCGTATCATCGAGATAGGTGAGGGTTGAGCGAGGACACAACGCAGCCCTGCGCCCGATAGTGCGATAAACATGTCCTCGACGTTCTTAATCGGGGATCAGAGGTTCCTAAAGGAACCCCTTGCCGGTTTGGATTTCATGGAGGCAAGTGCCGGGGTTGCAGCACCGCTCAGGAAGAGTGAACATACCCACGGGCCAGGATTGAAAAAGGAAAACGTGATCTGCAAGCCAACGTTCGTGTCCGTCACCGTGCTTTCGGTATTCATGGTGCTCACTGGCTGTGGTGGGGGTGGTGGCGGAAGTGTGATAACAGGTCCGGAGCCGCCTTCGCCGGAGCCGTCTGCCCCCGCGCCCGACCCTGTGATCGATCCACCACCACCGGCATTACCACCACCCTCTCCCTGTATCCGGACCGACGGAGGGAATTGTTTGTCAGGTGCTGATTTTCAAAACGAGGCGTTGGGGCTTGCTCAGGAGTTCCGTACTAACGATCCGAGCTTTGTCAATCAATGGGGTTTGCGCACGATCAACGCCGACTGGGCGTATGCCCACGTGAAATTGCTCAAGGGAAGCGATGCCAACCCTGGCGCCGGAGTGACCATCGGGTTCATCGACACCGGCATCGATACGGGCCATCCACAGTTCGCCGGTAAGACGATCAACGAGGTGTTCGTGGACACCGGGACCGATGAGACGAGCGATCTGTTTTCTCATGGCACCGCGGTTGCGAGCGTGGCAGCCGGCCTGCGAGCTGGGGCCCTGACTTCTTCCGCGAATGGAGTGGCTTGGGGCGCCGACATCGCCATGTTCGCGATCTCTGCCGGATCGGGGAGTGGCCAGTACAGTCCGATCTCACTCACCGGGCTAGCCGGTCAGGACTCCAGTTGGGCAAGCCTGATCAATTCCGTTCGCACGTGGCGGGCCAACCAGCAGGCCGTGGACTTCCTGAACCTGAGCGTCGGCTTCAACGGAATTATCAATTCCTACAGCGAACAGGACCTGCGCAACAATTTCGGCACGGCCATCGCCGCCATGGCGCAAGCGGGCGTCAGTGAGAAGACGGTCCTGATCTGGGCCGCGGGCAATGCCCACGGAGACCCCTGTGACCCGGCCATGGTCGCGCAATGCGAAAATGGAACGGTCAATGCGGTCTCCGTGGAGGTGATGCCCGGGTTGGCCGCGCGCATTGCGGAACTTCGTGGCCATTCCCTCGCCGTGGTGGCGCTGCGATCGAGTGACGCGTCCATCGCCAGCTTTTCCAATCGTTGCGGTATTGCCGCTGACTATTGCCTTGCGGCTCCCGGTGAACAGATACGGTTAGCCTACTACGGACCCCATGAAGGTCAGGACGGAGCCCGGGGGACGGCGAGAGGCAGCGGGACTTCTTACGCTGCGCCCATGGTATCGGGCGGATTGGCGATTATGAAACAACTTTTCCGCGATCAACTTTCAAATACGGCGCTGGTTACGCGGTTGCTGGACACCGCCGACAACACTGGCGTGTACTCGAACCGGAGCGTCTACGGCCGGGGCAAAATGGACCTCAAGGCAGCCACCTCGCCCGTAGGGGTGCTGGAGGTCGTGCCCGACACCCAGGTCGACGGCCCGGGCCTCGACTTGCGCACGAGCGGGATGCGGCTGGGCGTGGCATTCGGTGACGGAATCCAACGCTCCTTTGCCGGCCGGGAATTTGTGGCCTTCGATCGGCTGGGTGCCCCGTTCTGGTTCGACCTCGGAGGATTCGCCACGGTCGCTCCCGGGCCGTCGACCACGGGCCGGCTGCAGGATTTCCTGGCGACGGATTCGTGGGGCACCTCGACGCAAGGCATTGACTTGACGGGCAGTGCGTTTCGCCCTGGCCGTGACACTGCGGCCGTGCCGTGGCAACTGGGGTTGGCGGCGAGAACCGCAGGAGCCCGGGTCAGTCATTTGGCGCTGAATGAACGCACCCTGACGCTGATCATGGCTCCTCGGTCCAGCCTGACCGCTTCCGCCTTCACCACGGAGGGGGTGTTCGGGCAGATGCCGACCACTGGTGCAACGCTGGCTTGGTGGCCGAGCGGCTTCCCGCTGGGCCTGCGTGCCGGCTGGCTTGGGGAACGGCAGACCCTCTTGGGCGGGACGGCCCGAGGTGCGTTCGGCGGCTTGGCGGCCGGGACCACGTTTGTCGGGATCGAGGCGGAGGCGGTGCTCGGTGGCTGGCACATGGGGGCCACTGCGGAGAGTGGGACTGTCAGTCCGACTGCGCGGGGTGGCGTGATCAACGACTTTTCGTCCCTGACCACCAGCGCATTCACGCTGCATGTGAGTCGCCGGGTCGCCGGTGCAGGTCTGTTGCGTTTTTCCGTCTCACAACCCTTGCGCGTCGAGCAAGGGCACGCTGCGCTCATGGTGCCCGTGGGCCGAACCAAGGCTGGGGAGGTGGTAAGCATTCCGGTAACGGCCCAGTTGGCGCCGAGCGGTCGGCAGCTCGACGTGGCCGCGCATTGGTATCAGCCCCTGGCCGTGGGTGAGTGGCGCTTGGGTGCCGTGGCCACGCACCAGCCTGGGCACCGTGTCACGGCAGGCCCGGCCTTGACCTTGTTGTCAGGCTGGCGCTGGACTTTCTGAGCAAGCAGGTCATTGCTTGGATAGTGGGTCAGTTTGAAATTCCCTTTTCGCCGTCATGCCTTTTTTGTCATCCTCGACAATAGGAACTGGATCCCCGATTAAGGATGTCGGGGATTGATCCAGTGTCGTTGCTTTGCTTTTACTCCCTCGCCCCTTGAGGGAGAGGGCTGGGGTGAGGGGAAAGACTCTGGATCCCCGATCGGGGTCGGGGATGTCAGAAAGAAGGACCCGACCTCGGAGTGAAAGAGCAGAATTCAAACTGACCCACTACCATTGCTTGAGGTTCCTTGACAGTCGAATCGGGATTTTGTTTGAATAGCCCGCTAGGATTCGAGAGAGCGGGTCTATGCCGTCGTCACCAGATCCAGTGTTTGCAGGGTTGGGACAAGCCGTGCAGATCGGCACGAATTTGCTGGCAACCTTGATGGTGGGCGGAGGAGTGGGGTGGAGTATCGACTCCTACGTTTTGCCCACTCAACCGTGGGGTTTGGTGGGCGGTCTGGTCCTCGGGCTGATTGCCGGTATTCGAAACGCCTACCGTACTGCCCAACGCCTGTCCTGAGCGTAGCGCGGCAGCGCGCAGTCGAAGGACTGGGATCAATCGTAGCGTTTCCCCAGAGCATTTCCGATCACGCGAAGACGAGGTTCCGTTGGAAGATCCCCTGCATCCTTTTGAGCTTCACACGATTGTCCCGCTGTCCCTGTTCGGCCTGGACGTGTCCATCAACAAGGCCGTGATCATGATGTTTGTCGTGGTGGGGCTGGTCATCCTGTTGCTGACAAAAGCGCGTTCGTCCGGCTCCCTGGTTCCCACGAAATTACAGAGCATGGCCGAACTGCTGGTGGAGTTCATTCGCGGGATGATTCACGACACCATGGGCCCGGAAGGCATGCGGTTTTTCCCGCTGATCGCCACCCTGTTCTTGTTTATCCTGTTTTGCAACCTGCTGGGGCTCATGCCCGGCGCCTATACGGTCACGAGTCAACTTGTGGTGACGGGCGTGTTTGCCTTGGGTGTGTATGTACTCAGCATCCTGGTCGGGCTCAAAATACACGGGATGAAGTTTCTGAGTATTCTCGTCCCGTCGGGCACGCCGGGGTGGCTGTTGCCGCTCATGGTTCCGATTGAAATCATCAGTCAACTGGCCAGGCCGGTGTCCTTGTCCGTTCGTTTGTTCGCCAACATGACCGCGGGACACGTCATTCTCGGAGTCCTTTTCGGATTGGCGATCAGCGGCGGGCTGTTGATCGGGTGGCTGCCCTTTTCCTTTACGGTGGCGCTCTACGGGTTGGAAGTCGGGATCGCGTTTATTCAGGCCTATATCTTTACCATTTTGACGTGTGTCTATATGGGAGACGCCTTTCATCTCCATTAACCCGCCGATTGCCCTGAGCCCTTCGACAAGCTCAGGACAGGCGGAGCGGAGTCGAAGGGTTTGCCATATTCTTATTAACGATTTCACCAGGGAGAACAACAGATCATGGATTCTGCAGCGTCAGCATTATTGGGCATGGGGCTTGCTGCGGCGGGGTTTGCCGGCGCCGGAGTGGGCATCGGGTATATTTTCGGCAAAATGATCGAGGCCGTGGCCCGTCAACCGGAAGCCGAAGGCCGGGTCGGCAAATACATGTGGATCGGCTTCGCGCTGGTCGAGGCGATCGCCCTCTACGGACTGGTGATCGCGTTCATCATTATGGGTCTGCGGAAATAGGACGCGCACGCCATGCCTCAATTTGACGTTCATTTCTTTTCGTCCCTGATTTTTTGGGAAATCATCTCATTCGGCATCCTGCTCTGGGTCCTGTACAAATTTGCATTCCCGCCGATCCTGGAGGCCCTGGAAACACGTGAACGCAAGATCCGCGACAGTATCGAACAAGCGGAACAGAACCGGCTGACGGCCGAACAACGTTTGGCCGACTACGAAGCGAAACTGAGCGGGGCCGCGCAGGAAGCCGAGGCGATCGTGGCGGAAGCCAAAGCCAAGGCGCAACGGTTGTTGGAAGAGAACGAGCAACGGCTACGCGCTGATTCGGAACGGATCCAGGCCGAGACGACCCAGGAAATCGAGCGGGAACGGCGCAAAGCCCTTCAGGACATTCGCAACGAAGCCGCGGACCTGGCGCTGACGGTGGCAGAAAAAGTCCTGGCGCGCAGTCTCTCGGACGACGATCATCGCCGCCTCGCCCAAGAAGCCGTCCAAGCCGTCGCCGCCGGCGAATCCCGGAAGTAACTCCCTGCAATTGTTTCATCGAGCGCGCGTGTCGGGGGCTCCGGACCCTGCCGTGCCGTTGCGGTGAAAACCCATCCGCCAATTGCACCCGGGCGGGTTGTCTCTGAAAAAATTCCAAAGTCTTTACCGGAACGACCCTTTCTACTGCTGGTTTGGTCTTGATAACCCGCTGATGTACACTGCCCATAAGGCGTCTGGCGGTATGACGAGTGTGTATAGACAGATTGGAATTGGTTGTGAGAAGTTGTTTCGTACCATCTTACAGGACTGCCTCGGCCTTTCTGTGGAGGATTCTAGCTGGTCGTATGAAGTACACACGGCTGATGGTAGGATTAGAAAACTCACCTTGATGGGAGAGTGCCCTTGGACAAAATTAAAGACAAGGCCACTCGCAGGCGTTTTCGTCAATGGATGAAAGATTCAGCACGTCTTATACAGGTCGATTCTGATGTATTCTCAACGTTGAAGAGTGCGGTTTTTGAAGTTCGTCAGGGCTGCAAGAGCAAAGATTCCAAGCGGCAGAATGCTGATATTGCGAATGCTGCGACGGCCTATACAAAAGCTTACCTGCCTTGTGCCGTCATCCTCTCCACACAGATCGACTCGGACATCTTGCTGCGCTACCGGGCAGAGAAATGGGCAGTCATCACCGGCGTAATTGGAACTTCCGAGCCGCTGCTATCGACCTACGACTTCCTAAAAGATGTCGTCGGTTACGACTTGGCGGCGTTTTTCAGCCGAAATCAGGAGGCACTGAAGAAGGAAGTCGATTCCGTACTCAGGAGGCTTTTGGAGCCATAGGCATGACCGAAACGCTTCGACGTTCACTGACCCAAAGGGCGGACTACACACAGACGCATAACGCCAAATCCGGACGTTACGGCTGGCTTCGTCTAACTCCTGCATATTCGCTCAAGATCGTGAACGAAATTCTTGATACCTACAGCGATCTCTCCGAGGTCAATGTCCTCGATCCTTTCTGCGGGACCGGGACAACAGCTCTTTGTGCGGCCTACCACGGCCAGACTGCGGTCACGATAGACATCAATCCTTTTTTGGTTTGGTTCAGTCGCACCAAGATCGACTTTTATCCCTCACAGTTGATTGCTGATTTGAGACAGGTCGGCCATGCGATATGCGACGACATTCGCTATGAAAGAGCACCAAAAGTTCTAGTCCCACACATACACAATATCGAGCGGTGGTGGAGCCCTGTCGACCGGGATTTTCTTTGTGCATTAAAGGGAGCCATAGATGCCAGATTTACCAATAACGACAAGCGACGCTCTTTGCTCTTAATTGCGTTTTGTCGGACGCTGCTTGATCTTTCCAATGCTGCTTTTAATCACCAATCGATGTCTTTCAAATCAAATTCCCAAATCACTTTTGATTTCGACACTGATCTAAGAAGAATATTTCTCAGATATTTGGACATCATTCTTGATGGAGCGGAACAGAATCCAACGGGTCAAGGAAAAGTCGCACTCGCTGACGCCCGGCGGCTTTTGAAGAAAGACATTGGGTTGATTGATTGCGTCATTACTTCTCCACCGTATGTGAACCGAATGTCATACATTCGTGAACTTCGCCCCTACATGTACTGGCTCGGATATATCACGAATGGTCGCGATGCGGGAGAAATGGACTGGGAAGCGATTGGCGGAACATGGGGCGTTGCTACCAGCAGATTAAATGAGTGGCAGCCCAAGTCAAACAGTTTCAAATCGAAGCTTCTACAAAAAACGGCAAAGATAATCAGAGGCGGTGAGAACAAGAATGGCCCCCTTCTGGCAAACTACGTGTTGAA
This sequence comes from Nitrospira sp. SB0677_bin_15, assembly GCA_009842645.1. Taxonomy (GTDB): domain Bacteria; phylum Nitrospirota; class Nitrospiria; order Nitrospirales; family UBA8639; genus Bin75. The sequence continues at coordinate 8,567 of VYFB01000085.1, read as the reverse complement.
ATATTTCGATGATATGTGGAGTCATTTTCAATCACTAATCGATGTACTCAACGATGGTGCAAAGCTTCACTATATCGTCGGCAACTCCACGTTCTACAGTGTTCTCGTCCCTGTCGAGCGGGTGTATGCTGAAATGTTGTCACAACTCGGATTTTCCAACGTGAAATGTATTCCCATCAGAAAACGGAACTCCAAGAAAGAATTGATTGAGTTCGATGTAAGAGCACGCTGGAGGTAGTTTCACGTGATGTATAAATTGGGCCGCAGAAACTCTCAATACGACCGCGGATTAGGAGCTTGACTCAATTTGACGCCGAGAGCCTTCGCGCGCCAGGCTCATGAGGCCAGAAAAATCGCATAGAAGCTGGACCAACTTCTGGAGCAGGTCCACACGACCACTTCCTCACGCTCGATCTGGATCTAATTTGGGGGAGAGGTTATGACCACAAAACCATTCTCCATTTTGCACATATCTGACCTCCATCGCTCGCCCGGTGCTCCGATCTCCAATGGTGAGTTAATCTCTGCTCTCGTAAAAGACCGGGACCGCTACATTCATGAAGATCCTTCCATAGCGGTTCCGGAAGCCATCGTCGTCAGCGGCGATATCATCCAGGGAATTCCTCTCAATACGGACAATTTCGCCACTGAGCTTAATGAGCAGTATGAAGTTGCAGAAGAATTTCTCGATGAGCTTGTCGGGCGCTTCCTAGAAGGTGACAGGTCTCGCCTTATCATGGTTCCCGGCAATCATGATGTTGACTGGAATACGGCACGGAGTGCTCTTGAAAGCATTGAGGTCAAAGATATTCCCACCGATCTTAGAGCCAAGCTGTATGCCAAGGACGCTATATTTCGCTGGGCCTGGAAGACCCGTACTTTGTATCGCATTGCCGATCCTAAACTCTATGAAAAGCGCATGAACGCTTTCTGGACATTTTTCGACAGATTTTATGAAGGTGTGTCTGGTCTACTCGCCGGACAGAATCCTTCTGATGTTCGCCTTTTCAGCCTCTGCAACGATCGAATAGGAGTTGCTGCTTACAGTTCACGTCACGGCAATGACTGCTTTGCATTTCACGGCATGATTCGGCGAGAGAGCGTGGCTCGTAGCTATCTCGATCAGAATGATTCGGGAAAGATGTATGACTTGCGTATGGCTGTTTGGCATCACAGCATTGAAGGCTCACCCTATCGTACTGATTATATGGATGTGGATGTCGTTCGCGGCATGATTGGCCGCGGATTCCGACTAGGATTACATGGCCACCAGCATAGGGCGCAGGTAACGCCTCAAAAAATTTGTCTGCCCGACCGTGAGACAATGGCAGTCGTCAGTGCAGGATCGCTATGTGCTGGTGTCGAGGAACTCCCGATGGGCACTCCATGCCAGTACAATGTTCTGGAAATAGCCGAAGATTTTTGTAGGGTTCGAGTCCATGTTAGGGCAATGATTGTTGCGAACCTATTTTCGCGCGGGCAGTTCACGGAGCTTGGTGGGGCGAGTTTTGCAGAGTTAAGTTGGACGCCGCCACGCAATGCAGTAGGAGCAGTGATCAATACTCAAGCCCGACGAAGACGCGAACTCATCGATGAAGCGGAAGTGGCAGCTAGGGGGGGGGTGCACCTATGGAAGCTATCACTCTCCTTGGCGCACTAGACCTTCCTTCTGGTAGCTATGAGCGCGAGCTTTATCTGAAGGCTGCAACCGAGGTACAGTATTGGGACGGCATCTTGAAAGTAACGGACCCACCGGCGACGATTAGTGAGCTAGTGCAGCGGTTCAATGCGTTTTCCCAGTTGGATGATTTCGGCGGAGCCATTGATGCCCTGAATCGTTTTTCTCTGCCATTGAAGTTTCCCAAGTCGTTGGAAGTGGAACTTCGTACTAGGGCGAGCACACAAGAGGCCATGAGACGATGAGTGAGGCTTGGGAAAGGATTCCGTTCGCTGTCGAAATTAGCCGCGTGATTGAAGTGCTTGCGGCTCAGATTTATCCAACACCTTTCGCCTTGCTACGGGAGAACGTCCAGAACTCTTTTGATGCGATATTACAGCGCCAACATGAAGGGCAAAATTTCGATGCTCGTATCGATGTCACCATCGAACCTCGGTGCATATGCGTTGCCGATAACGGCATTGGTATGTCACGGGAGGATTTGCGCAATCACTTTTGGCGCGCCGGTTCCAGTAGTAAGAACACCGAAGCTGCACGTGCGGCTGGTGTCGTCGGCACCTTTGGCATTGGGGCTATGGCCAATTTCGGCATGGCCGAGGAGTTGCATGTTGAAACTGAAAGTGTTCACACGAATGAGCGGACGGCCTGTGTGGCTTATAGGTCAACACTATCCGTCACTGAAGACTGCATCAGGTTCGAGAAGAAGTTACCGACGGGAAGAACCGGCACGACTGTCAGGGCGATCATGCAACAGGATAACATCGTCAATGTTGCCAAAGCGCAAACCTATATTTCGCAGTTCGTTGCTTTCCTGCCTATAGCTGTCTATGTGAATGACCAGAAGGTCAGTGGCCAATCTATCGAAGAGTCAGTGCCAGCGCTGACCAAAACATGGTCCGTATTGGAAGAGGGCGTCGATCTGGGCGGCGGTTTCAAGGCAGATGTAGATCTCACGGGCGCACTAAACGGTGAGGTTCGAATTGCTTTGCGCAATATGCAATCCGGTTCCCAAACATTCGATGGCCGCATGGTGTTGCGCCAAAGCACTGGCAACCTTCGGACTTTTCGTAGTGGCTTTGGTCTCGCAACTACAAGTGTTGCGTCGGTGTATGATTTTGGCGGCATTGCTGATTTCTTGTTCCTCCAGCCGACCGCAGGCCGGGAAGCGTTGACGACTGAGAGCATGCAACTCCTGCAAAAGATCGTTACGCGAGTTGACGAGTTTGTTTCGCTTCATCTATCTCTTTGGAAGGACTATATGAGCGGTAAGCTAAGTTTCCAACAGGCAGCGGACCGCTCTAACAAAGTCGTAACACGGAGCTATCAAGTTGTTGATACTGCTAACGCTGGCGCGATGCGCGATGTCGTTGACAACCAGTCTGCAACCGAACAACAAAACGGCTTGGAGTATGGTCCGATGCCGCCAATCCAGCGGCTTGACATAAAGACCGAGAAGAAGTTACTTACGATTGGGGACGACGAGCCGCCTCTCAAAAATTACAGATGCTTTCTGGCTATAACCGATAGTATCCGTGATGAACATGGAGACTTTTTTCTCCAACCTCACAGCACATCGGTCGTCTGGGGCGGTCAAAAAGTCCTGTTTATCTTTCAGCCTCACTCAGGAGAATTCGGCTTGTATTATGATCTGCAAACACGCAATCTGATTAGCGATCAGTCCGGTGGGAGGACGGTCATCTCTTGTACCATCGTCATGAAAAATCGCATTTTTATCCCGATTCCGCCAGCCATACAGGCAAGTTTCATGCCGGAGCAGAGTGAAAAGAAACGATTCGGAGTGAGATGCGATATTCTCCATATCGATCATCAGACACGTAACCAGCATTAATATCTTTTGATTAAACATACCTCCCTTCGCTGCTGACTATACAGAGCCGGGTTTTCGGCTAAACCGAAAGCTGCCAATGACCTTAACTGTCTGATGCAAGTGGCGGCGAGAACGGTGAAGGTTGTTCTGCTTGCTCGTTCTTCCGTGGGAATTGTTAGCGAATCAGTGAACACATACAGAAATGACATCAAGCTTTTTCGGTGATATCGCTCCACGTTCTATAGCCTTTCACCGAGACGGCTCGGTGGATTGGGGTGTTTCTGATCATGCCGGACGGTTTCGTGCAAAAGATCGACTTTGCATGAACATATCAACTATGCTATATCCTTGATCTGCATGAATTGGACCGTAGAAACCTTGAATGCAACCGTGGATAAAGAGCTGGACGATCTACCCGGCGATATGCGGGCACGGTTCGTACGTATCTGTGACTTGATCGCACAGTTCGGGCTTGAGCATGTCGACGCATCGTATGTGAAGCATTTGACCGGCCCGATCTGGGAGATGCGAATGCATGGCAGAGACGGAATATCGCGAGCACTGTATGTCGCCGTCCGAGATAGACGGGTTGTGGTCGTGCGGGTCTTTGTCAAGAAGACTCGTAAGACGCCCCGGCAAGAGATTCACTTGGCGCTGCAACGCGCTAGAGAGGTGCTGAAATGAGCAAAGTCGTCGATTTGCATAAGAAATGGATCCGGGATTCGGACTATCGGACGGCTTTTGATGAGCTTAAACCCGAGTTCGATTTGGCCCGCTCCCTGATTGAGGCTCGCTTGGCTGCAGGGCTCACCCAAGCCCAACTGGCGAAGCGCATGAGAACCACGCAGTCCGTTGTGGCCCGGCTTGAGGGCGGGCGCATCCACCCCTCCACCAGAACATTGGGAAAAGTGGCACAGGCTACCGGCACTCGGCTCAGAATCAGCTTCGAGTCTTCCAGAAACTAGAAGACGACGGCATAAGTGCCGCGGCTACAACTAAGAAACACTTCCTCCCAGGCGGTAGCCTTCCAAGTCCAACGTGACGAACTGAAATCCGAGGGCTTTCAGGCCCCGGGTGATGCGGTCGCGCCTGACGGGATCGAGCATGTTTGGAAGTTCGTGGCGATCCACTTCGATGCGCGCGATGCCTTCATGATCGCGCACGCGCACATGTCTGAACCCTTCTTCCTTCAACAGCCGTTCGGCTTGTTCTACGCGCAGTAATTTCTGTTGGGTAATCCTCGTGCCTCGCGGAATCCGGGAGGACAGGCACGCGGCTGCGGGTTTGTCCCAGTTGGAGAGGCCCAGGCTTTTGGCCAGGGTACGCACGTCGGTTTTGCCAAACCCGGTTTCGACCAGCGGGCTACGGACCCCGAACTCCCGGGCCGCTTGAATCCCCGGGCGGTCATCGCCCAGGTCGTCCACGTGGGCGCCGTCGACGATGGTGGCAATGCCCGTATCCTGTTGGACGGGGGCCAACAGCCGGTACAAATCGGTTTTGCAATGATAGCAGCGCATCGAGTCGTTTCGAACGAATGCCTCGAGATCCAGTTGATTCGTCGAAGCCACGATCAGCCGCGCGCCGATTTCGTCACTCAATTGATGAACGGCGTCCAACTCCTCGCGCGGCAGAGTCGGCGACGCAGCAGTCACGGCAATCGCTTGATCGCCTAACACGTCCGCGGCGATTTTGAGCACCAGTGTACTGTCCACGCCACCGGAAAATGCGACCAGGACACCGTCCAACCGTTGAAAGAAGTCATACAGGTTCGCGGTCTTGCTCCGCAGGTCGCGGGAAATGGGTAGCAGGTGCAGGTCCTGCATCAGGTTCCTACTGAAAGGGGCGCGGGTCCTGTTCGCGCGGGCAGGGTTCCAAGTTGCCCGCAGGCGCCCAGGACGTCACGCCCGCGATTCTGTCTGACGAACACGTCGTGGCCCTTTTGCCGGAGGATCGTCTGGAACGCCGCAATGACGGGGTCCGCCGGCCGGCGGAACGGACTATCCGGAAATTCATTGAACGGAATGAGATTGATTTTGCACCGAATGCCGTGAAGCAGCCGGCTCAAGCGGACGGCGTCGGCAGCGGAATCGTTCTCTCCTTGTAACAACACGTATTCAAACGTCAAATGCCGGTTCGCCGGAATGGGATACGCGCGGCATGCATCGAGAAGGTCGGGTAGGGGGTGTAAACGATTCATCATCGGCATGAGCCGGTCGCGCTGTTCAGACGTGGTGGCGTTCAACGACACGGCCAGGTTTACACCGAGCCGGGCGACGTCGGGAAACCGTGGCGAAAACCCCGCCGTTGAAATCGTGATGCGTCGTTTGGGAAAGCCCGCACCCCATTCGGTATCGGTCAGCCGGGCGAGGGCTTCCGACAGTTCATCAAAATTCGCCAGCGGTTCGCCCATGCCCATGAACACCAGGGACGAGATCCGGTCGCCGGGCCGGAGTTGATCCTGGGCCGTCAAAACCTGATCGACGATTTCATGCGCCTTCAGATTTCGTTTGAGTCCCATTTGTCCCGTCACGCAAAAACCGCAATCCAAGGTGCATCCGACCTGCGTTGACACGCATTGAGTCAACCGTTCCCCGTCGGGGATCAGCACACTCTCCACCGGGAGCCCGTCTTTCAGGGAAAACAGGAATTTCCTGGTCCCATCGGTGCTTTGGAACGGCGTGGGCGACGCCAACCGCTCAAGAACCGCTTCTCGTCCCAGCGTCTTCCGGTCCATAAGTGAAAGATTGCTCATCCCGGCGATCTCGTGAATACGGTGCTGGTAGATCCACTGAAGGATTTGCCGTGTTCGGTAGGCGGGCCAACCCAGTCGTTCCACCAGGGAGGCCACGTGCGCAAAATCGAGCGCAACGAGATTGGTCGGGGTGGGCATGGTCATGGCAAGGCGGAGTTCAGGATTGAGAAAAAACCCTATCACAGGCCGGAAATGCGCGACAACACATCAAACTTCAAAACAGCTAAAAGGCAAAGACGAAACAAAGACCCTGGATTCCCGATTAAAGATGTCGGGAATGACGAAGGGCCGGCGTTGGCGCTGTTGTCATTCATCTTGCTGCCCTGGATTCCCGATTAAAAATGTCGGGAATGACGAAGGGAGGTGGCCGGAGTAGGTCGGATTAGCCGAAGGCGTAATCCGACAATCTGGGGGAGAAAACAGAGACACTCTATTTTGTGGATAAATGATAAAAAACACCAAATATAGGCTTATAAATATTGCATGATAGCAAATGATTGTAGTGTAAAGACAATCAAGTTTGAAATTGCTGAATTGATTAAAAATTTTCATATTGACTTGCTTTTCAATTTTTGTTAAAAGCAAGCAAAAATAAAGCATGCTTTTGACATGGAAGAAATCAAAGATGAACTCAAGGATATTATTGTCGGCTTGGAGCAGCGCATAACTGCGTATGAAACCAAGCTCAAAGACTTCAAGAAAAAAAGGGAGAGGCTCAATGAAGAAATTGCGACCATTGAGAAATACTTGGAGTTGGCAAAGACGCTCTATCGAGTTGAAGCTGACAAAGCGAAATTGGCCAGTCTCTCCAGCCAAATCATTTCGGATGAAACAGGCGTCCCACCACTACCGGTCACGAATGTCACGGATCAATCCAAGGAAATCCTTCTGGGGCGCAGCAAATACGTCGGGATGAGCGTTCCGGACGCCGCGTTCATCATTTTCCGGGAAACGCGAGGACCCATGCATGCCAAAGAATTGTGTCAGCGTCTCCTTGAGGGCGGGATGCAGATCAGGGGAAAAACACCGGTGACGTCGATTGCGACCTCACTCAAACGAGATCCCCGTTTCAAAAAAGTTGGACCGAATACCTTTGCTAACGTGGAGTCAACCGAAAAGTCCGTGAACGCTTCCGGATGACAAGTCCGGGACACGTGACTCGATGAACAAGAGAGTCGTTCATCATCATTGCCGCAACGCTGGAAGGAGGTGAGACTTTTGGCAACAGCAAAGAAGAAGGCACCGGCTAAGAAGGCTGCCAAGAAGAAGGCACCAGCTAAGAAGGCTGCGAAGAAAAAAGCTCCCGCCAAGAAGGCTGCCAAGAAAAAGGCACCGGCTAAGAAGGCTGCGAAGAAAAAAGCTCCCGCCAAGAAGAAGTAACCCTTCTCTCCGCTTAACGACACTGCTGGGAGTAGATCCGTCTACTCCCAGTCAGCCCCTCCGGCTCATCACCTCGATTCCGCTGTTGTTTTTGAAAATCCCTTGGATCCGTTTTCAGGTTTTGCGTCCCGCAGTGGAGCAGGCGTAAGATCGCTCCTTCATGGATCCTTTGTCTTCGTTGCCGCCGCGCCCCGGTTTTCGTTCAGAGCTTCCCGGTGAGGTACTCTCGCTTCCGCTTACGGACTATGACGAGGCTCGCCGGCTCCAATGGCGTCTTCACGAAGAACGGGTTTCAGACGTTCGACCGGATACGTTGGTGTTGCTCGAACACGAGCCCGTGCTGACGCTCGGCCGGACTGCCAAGAACGCGCATTGGAATGGGGCAGGCGCAGGCTCCGGGGTTCACGGTCTTCGGGTAATTGCAAGTGAGCGCGGCGGGTCCGTGACTTACCACGGACCCGGGCAGGTAGTCGGGTACCCGATCGTGAAACTCAAACACTTTTGTCCGGGCCCGAAGGCGTACATGCGCATGTTGGAAGAGGTGATCATTCGTGTGTTGTCGGACTGGGGGATCAAAGGACGGCGCGTGGACAAGTTCGTCGGGGTTTGGGTGCGGGACCCCGTCGAACCGGATGGGCCGTTGGCGAAAATCGCGGCGATGGGAGTGAAAATCACTCGCGGCGTGACCTTGCACGGCTTTGCGTTGAACGTCACGGTCGATCTCGCGCCGTATGCCGGGATCGTGCCGTGCGGCATTGAAGGCTGCCGCGTCACGTCAATGGCCGAAGTGCTGGGCGGGAAAGTCGAGCCGAACGAAGTCCGCGACCGGATCGTGCGATGTTTCGGGAACGTGTTCGGACTGAACTGGAGGAATCTCTGATCCCCGATTAGATCCCCGATTAAAAACGTCGGGGACAGGCGTCGAGGAC
>VYFB01000067.1 GCA_009842645.1 Nitrospira sp. SB0677_bin_15 | reverse complement strand
CTCGGGTTTCGCTGCGGGACGCCTTGCCCTGCATCCCGCTATCACAATAAATCAGGGTGGCTGGTGCGTTGGTTGTTTTTTTACAGGAGGGAGTGTGGGTCGTGGGAAAGCAATTACGAAATTCCACAGCAAAAGTCGAATCCAAACTGTACGGGCTCCATGAGGCCAGTGAATTGGTCAAGCAGGCTGCGTATGCCAAGTTTAATGAGACCGTGGAATTGGCCATTCGCTTGGGCGTCGATCCCAAACGTGCGGATCAAATGGTGCGCGGCACTACGGTGTTGCCTCACGGTACCGGGAAAAAGGTCAGGATCCTGGTGTTTGCCAAAGGGGAAAAAGAGCAAGAGGCGCGGGAAGCGGGCGCCGATATTGTGGGTGCCGATGACTTGTTGGAAAAAATTCAAGGGGGCTGGTTGGAGTTTGATCAGGCTATCGCCACCCCGGACTTGATGTCTTCGGTGGGAAAATTGGGAAAAGTGTTGGGACCGCGTGGTTTGATGCCCAATCCCAAGACGGGCACCGTGACGTTTGAGGTCGGGAAAGCGATCCAGGAAATCCGGAAGGGTCGCGTCGAGTACAAGGTGGATAAGGCAGGGAACGTCCACGTGCCTATCGGCAAAGTCTCGTTTGACGTCTCGCAAATCACCGAGAACGCCCATGCGGTCTTTTCGTCGGTGGTGAAGGCCAAGCCTTCTTCGAGCAAGGGCAAATATCTTAAAGGTGCAACCATGTCAAGCACCATGGGGCCGGGCGTTCCTTTGGAATGCACGACTCTGGGGCGACACGTTGAATAGTCGTGGTGCGAAAAGGAGCCGGGCATGAAAAAGGAACAGAAATCGGAGGTGGTTTCCGATTTGCACGAGAAATTCGCCAGGGCCAGGTTGGCCGTGGTGACGGAATGCGGAGGCATGCCGGTGAATCAGGTGACCGCGTTGCGCCACCAGCTTCGTGGCGCGAGGGCGGAACTGAAGGTCGTGAAGAATTCCCTGGCCGTCAGGGCCGTGGAAGGCACGTCGCTCTTGCCCGTCGCGTCGTTGTTTAAGGGACAAGTCGCGGTGGTCATCGGTTACGATGATCCGGTGCTGCCCGCCAAGATTCTTCGGGATTTCATCAAGCACGAAAAATGTGACGAGAAGATCCTCTGGCGAGGGGGCGTGATCGAGGGAAAGGCGCTTGACCCCGCCCAACTCATCGCAACGGCTGATTTGCCTTCCAAAGAGGTTCTGCTGTCGATGCTCTTGTCGGCGATGCAAGGGCCTCTTCGGGGAATGGCGGGAGTCCTTCAAGGAATTTTACGAGGATTTGCAACTGTGTTGCTGGCGATCCAAGACAAAAAGAAAGGAGAAGGGGAAATGACTGCAACGGAGGCGAAGCTTTCAAAGGAAGACATTCTGGGTGCCGTTGAAAGCATGACGGTGTTGGAGTTGTCCGAATTGGTCAAGGGATTCGAGGAAAAGTTCGGTGTGACTGCAGCTGCGCCGGTGGCCGTGGCTGCGCCGGCCGCGGGGGACACGGGAGCTCAGGCCGCTGAAGAGAAAGACGCCTTTGACGTGGTGCTGGCCAGTGCGCCGGCCGATAAGAAAATTCAGGTCATCAAAGTGGTGCGCGAGATCACCGGGCTCGGGTTGAAAGAAGCCAAGGACCTGGTGGAAGGGGCGCCCAAGCCGGTCAAAGAAGGAGCGGCCAAGGACGAGGCGGAAACGGTCAAAAAGAAGCTCACCGACGTGGGTGCCACGGTTGAAGTCAAGTAGGAGGCAAAGGTGGTTGCGGGATCCGATTGATCGGGAAGGGTTGTTTACACAAGCCTAGATACAGAAGGAGCCGACTATGTCTCAACCTCCATTGCCGGGAATTATCAAGCGTACTGATTTTTCGAAAATTCAGTCCACGATTGACATTCCGGACCTCGTCGAAGTGCAGAAACGTTCGTACGAGGGGTTTTTGCAAAAAGAGACCGACTCTGAGCGTCGTGCGGAAAAAGGGTTGCAAGCCGCCCTCAAGAGCGTCTTCCCTATTGCAGACTTCAACAGTTCGGCCATTCTTGAATTTTCGAGTTATTCGTTGGGTACGCCCAAGTACGATATGCGCGAATGTCTGGAACAGGGCATGACCTTTGCTGCCCCCCTGAAGCTGCGCATTCGTCTGGTGGTTTTTGATCCGCAGGAAAAAGGGGTGAAGAACAGCAAGGTTCTCGACGTGCGGGAGCAGGAAGTGTACGTAGGCGAACTGCCTCTGATGACGGATCGGGGCACCTTTATCATTAACGGCACGGAGCGGGTTGTGGTGAGCCAGCTGCATCGCTCTCCCGGTGCTTCGTTCAGCCATGATAAGGGCCGTACCCATTCCAGCGGAAAGGTATTGTTTTCCGGGCGCATCATTCCCTATCGCGGGTCATGGTTGGATTTCGAGTTTGACGCCCGCGATATTTTGTACGTTCGCATCGATCGCCGGCGCAAGATGCCGGCCACGATCCTTTTGAAGGCGTTTGGGTTGTCAACGGACGACGTGCTTAAGATGTATTACCCCATTGAGGAAATTCGGGCCACGGATGGAAAGCTGATGCGCAAGTTGGATCCCGACCTGCATGCCGGTTTGCGTTCGTCAATCGAAGTTTTCGAGAAGGGCTGTAAGGATCCGATCGTTCGAGAAGGAACGCGGCTCAACAAATCGTTGATGGCGAAAGTCCGAGCCGCAGGGGTGAAAGAAATCCCCGTGAAACCGGAAGAATTGGTTGGACGAGTGGCGTTGACGGAAATCGTGGATTCGGAAAAAGGGGAGACGTTGGTTGGAAAAAATCAACGGCTGACCTTGCCCGTGCTTGAACGGCTGCTCGAGTTGAAGCCATCGAGTTTCAAGGTAATTTATCTGGACAACGTGACGGCCACCCCGATCATCCTGGATACCCTGGAAGCTGAACGGACGACGTCTCAAAAAGAAGCCTGGGTGGAAATCTACAAGCGCCTGCGGCCCGGAGAAATGCCGTCCGTGGATTCGGCCAAGCTCTTGTTTGAGAATCTGTTCGTCAACCCGAAGCGTTATGATCTGTCTCCGGTCGGCCGGCTCAAGATGAACAACCGGTTTTCGTTGGATCTTCCCCTCACCCAACGGGTCCTCACTGCGCAGGACGTGGTGGAAGTGATCCGCTGCCTCGTTGAATTGAAAATGGGCAAAGGCGACGTGGACGACATCGATCATTTGGGGAATCGCCGGGTGCGGACCGTGGGCGAGTTGCTTGAGAATCAGATCCGTTTGGGATTGGCGCGAATGGAGCGCAGCATCAAGGAGCGGATGAACCTGCTCGATATGGAAACGGTGTTGCCGCACGACTTGATTAACGCCAAACCCATCGTGGCCGCCATCAAGGAATTTTTTGCCGGCAGCCAGTTGTCGCAGTTCATGGATCAAACGAACCCATTAGCCGAAATCACTCATAAACGCCGGTTGTCCGCGTTGGGGCCCGGCGGTCTGACTCGTGAGCGCGCGGGATTTGAAGTCCGCGACGTCCATCCCTCGCACTATAGCCGCATTTGTCCCATCGAAACGCCTGAAGGGCCGAATATCGGGCTTATCACCTCGTTAGCCACCTACGCGCGTATTAACGAATTTGGCTTTATTGAGGCCCCGTTTCGAAAAGTTCAAAAAGGACGTGTCCTGCGTGACGTGGAATTTCTTTCGCCGTTGGAAGGCGAGCGGTACATCATTGCGCAAGCCAATTCCCAAATGGATTCGGCCGGTCGCCTGATATCCGATTCGGTGACGGCGCGGTCCGAGGGAGAATTCATTGCCACGACGCAGGATCGTATCGATTACATGGACGTGTCTCCGAAGCAAGTGGTCAGCGTCGCCACCGCGTTGATTCCCTTTCTCGAACACGACGATGCCAACCGTGCGTTAATGGGCTCGAACATGCAACGCCAGGCCGTCCCGCTCGTGCAGAGTGAGGCGCCGTTGGTCGGAACCGGCATGGAAGCCGTGGTGGCCCGTGATTCCGGCTACGTCGAACAGGCCAGGCGGGACGGGGTCGTGGAAAGCGTGGATGCCCGTCGCATCGTTGTCCGAACCGAACCCGGCAAGGCGGACGAAGGCAAAAAGAAAACCGGACGTTTTTGGGATACGTATGACCTGGTGAAATTTCAACGTACCAACCAGAACACGTGCGTGACTCAAACCCCCATTGTGAAGGTCGGCCAGCAGGTCAAGAAAGGACAGGTTTTGGCAGATGGTCCGGCGATTGACCGGGGGGAGTTGGCATTGGGAAAGAACATCCTAGTCGGGTTCATGCCGTGGGGCGGATACAACTTCGAGGACGCGATCCTGTTAAGCGAGCGACTGGTGCGCGAAGATACCTTCACGTCCATCCACATCGAAGAGTTTGAGGTCGAAGCCCGTGATACCAAGTTGGGGAAGGAGGAAATTACCCGTGACATTCCCAATCTGGGCGAAGAGGCCCTGAGAAACCTGGATGAAAGCGGAATCGTACGCATCGGGGCCGAAGTCAAAGCCGGGGACATCCTGGTCGGCAAAGTGACGCCCAAGGGTGAAACGCAACTGACTCCTGAAGAAAAGCTACTGCGCGCAATCTTCGGTGAAAAAGCCGGAGACGTGAAGGATACATCTCTACAGGTTCCTCCGGGAATCGAGGGAATCGTGGTCGACGTCAAGATTTTTTCCAGAAAAGGCATCGATAAGGATGAACGTTCGAAGAACATCGAATCCCAGGATCGCGTGAAAATCGAACGGAACTATCAGGATGAACTTCACATCATTGAGGATGAACGGAACAAAAAGATTCGGCGGCTGTTGCTCGGACAGGTGGTGGGTCGTGACTTGATGGATCCCGAAACCGGCGAAGTCATTTTGAAGAAAAAATGGAAAATTACGCCTGACGTCTTGCGGAGACTACCCGATGACGACGTGCGGCGCGTCATCCTGGGGGATCCGGAAGAACAACGAAAGCTCGAAGATATTGATCTGGCGGCGAAGGATCAAATCGAGAACCTGCAAACCTTTTATGACGAGAAGGTCGGACGACTCAGGCGCGGTGACGAGTTGCCGCCGGGCGTCATCAAGTTGGTGAAGGTCTATCTTGCCATCAAGCGGAAAATTTCCGTCGGGGACAAGATGGCCGGACGTCATGGAAACAAGGGCGTGGTGTCCCGGATCCTTCCCGAAGAAGATATGCCGTATCTGCCGGACGGCACCCCGATCGAAATCGTGCTGAATCCGCTTGGAGTTCCGTCACGGATGAACGTCGGGCAGATTTTGGAAACACATCTTGGTTGGACCGCCAAGGCCTTGGGGATTTACGCCGCGAGTCCCGTGTTCGACGGAGCCACGGAGGCGGAGATCAAGGAATTGTTGAAGAAGGCGGGCTTGCCGGAAGATGGTCGATCGGTCGTCTTTGACGGGCGGACCGGAGACCCGTTCAAGAGTCCGGTGACGGTCGGTTACGTCTATATGATGAAGTTGCACCACTTGGTGGACGATAAGATCCACGCCAGGTCCATTGGCCCGTATTCTTTGGTGACGCAACAACCCTTGGGCGGCAAAGCCCAATTTGGGGGGCAGCGGTTGGGCGAAATGGAAGTCTGGGCTCTCCAGGCGTATGGGGCGGCTTCCACGCTCCAGGAATTTTTAACCGTGAAGTCCGATGACGTTCCGGGACGGTCGAGAATGTATGAAGCAATCGTTAAGGATGAAAATTTCCTGGAGCCGGGCTTGCCGGAGTCGTTTAACGTGTTGGTGAAAGAATTACAGAGCCTGGGGTTGGACGTCGAATTGATGAAGTCCGCCGAGTAATTCCCGCTTCGAGAATTTCTCAGTTTCTGAAAAGGAGGGTAGAGCCTTGGAAAGCGTCTATGCTCTGTTTGAAAGGCCGCGCGATGCCATGTCTTTCGACGGCATGTGTATTCGGATCGCGTCGCCTGAAAAAATTCGTTCGTGGTCGTACGGGGAAGTCAAAAAACCGGAAACCATCAACTACCGGTCGTTCAAGCCGGAAAAAGATGGCCTGTTTTGCGCGAAGATTTTCGGCCCGACCAAGGATTGGGAGTGTAACTGCGGAAAATACAAACGCATGAAGCATCGCGGGATCGTCTGCGACAAATGCGGGGTCGAAGTCATTCAGTCGAAGGTACGGCGTGAGCGCATGGGACACATCGAATTGGCCGCACCCGTGGCTCATATCTGGTTCCTGAAAGGGGTACCGAGTCGCATTGGGATCCTGCTGGACATGAGCCTCAAGCAATTGGAGAAAATTCTCTATTTTGAGGCGTACGTCGTCCTCGACCCCCAGGACACCCCGCTGAAGGAAAAAGAGTTGCTCACGGAAGAGAAGTACCGTGAATGCGTGGACCTGTACGGGCCGCAAAGTTTTCGCGTGGGTATCGGAGCAGAAGCCATTCGTGAATTACTGAGACAAGTTGATATCGAAACCTTGTGGGCCGAGCGCCACGAAAAGGTGAAGGCCACGACGTCCGCGGCCTTGAACAAGAAGATCACGAAACGCCTGAAGGTCATTGAGGCCTTTTACAAGTCGGGCAATCGGCCGGAATGGATGATTCTGGACGTCATCCCGGTGCTCCCTCCTGAACTGAGACCGTTGGTGCCGTTGGACGGCGGGCGGTTTGCCACGTCTGACCTGAATGACCTGTATCGACGGGTGATCAATCGCAATAATCGGTTGAAACGGTTGGTTGAGCTGAAGGCCCCCGGTGTGATTATTCGCAACGAGAAGAGAATGTTGCAGGAAGCCGTGGATGCGTTGTTTGACAACGGACGGCGCGGCCGGACGATTCGCGGAGCCAACAAACGGCCGTTGAAATCCCTCAGCGACATGCTCAAGGGCAAGCAGGGCCGGTTTCGACAGAATCTCCTGGGGAAACGGGTTGACTACTCGGGCCGGTCGGTGATTGTGGTGGGGCCAGAATTGAAATTGAGTCAATGCGGGCTACCCAAGAAAATGGCGTTGGAATTGTTCAAGCCGTTTATCTTCCACAAGCTGGAAGAACGCGGTGCGGCCACCACCATTAAGAGCGCGAAACGGCTCGTCGAAAAGGAGCGCCCGGAAGTGTGGGACGTCTTGGATGAGGTGATCCGGGAACACCCCGTGATTTTGAACCGGGCGCCGACGCTCCATCGGTTGGGTATGCAGGCGTTTGATCCCGTCCTGGTCGAAGGCAAGGCCATTCGCTTGCACCCGTTGGTCTGCGCAGCCTTTAACGCGGACTTCGACGGCGACCAGATGGCGGTGCACGTTCCCTTGTCGGTCGAGGCCCAGATCGAAGCTCGCGTCCTGATCATGTCCATCAATAACGTGTTGTCGCCGGCGAACGGTCGCCCGCTTGCTATTCCCTCTCAGGACATGGTGTTGGGTTGTTATTGGTTGACCCAGGAACGACCGGGTGCGAGGGGTGAAGGAAAAGTGTTGTATTCTCCCGAAGAGGTGCGCATTGCCTATGACGCCGGTGAACTGGACGAACAGGCCAGGGTCAAGGTGCGGGTTGATGGCGCTCTGGTCGAAACGACCGTCGGGCGCGTGCTGTTCGGGGAAATCCTGCCTTCTTCCATCGGGTTTACGCACGTGAATCAGGTGATGACCAAAAAAGAAATGACCAAACTGATCGATGCGGTGTATCGTGAAGTCGGGCTTCACGATACGGTCAAGATGCTTGATAAACTCAAGGATCTGGGTTTCTATTATGCCACGAAGGCCGGGGTCTCCCTGTGTATTGACAACATGCACATCCCGACCAAGAAGGAAGTCCTGCTTGGTAAGGCGCACAAGGACGTCTCCGAGGTCGAGCGGCAGTACAGCGAAGGGCTGATCACGAATGGTGAGCGTTACAACAAGGTCATTGACATCTGGGCTCACGTGAGTGAACAGGTTGCGAACGAGATGATGAAAGAAATCAAGGCCGGCGGCGGGCAAGGGCCCGAAGATACCTTGAATCCCATTTATATGATGGCTGATTCCGGCGCGCGTGGGAGTTCACAGCAGATCCGACAGTTGGGCGGCATGCGAGGTTTGATGGCGAAGCCCTCGGGTGAAATTATCGAAACGCCTATCACCGCCAATTTCAGGGAAGGCCTTACCGTGCTTCAGTACTTTATCTCGACGCACGGGGCGAGAAAGGGGCTGGCTGACACGGCACTCAAAACCGCCAACTCCGGGTATCTGACGAGACGGCTAGTGGATATTTCCCAAGATGTCATCGTAAGTGAGGAAGATTGCAGGACGGCCGATGGAATCGACGTGTCCGCTCTAGTCGAAGGCGGAGAGGTCATTCAACCTATTGAAGAACGGATTTTGGGTCGTATTGTGGCGGAAGATATTCTTGATCCGTTGACGGGTGACGTGGTGGTGGCCGGGAACGATGAACTGGATGAAACACGTGTCAAGGCCGTGGTCGAAGCCGGTATCGGGCACGTCCGTATCCGGTCGGTATTGACTTGTCAGGCCCGGTGGGGCGTCTGCGTGAAGTGTTACGGCCGGGATTTGGCCAGGGGGAAGTTGGTCGAATTGGGTGAACCCGTGGGGGTGATCGCCGCGCAGTCCATCGGCGAACCCGGTACGCAGTTGACCATGCGGACCTTCCACATCGGGGGAACGGCCAGTAAAGTCGTGGAACAAAGCGTGGTCGAATCCCGACACGACGGAGTCTTGAAGTACCTCAGTTTCGATGCCAAGAAAAATGCCGATTTTCACAATCGCCACATGGCGGTGCAGAACAAACAGGGCGAATGGGTGGTCATGAATCGCAACGCGAAGATTGCGGTTTATGACGACTCCGGGCGAGAGCGGGAAAAGTACCCGGTTGTCTACGGGGCGAAAATTATCGTGAAAGACGGCGGCCGGGTGACGGTTGGGCAGAAACTTGTGGAATGGGATCCATACTCGTTGACCATTCTGACGGAAGTGGGCGGGAAAATTGCCTATGGCGACATTTCCGAGGGCGTGACCATGAAGGAAGAGTTCGATGAAATCACCGGCTTGTCCCGGAAGGTGGTCATCGAGCAGGCCGGCACGAACCTGCGTCCTCGCGTTTCCATCAAAGACGACGGGAACAAGACCGCGAAATTACCCGGTTCGGGTGCGCCGGCTCGCTATCTACTTCCCGTGGGCGCGCATATTTTCGTGGAAAAAGGCGGAATCGTGCATCCCGGAGACGTGTTGGCGAAAATCCCTCGAGAAACCACGAAGACCAAGGACATTACGGGAGGTTTGCCCAGGGTGGCGGAGCTGTTTGAGGCGAGGAAGCCCAAGGAGCAAGCGGTGATCAGTGAAATCGACGGGGAGGTCTCCTTTGGTGGGTTCGTCAAGGGGATGCGAAAGATTGTCGTTGATAACAAGATGGGAGACGTGAAGGAGTACTTTATTCCTCGAGGCAAGCACGTCAACGTGCATGAAGGAGATTGGGTGCGTGCCGGTGAACCGCTCATGGACGGATCGGCGAATCCTCATGACATTCTGAACGTGTTGGGGCCGCGAGAGTTGCAACGGTACCTGGTCAATCAGGTTCAAGAAGTGTATCGCTTGCAAGGGGTCTCAATTAATGACAAGCACATTGAAATTATTGCCAGGCAAATGTTGAAGAAGATTCGCATCGAAGATCCCGGCGACACGAACTTTTTGCCGGGCACACAGGTCGGGAAATTTGCGTTCACCGATGAAAACCAGCGAGTGCTTGCCGAAAAGGGGAAGCCGGCGATTGGAAAACCTGTGTTGCTGGGGATTACCAAGGCATCACTGAATACGGACAGCTTCATCTCCGGAGCCTCCTTCCAGGAGACGACCCGGGTTCTCACCGAAGCTGCCATCAATGGCCGGGTTGATGATTTGCGGGGGCTCAAGGAAAACGTCATTGTGGGTCGCCTGATTCCGGCGGGAACGGGGTTCTCCCACTACAGGGAAACCTTCGTGCCTGCTCCTGAAGAGAAGGTCGTCGAGGGTGACGGGGCCACTGGCTTGGCGATTCCCGAAGGTGAAGAGTTGCAAATGCAGTCCACCTCATAAATGAAGCGTTTTGTCTTGACAGACAACAATGTGTCTCACTACAATCGGAAGGTTGTCCGACGGCATCACGTATCATAACATCCTTGAAGGAAAAATCGGCATATGCCAACGGTGAATCAGCTTGTCAGAAAAGGTCGTAAGGCCCCCAAGGCCAAGAGCAAGAGTCCGGCGCTTAATCGATGCCCGCAACGGCGAGGCGTCTGTTTGCGCGTGTATACCACGACTCCGAAAAAGCCGAATTCTGCATTGCGGAAAGTGGCTCGCGTGCGTTTGACCACGGGTGTCGAAGTGACGACCTATATTCCGGGCATGGGCCATAATTTGCAGGAGCATTCCATTGTGCTCGTGCGGGGGGGGCGGGAGAAGGA
>VYFB01000001.1 GCA_009842645.1 Nitrospira sp. SB0677_bin_15 | reverse complement strand
GCTCCGGGACGCCTTGCCCTGCATCCCGCTATCACACTTAATCAGAGGTTCCTTAGCTGCCCCGTCTGAATTGCGAGCCATTCCCTCCTGATTTGTGTTAGAGTTCCGATAGTCCGGTTCATCCGGGTCGAAAGGAGGGTCTCCTTATGGGCGCAGAAATGCAGGTCTTCGGCACCCTCGCCTTGTTGTTGGTCGTCAGCGTGTTGCTGACGGCGTTTTTGTATTTGATTCCCATTCCATTGTGGATTGCAGCTTGGGCCTCGAATGCGTACGTGGGACTCCTGACCCTGGTTGGCATGCGATTTCGCCGGGTGCCGCCCGGCACCGTGGTCACGGCGCGGATCAGCGCGGTCAAGGCCGGCCTGGAAATTCCCATCAATGATCTCGAAGCCCACTTTCTTGCCGGCGGCGACGTGGTGAAAGTGGTGAACGCCATGATCTCCGCGGACAAGGCGAACATCCCCATGCCCTTCAAGCGGGCGGCGGCGATCGACCTGGCCGGTCGCGACGTATTGGAAGCCGTGCAAATGTCCGTGTTGCCGAAGGTGATCGAAACCCCGAGGATTACCGCTGTAGCGAAGGACGGCATTCAACTGATTGCCGTGTCCCGCGTGACGGTTCGAGCGAATATCGACCGGCTTGTCGGCGGGGCAGGGGAGGAGACGGTCATTGCCCGGGTGGGTGAAGGCATGGTGAGCACCATCGGTTCGTCGGATCGACACAAGGACGTGTTGGAAAATCCCGATGAGATCTCAAAACATATTCTCCAAAAGGGGTTGGATGCCGGGACCGCGTTTGAAATTCTGTCTATCGACATTGCGGACGTGGACGTGGGTGAAAATATCGGGGCGAAGTTGCAGATCGATCAGGCTGACGCCGATAAGCAGATTGCGCAGGCCAAGGCCGAAGAGCGGCGAGCCATGGCCGTGGCCCTGGAACAGGAAATGCGGGCACGGGTGATTGAGGCCGAAGCCGAAGTGCCACGCGCCATGGCCGAGGCGTTTCGGAAGGGGAATATCGGACTTATGGATTATTATCGAATGAAGAACGTGCAGGCCGATACCGCCATGCGAGAGGCCATCGGGCGCGACGAAGAGAGCCCTGAAGCCAAGCCGTGACGGGAGGCAATGGCATGACCGTCGAGGCATTTGTCTTTCTTGGAATCGTGTTGTTGGTCTGGTTCATTGCCTCCGTCGGAAGTTGGTTGCGGGAGCAGATCGAACGCTATACGCGGTATCAGGAAGAATTGAGCATTCAGGAGACGTCTCTCTCTTCACCTGTTTTTGAGAGCGTCCGGCCCAAGGAGGCGACGGCTGAACCGCCGAATGCTATCCCGGCACCAGTCGTTGTCCGGGAGAGCCAGAAACGTCCCGCCCGGTTACGGTATCGGAGCCGAACAGCCGCGCGTCGTGGAATCATCCTGATGACGGTGTTCGGAGCATGCAAAGCGCTCGAGACCAAGGATGAATGCTGACGAACGGACGTTCAGCGTTTCGGAATCCCGCGGGAAAGGTGTCTACGTTTGGGCCTGAACGGGGATGACTTTGACGCGGACCCTGGCTAACCCCTTTTTGTGGAACCCCAGTCTTTTGGCAGCGCCATAACTCAAGTCGATAATGCGCTTTCCGGAATTCGGATTATTGATACTGGGGAAGGGGCCACGATCATTGACTCGAACGATAATCGATTGACCGTTTCCCAAGTTCGTCACTTCGACGTTGATCGGTAACGGCAGGTATTTATGGGCGGCGGTCAAGCCCATGGGATTAAATGCTTCGCCGTTCGCGGTCATGTGCCCTCCTTGTTGCCGACGGGTTTCTTCCCCGTACCATGACGCGATTCCCGTTTCTTCATAGCGTTGTGCCTGCCTGACGTTCATGGGCACGTAGCGTCTGCCTTTCACGACGTATGGCGACCATTTGACCCGGCCTTGTCGAATGGCTTCCTTAACCGGCAACCCGTCGATCGTTTCGATCACGTTACGAGTCAGGGGCCAGTCGAGTGGAGCCCGTACGACCTCGAACGTAAATTTGCCGATCTTGTAGGTGATTTTGGCGGTTTCGGTTGTGACGGTATAAGCCCCTTTGATCAGTTTGTACGTCCCTTTAACGGTGCCGGCAACAACGTCATAGGTTGTTTTCACGACCGTACAGCCGGGGAGCAGCAGGACGATGAGGAGAAGAAGGCTTGGGTGGCGACGGATCAACTGTGTCTGCATTTGATAGGGGCCCCAGACAATCTATAAGAGTCCAAGACTTTGCTTTTGTATTTATCTGTCATTCCCGACGTTTCGCTGATCTGACCTGCCTTGAATCGACTTCTACCACAACCTGTAGCCGTGTCTCAATTGAAACATTCAGTTAGTCTACAAGATGTAGGTTAGGCTACAATTTTACACTTTTTCGCAACAGTTTCAAGCCCCTCGTGTACTGCTGCTCGTATCAAGAGGCGGTGTGTAGGTCTGGTTACGCCCTTCGACAAGCTTCCTTCGACTACGCTCAGGACAGGCAGGGCTAACCCGGCCTACGTGGTATAGGAAGCGTTGATCCGCACGTATTCGTAGGTCAGGTCCGTAGTCCAGACTCTGGCGCAACCCGGATGATTTCCCAATGAGAGCGTCATGACGTATTGTTTTTTTCGCATGATTCGTTGGGCTTGGTTGTCGGCCCGGTCTCCGACTGATTGACCGTTGTACACCACCCGGGTCTTGTCGAATGCCAAGTCGATCCTGGCAGGATTGAACTTCACGCCGGCCCGGCCAGCGGCTGCCACGATTCGCCCCCAGTTGGGGTCTTCGCCAAAAACCGCGGTTTTCACCAGGGGCGACGTCGCAATGGTTTGCGCGATTTTCTTTGCTTCGCGATTGCTTCGCGTGCCCCGTACGATGATCTCGACAATTTTGGTGCATCCCTCTCCATCCCGGCAAATTTGAAGCGCAAGCGACAGGCATGCCTCGTGCAACAAGGCGGAGAACGCGATCCATTGGGGCGTACAAGTCTGAATGGTCGCATTCCCGGCGCGTCCGTTGGCAAGGCACAGCACCGTGTCATTCGTGCTGGTGTCTCCATCGACCGAGATGCAATTGAAGGTTTCGTTTACGGCTTGCGTCAATGCGGCTTGCAGCGCCCGAGGCGCAATTGCCGCATCGGTGGTGAGATAGGCCAGCATGGTGGCCATATCGGGATGAATCATGCCGGAGCCTTTGGCCATCCCGCCGATCGTCACAAGCCGTCCTCCTATCCGGGCCTGCACGGCAATCTCTTTCGGTCTGGTGTCCGTCGTCATGATGGCTTGTGACGCCAGCTTGTGACCGGACCGGCTCAGTAGCCGGATGAGAGGAGGGACGGCTTCACGGATGGCGGGCATCGGTAGCGGGTGGCCTATGATTCCCGTCGATCCCACAAACACCGATGACATGGGAAAACGTAAGGCTGTTGCCACGAGTTTGCGCATTTCCAGGGCGTCATCCATCCCCTGTGTCCCGGTTAGCGCATTGGCGTTTCCGCTGTTCACGATAATGGCTTGTCCCGTGTGTTTTTTGAGTTGCCGCTGACACAAAATGACGGGAGGTGCCACAATCCGGTTTTGTGTCAACATTCCTGCCATAATACCGGGATAAGTTGACGTTATCAGGGCGAGGTCCGGCAGTGGAGCCGGTTTAATGCCGGCGTGAATGCCGGCGGCCAGAAAACCGTTCGGGGCCGTAACACCGCCTTTGATCTTGTTCGCGTTCATGGGGAACCCCAATGCAGGCTTGCGGCTTGCTTATTAAGGCATGAAAATGGCCTGCATCGCACCAATCCGTCATTCCCGATCATATAAACTGGATCCCCGATTAAAGATGTCGGGGACGAATCCAGGGTCTTTGCTTTTTCTTCTGTTCGAAAGGAGAAAGACACTGGATTCCCGCGTGCGCGGGAATGACGAATCGGGATTTCGTATGAATGATCATCGCCCCTACGGGAAAATGCCCGGTGCCGTCAGCGCCGTCTCTTCCGGAAATCCCAGCATCAGGTTCATGGATTGGATGGCTTGGCCGGCCGCACCTTTGACCAGGTTGTCCAGGGTTGACACGGTGATGACGTGGTTTGTGCGTTCATCCACAAACGCGCCGATATCACAAAAATTCGACCCTCGAACGTGGATGGGACTGAGGGCCGTCGAGGTTTCCCGGATTCTGACAAAACGTTCGTTCGCATAAAAATTCTTGTACAGCATCGTGGCGGCATCGTTCGTGAGCGGGGTCCGGAGTTTGGCATAGGCTGTACTCAGGAGCCCCCGATTCATCGGGATCAGGTGAGGCGCAAAGAGAACGCGCGCGCGCTTCCCTTTCCCTGTACTGTCCATGAGCCGGTTCAGTTCCTGTTCAATTTCAGGCGTGTGACGGTGCCGGGCGATGCCGTAGGCCGTCAGTGAGTCATGCGCTTCCGGAAAATGATAGGGCAGGCCAGGGCTTCGTCCTGCCCCTGAAATGCCGGACTTGGCATCGACGACAATGGTGCCTGCTTGAATCATCCGATGGGCCAGTAACGGCGCCAACTGCAGAATGGCTGCCGTCGGGTAGCAACCCGGTGCGGCAACCAGTCTCGCGCGCCGGATTCGCGTTCGATGAAGTTCCGGAAGCCCGTACACCGCTCTTTTGAGCAACGCGGGTGCTGTATGCGTGGTGCCGTACCATTGTTCATAGGTTTTTGTCTCTGTTAGCCGAAAGTCGGCGCTCAGGTCGATCACCAGGGTTTTGGCCCGGACGCAGGCTGCCACCGGCTCCATGGCTTTCGTGTGCGGCAGGCATGAAAACACCACGTCGATCTTTTTCAGGATGGGTTCAACGTCCAGTGGCGCAAAACGGAACTCATGGAACGTTTCGAGGTGGGGGAACAGGGAGGTCACTGGCAGGCCGGCGGATTTATCCGCAGTCACGTGGGTAACCGTGACGTACGGGTGACCGTCCAATAGGCGGAGGAGTTCTCCGCCCGTATATCCACTGGCTCCCAGTACGGCTACTTTGAATCGAGTGAGACGCATGGTTGTTCGTCCGGACGAAAAAAGGGAAGGCATAGAAGCCTTCCCTTTTTTCGTCACTGTCTTGAAACGTTCGCGTGGTTAACGCTTGGAATATTGGAACCGGCTTCGAGCGCCTTTTTGCCCGTATTTTTTCCTTTCTTTCACCCTGGGGTCGCGAGTCAGCAAGCCTTCTTTCTTGAGCGTCGCGCGAAAATCCGGGTTTGCTTTCACCAGGGCTTTGGCTATGGCGTGGCGAAGGGCTCCTGCCTGTCCGGCGCCGCCTCCACCGCAGACCGAGGCTTTGATGCGAAATTGTCCCCTGGTATTCGTCAATTCAAGCGGTGTTTCGACCTGAATGCGATGCGCAAGCAGGGTGAAATAGTGGTCGAGCGTTCGGCCGTTGACCGTAATATCCGGAGGACCCGGTTCGATCCAGGCTCGGGCGATCGCATATTTACGTTTTCCCGTAGCATAGTGTCGTTGACTGATCATCGGTAGGTTCCTTTAGCGAAGGGGTTATGACCAAGGCTCCGGACGTTGCGCGACGTGCGGGTGTTCCGTTCCTGCGTAGACGCGCAACTTTTTAGCCATTTTTTTCCCTAATGGGTTATGCGGAAGCATGCCCTGAATGGCTTTGGACACGATTTCCGTGGGGGCCTTTTTCAAGAGATGCTCGGCGGTGATGGATTTGATCCCGCCGGGATATCCGGTATGGTGATAATACGTTTTATCCTTCAATTTTTTCCCGGTCAACCGAATCGCTTCGG
Source organism: Nitrospira sp. SB0677_bin_15 (assembly GCA_009842645.1). Lineage (GTDB taxonomy): Bacteria > Nitrospirota > Nitrospiria > Nitrospirales > UBA8639 > Bin75. The sequence continues at coordinate 47,700 of VYFB01000001.1, read as the reverse complement.
CATTGATCACGATCACGTGATCGCCGGTATCCACGTTGGGCGTGAACGTCGGTTTATGCTTGCCCCGGAGCAGCGTGGCGGCTTGAGTCGCCAAGCGACCGAGCGGGATGCCCTTGGCGTCCAGGATATACCATTTTCTGTCGATCTCGTGGGGTTTGGCTTGAAAGCTGCGCATCAGTGATTCTCCAGTCAGGTTATTGCGATTCTTTGTGTTCGAGTTTAGCCAGCCACGCATCCAGGTTGTCACCGGATCTTCTTTTGAGAACGTCCTGTGTCACGTAAATCGGACACTTGGCCCTCAGGGCCAGGGCGATAGCATCGCTCGGCCGGGAATCCACCGTTCGTTCGAGTCCATTCAAAGACACGTGCACCGTGGCGTAGTACGTGTTGTTTTGGACGTCCGTCACCACGACCTGAGAGATTTTCATACCCAAGTGAGTGGAGAGACTCGTAATCAAGTCGTGACTCATCGGTCTGGGTGGAACCACGTCTTCCAAGGCCAGGCGAATGGACGTGCCTTCGGCCGTGCCCACCCAAATGGGAAGCACGTCGGCGTTGGTTTCGTCGCGGAGGACGACGATCTGGGTATCCGTATTGGGATCAACCAGCACTCCGTGAACTTTTAACGGGACGAGGTTTGTATTTTGTTCCACGTTCATAACTATGGTGAACAACGGGGTTCGTTTATCAAGTGCTACGTCTCGGATTTGCCGAAATCCTCAGGCTTTAAATTTTCGAGCCATCGCTCCAATTCCTCGGAATTCTGTTTTTGCAGGACTTCCTCCTTGGTAAAAATTGGGGCTTCGGCACGCAGCGCCAAGGCTATGGCGTCACTGGGCCTTGAATCGATCGAATATTCCGAATCGCCGTACCAGAGATGAATCTTGGCATAGTACGTATTATCTTTTAAGTCAGTGACCACGGCGCTCAAGATTTTGGCATCCACGTTGTCCAGAATCGACTTCATCAAATCGTGCGTCATGGGACGTGGCGGGGCTACGTTCTCCAAAGCAAAACTGATGGCGCTCGCCTCGGATTTCCCGACCCAAATCGGAAGCATATCGGAGTTTTCCTCATCCCGAAGGATGACGATATAGGCGTTATTATAAGGGTCAAACAACAACCCACGCACGTTCATTTGCGTAATCATACCTATAATCCGTTTGTTGCAGCAATGATGAGTGCAATCCGAGTAAACGTATCATCCAGTCCTTTCTATTGTCAATTTGGTAATCTGTGATTCCGGAGCAAATGACCGCGGGACGACGGTTACCCGATTGGAAGATCGTAGGAGGACAGCAGGCTTTGCACGTGGGGAATGACGTCAGCCGGCCCGAGTTGCACCACTTCTCCGGTATTGCGTTGCTTGAGTTCGACCACGCCTTGCTTCAGGCCCCGGTCGCCGATGGTGACGTGAAATGGGGCCCCAATCAGATCGGCGTCGTTGAATTTGACGCCGGCTCGTTCGTCGCGGTCGTCCCATAAGACTTCCACGCCGGCATCGAGACACGCGTCATACAACATGCCGGCTGTTTGGATGACCTGCTCCGAGGCGGTCACCGGCAAGAGATGAACGTGGAACGGCGCAATGGGCACGGGCCATATCATGCCTTTGTCGTCATGGTTCTGTTCGATGGACGCGGCCGCGGTCCTGCTGACGCCGATACCGTAGCATCCCATGATTGCCGGTGTTTCCTGCCCGTTCGCATCCAGAAACGTCGCATTCATCGCTTGACTGTACTTGGTCCCTAATAGAAAGACGTGGCCGACTTCGATGCCCTTGGCTTCCTGTAGCCGGTTATCGCTTCGAGGGGACTGGTCGCCGGCTCGGGCTTGGCGCAGATCGAAAAATGCTTCGACCGCAAAATCCCGATTCCAGTTTGCATTGACCAGGTGGGTATCGCTTTTGTTTCCGCCGACGACAAAATTCCGCATGGCCTTGACCGCGTGGTCCGCAATGATACGGACGCCCGTGAGCCCGACGGGTCCGGCGAAGCCGACCGGTGCGGACGATATGGCATTCACGGTCTCCGCACTTGCCAGCGTGATTTCCGTCGTTCCCAGGAAACGATTGATTTTGATTTCATTCGCCTCATGGTCGCCGCGAATCAGGATCGCGATGACGCCGCCGGCCGGTGTCTGGTAGAGGAGGGTTTTGACGAGACGATCCGGTGAAACCTTCAAAAAGGCGCAGACTTCCTCAACGGTTTTGGTCCCCGGGGTCTGCACGGCTTCGAGGACGAGCGGGGCGGCATCGTCTTCTTCGGCCGGAGGCGGTGTTTCCGCCAACTCGACGTTGGCGGCATAGGACCCTCCTTCGTCGTACACGATCGTTTCTTCTCCGGTATCGGCCAGGACCATGAATTCGTGCGACATGCTGCCGCCGATCAATCCGTTGTCCGCTTCAACCGCACGGAATTTGAGACCGCAACGTGTAAAGATCCGCTCGTAGGCGTCATACATTTTCTGATAGCTGAGGCGCGCATTTTCTTCATCGGCATCGAAACTGTAGGCGTCTTTCATGACGAATTCGCGCCCGCGCATCAAACCGAAACGAGGACGGATTTCATCGCGGAACTTGGTTTGGATTTGGTAGCAGTTCATGGGGAGTTGCCGATAGGAGCGGATCTCGCGCCGGAAGAGGTCCGTGATGACTTCCTCATGCGTGGGGCCGAAGCAAAAATCGCGATCGTGCCGGTCCTGGCATCGAAGCAATTCCTTGCCGTAAAAATCCCATCGTCCGGTTTCCCGCCACAATTCCGCCGGAGAAAGGATCGGCATCAACAACTCCTGCGCCCCGGCGCGATTCATTTCCTGGCGAATGATAGATTCAATTTTTTTGACAACGCGCAGGCCCAACGGAAGATAGGTGTAGATTCCGGCCGCGACCTTTCGGATCATGCCGGCGCGCAACATGAGCCGGTGGCTGACGACTTCAGCCTCGCCGGGGGTTTGCCGGAGTGTCGGAATAAACAGTTGGCTTGTTCGCATATTCGATGTCGTCCTTAAGGTGTATGTTCACTCATCCCCTTCGACTTCACGCTCCCGTTCGTTTTTGAAAGACAACCCCCTCAATCCCCCTTTTCAGGGGGACGGCAGATCCTCTCCTCCCTGATAAGGGGGGTCTGCAAAACCGTCGGATTACGCTACGCTAATCCGACCTACAACAACTCATCCCCCCTGATCAGCCACGTAGGTCGGGTTCGCGTAGCGTAACCCGACAGCGGGACTATTGCAGCAAGCGTTGGATGTCGTTGAAAAACGCGAAAATCATGATCCCGAAGAGCAGGACGATCCCTACCTGTTGAGTGAATTCGCGCTGCCGTTCGGCCAGCGGACGGCCCAGGATCGCTTCGCAGGCGAAGAAGAACAGGTGGCCGCCGTCCAGGACGGGAATCGGCAACAAATTCAGGATGCCCAGGTTGATGCTCAGGATGGCCACGAAGAACATGACGTCGGCGAGGCCTCGCTCGGCAGCCGTGCCCGAGGCGCTGGCAATCATGATGGGCCCCCCGATGTTTTTCGAGGAGATTTCTCCGGTCAGCATTTTGTAAATGCCGACGACCGTGAGTTCGGACCATCCCCACGTGGCTTTTACGCCCTGGAACACGGCCATGAGCGGTGAGGACGCACGGATCACCGACCGCCCCGATCCCATAATGCCGATTTTTCCGATCGTGGTCGGTATTCCCTGATCCTTGACCTCATGCGCTTCGGGGATGATTGTCAACGTGAGCACTGCGCCCTCACGTTCAACCTGCATGCTGAGGGAGTCATGAGGATGAGTCTTGATGATGCGGGTCATCTGTGACCAGGTCTGAATCGTCTCGCCTTGAATCTCGATGATGCGGTCCCCTTCCTTGAGCCCGGCTTGGGCTGCCGGCATATCCGGCATGACGGCTGTCACGACGGGAGCCGTCTCTTCGATGCCGATCACGTACAGGGGGTGCTCGACGTCCTCCGGATCGTAGAGTTCGGGTGTGACCAAGAACGTTTTCAGGGTATCGCCCCGGCGCACTTCGACGGCAAGCGAACGTCCGCCGCTTTCGGCTACCACGACGTAGATTTCATTTTTTGTGGTGATATCGCGTTCGTCGATTCTCGTGATTCGGTCCCCGACCTGCAACCCGGCTTGGCCGGCAGGCGAGTTTGCCCTGATGGCGTCGATCGTGGGGGAAAGTTCGGCAAACGTTGGGATGGGCAGGGGAGCGCCCACGGCCAGCCAAGCTGAAAAAATCAGATAACTCAGGAAAAAATTGAACCCCGGACCAGCCGCTACGATGAGAGTCCGTTTCCATAAGGGTTTGTGGGAAAATGAGAGTTCCCGCTCACCCGGCGGCACGGGCTCACCAGTCTCTTCCCCGAACATCTTGACGTATCCGCCGAGAGGAATGGCCGAAATGAGATATTCCGTGTCTCCGATTTGACGACTCAGGAGTTTGGGGCCGAAGCCCAAGGAAAATTTCAATACTTTGACCCCTGCCCACCGGGCTACGATAAAGTGTCCGAACTCGTGAAAGGTCACGAGGACGCCCAGCACCACCAAAAACCACCAGATTTTTTGAACAATCACGTAAATGATATCGGGAGACATCGGGTCACTCGCCCCTGCGTCGGCGTCAGCATCAATTGTGGGTGAACTCTGAAGCCTTGTCCCTGGCCCACCGGTCAGCCTCCAAGGCATCCTCCAATGACGTGAGTGGTTGCACGTCGGCACATTGTACGGTTCGCTCGATGACGTTGGCAATGCTTCTGAAGGGGAGCCCGTGATACAGAAACGCCTCGACGGCGACCTCATTCGCGGCATTGAGAATTGCCGGGCAGGTGCCCCCGTGTTCCAATGCCTCATAAGCCAGCCGCAGACAGGGAAATCGCACGGGATCCGGTTCATAGAACGTCAACTTGCCGTACTTCCATAAATCCAACGCGGGCGGGTCCAGGGGCACGCGTCGAGGGTAATCCATGGCGTAGCTGATCGGGGTTCGCATATCGGGTAAGCCCAATTGCGCGATCACCGATCCATCGCGATATTCTACCAGGGAATGGATAATACTTTCCCTGTGCACCACCACGTCCAGTTGAGCGGGAGGACAATCGAACAGCCATCGGGCTTCGATGACTTCCAGCCCCTTATTCATCAGAGTCGCCGAATCCACGGTGATCTTCGCGCCCATGTCCCAATTCGGGTGCTTGAGTGCCTGCTCCGGCGTCACGGTCTCCATGTATTCCTTGGTGCAGTCCCAAAACGGACCGCCGGAGGCCGTCAGGATGATGCGACGGACGTCTTCTCGTCGATGACCGGCGAGCGATTGAAAGATCGCACTGTGTTCACTGTCCACGGGGAACACGGGGACGCCTTGGCGGTGCGCCTCGGCTTGCATCAGTTGTCCGGCCATGACCATGGGTTCCTTGTTGGCCAAGGCCACCCGGCGACCCGCTTGAATTGCGGCCATGGTCGGGACAAGGCCGGCTCCGCCTACGATGGCTGAGATCACCAGGTCACTTTCCGGTAGGGCCGCCACTTCTGTGACGCCGTCGGGTCCGTCGAGGATCTGAACCGCCGGATCGTTCAGTCGAACACGGAGCCGCTGGGCCGCGACAGGGTCAGCCAAAGCGACGTATTTCGGACGAAACGAACGGATCTGTTTTTCCAGTTTTTCATCACTATGCCGGGCTGCGAGCCCCAAAATCGAAAATTGACCGGGAAATTTTGCGACGATATCGAGGGTACTGTCGCCGATCGAGCCCGTTGAGCCGAGTAGAACGATCTGTTTCACGTTATGGAATCCCTGTTTCTTTTTTCGTCATTCCCGACATTTGTAATCGGGAATCCAGGGTCTTTCTTTTCACAAAGGGAAAAAGACAAACCCCTGGATCCCCGATCAAGTCGGGGATGACAGCAAGGAGACTCCTCGTTTCGCTCGGAATGACAAATTCGGTGATGTGCTTGCTCATGTTTATGCGAAAGGGTTCGGCTGGTCTGCACTACTGCACGAACGTCATATAATAATAGAAAACCGGCGCGTTGAGAAGCAGGCTGTCCATGCGATCCAACATGCCTCCGTGCCCGGGAATCAGGGAGCCGGAATCCTTGACGCCGGCGTATCGTTTCAAGGCCGACTCGGAAAGATCTCCCAAGAGGCCCAGAACGGTGAATAACATGCCCAGGATAAGGCAGTCGGCTGGCGTGACGGCCTGGAGAAACCAGAGGTGGCTGAGCCAGGCAACGAGTGGGGCCACAATCAGGGCTCCCACAAATCCTTCGACGGTTTTGTTCGGGCTCAAGCGGGGCGCCAGCGGCCGCGAGCCCCACGTTTTCCCGACGTAGTACGCGGCGGCGTCACCTGCCCACGTCACCAATAGTACGAAGAACACCAACAACGCTCCGTTGTGTTGGCTTCTCAGCCAGAGAAAGTGACCGAAGGTAGTCCCGACGTAAAGAATCCCGAACAGTATGACGACCATGGCAAGATGGCGGGATTCCGAAGGAGCGAAGATGACCTGATAACAGAGGAGACTCACGAGGATAATCGAGAGGGTCAGGGAAAAATCGAGCACCGCCGGCCATTGCATGGCAAGCAGGAGTAGCAATGTTCCCGGCAAACTTACGAGGGCGTGGTGAGGCAGGTGGTGCTTTTCGAAGAAGAGTCCCAGGAATTCCCATTGTGCGACGAGAACAATGACAGCGATGAAAACAAAGAACGCCACCGGCGGAAGATGCCAGGTGAGCACGTACAACAGAGGAAGTAAAACCAAGGCGGAGTAGACGCGCTTGGGATCAAACCGGAGCGCGGAAGGGCGGGCTATGAAGGACCCCGGATGATTTGACTGGTTGCCGGAAGCAGGCTCAACCACATTACTCTTGCTCACAGCCCGTTTTGAGGAGAGACGATATGCGGAAGACGTCCAAAACGACGATCCCGTTTCTGGTAATCGAGCAGCGCCAACAACACGTCGCGTCGCCGAAAATCCGGCCACAGGGTTTTGGTGAAATAGAGTTCCGTATACGCGATTTGCCAGAGCAGGAAATTACTGATTCTCGCCTCCCCGCTTGTGCGGATCAGGAGATCCGGGTCCGGAAGACCGGCCGTAGACAGGTACTGCTCGAATTGGGTTTCATGAACGCACCCCTCCGGGACTTTTCCGCATTGTACGTCTTCAATCAGGCGATTCGTGGCGTCGATAATTTCGGAGCGTCCGCCATAACTCAGCGCGACTGCCACGGTGTGGTCGGTGAAATGCCCGGTCTCCTGAGCCACGGCATGCACCAGGTCTTGCGTGGAATCCGGAAGCTCGTTCAGTAAGCCAATGGGGAAAAACCGGGTTTTTCTTTCCCGGAACGTCTGCCGTTCCTGGTGAAGAAATTCTTCGAGCAGCGTCATGAGTAAGTCGATCTCGGCTTGGGGACGATTCCAGTTCTCTTGAGAGAACGCGTAGACCGTGACGATGGGAATCCTCAGCAGGTAAAAGGCATTGAGGACGTCCCGGACGGCAACCAACCCTTCCCGGTGTCCGGCAATGCGGGGCAGGCCACGCCGTGAAGCCCAGCGACCGTTCCCATCCATGATCACGGCCACGTGACGGGGCAATGCGTCCTGGTCAAGTTGGGAGAGGAGATCGTCCTCCGTGAGTTCCGTAAAGGAACGTGTCGAATGGCGAGGCATCGGTATGAGTGTAAAAGGTGAATGCGTGATGAGGCGCTGCACTCGGAGAACAGCTTGAAAACAGTCTAATCATGATGTCCGGTCTTGTCAAACGTTCCTCTCTTGCGCAAATTTTAGTGGTCGTGTTAAGTGTAGAACCATGTCTGAACAGGTTGTGCCCTTCGAACATTTTGCCTTGGAGGAACGTGAGGTCGAGCGGGCCTTGGCACGAGTGAACGTCCGTGCCGTGGATTACGCGGACGTTTATTTTGAATCCACGATTTCCGAATCCGTGTCCATGGAAGAAGGTATCGTCAAACGGGCCGTCAAAAGCATTTCCCAGGGTGCCGGGGTCCGGGCCACTGCAGGGGAGAAAACCGGATTTGCCTATTCCGATGAATTGTCTCGACAGGACCTGGAAATTGCCGCGGATACCGCCCGGTATATCGCCGATTCGCCGCAAGGCGACGTTCCGGTTCCCGTCACGCATCGGCCGGCCGGGACGCACAATCTGTATCCGCTTGAACGGTCCCTGACCGACGTCGCTACGCAGGAGCGCGTGGACCTGCTCAACCTGATCGATCAGGAAGCGCGTCGCTATGACCCCCGGATCACGAAAGTGATGGCGTCTATCAATACCGAGCATAAGATTATACTGGTGGCGACGACCGAAGGCTTGCGCGCCGGCGACGTGCAGCCGTTATCCCGGCTTCAGGTGACGTGTATTGCCGAAGAAGGGACCAATCGACAGGTCGGCACTTTTGGCGGCGGCGGCCGCGTGGCCTTTTCCTTTTACCATGAACAGGGCCGGGTGCGAACGTATGCACGAGAAGCCGCCAGGCAGGCTATCCTGAATCTCGATGCCGTGGACGCGCCTGCAGGCATTCTGCCCGTGGTCCTGGGGGGCGGCTGGCCCGGAATTCTCTTGCACGAGGCCGTTGGACATGGCTTGGAGGCGGATTTCAATCGCAAGAAAACGTCGGCGTTCAGCAATTTAATCGGCCAGCGCGTCGCGTCCGACGTATGCACGATCGTGGATGACGGCACGTTGCCCGCCAGGCGGGGGTCGCTCAATATCGACGATGAAGGCACGCCCACGACCAGGACCGTCCTGATCGAAGATGGCATTCTGTGCGGATACATCACGGATCGTCTCAATGCCCGGCTTATGGGTATTCCCTTGACGGGTAACGGCAGACGCGAAGATTTTCGAAGTCTGGTACTGCCGCGGATGACCAATACCTTCATGTTGGCCGGCACGTCCGAACCCGAAGATATTCTGCGCTCCGTCAAGAAAGGCTTGTATGCCGTGTCGTTCGGCGGGGGACAGGTGGATATCACGAACGGCAAGTTCGTGTTTTCGGCGAGTGAAGCCTATCTGATCGAGGATGGCAAGGTGACGAAGCCGGTCAAAGGGGCGACCCTGATCGGGAGCGGACCCGACGTGCTCAAGCAGGTATCCATGGTCGGCCATGATTTGCAATTGGATTCGGGTATCGGGACCTGTGGAAAAGAGGGTCAATCCGTGCCGGTTGGCGTCGGGTTGCCCACGATTCGCATCGATGAGATTACGGTCGGAGGCACGTCCGCCTAGCACTCTGCCCCCTCACCCCAGCCCTCTCCCTATTTCCCGCTTAATACGGGAAATGGGAGAGGGGGGAAGGTTCCCGTTATTTCCTCTCCCACTAGGGGAGAGGGGAGGAAGGCTCCCGTTATTTCCTCTCCCTTGATGGGAGAGGACAAAGGTGAGGGTGAGAGAGCGTAGGTCGGATTAGCGAAGCGTAATCCGACAATTTGCTGCATCATGCATGAATCTCCGGAAGTCTTGAAGATACTTGCGGCTGAATTGATCGACCGGGTTAAAGCCCACGGTGCGACGGAAGCCGACGTCATGGTAGCGGAAGGGGATTCCGTATCGGTTCAGGTCCGGTTGGCGGCCGTGGACCGGTTGAGCAAGGCGCGGGAGAAGAGTCTGGGCGTTCGCGTGTTTTTCGGGAAGCGTTCAGCCAGCGCGTCCACCTCGGATTTTTCCGAAGCCTCACTCAAACAATTGGTGGCTGATACCTGCGCTCTCGCGAAGGCCGTGGCCGAGGATGAAACGTCAGGATTGCCGGAACAGGCTGCGATGGCGACTGACGTGCCCGACCTGGATCTGTATGATCCCACCACCATGCCCGTGGAAGAGGTCATTGACGTGGCTCAACGAGCCGAACGGGCCGCCATGGACGTTGATTCCCGTATGACCAATTCGGAGGGGGCGGATTGTGGTTCGGCTTATGGTGCGGTGGTGCTGGCGAATACGCATGGGTTTCTGGGGTATCACCGGAGTTCCCGGTTTTCTTTGTCCGTGGCGCCCGTGGCCGAAGGCCCTGATGAGCAAGGCATGCAGCGGGACTATTGGTATACGGTTTCGCGGAAACGGCATGAATTGGAGGATCCGGAGTCGGTCGGACGGATCGCGGCGGAGCGGACGCTCCGGCGCTTGGGGGCTCGAAAGATCGGGACCCAACGGGTTCCCGTGATTTTCGATCCGGAAACGGCGTGCAGCGTGTTGGGACACCTCGCGAGTGCGGTCTCCGGGTATTCCCTGTATAAAGGCGCTTCGTTTTTGTTAGGGCAGTTGGGAAAGCCCATTGCGCCGCAACACGTGAACGTCGAAGACAACGGTTGCCTGCCCGGCAAACTCGGGTCCCGCCCCTTCGACGGGGAGGGGCTGCCGACCCGCAAGACGATGATCCTGGAACAAGGCGTGCTGTCCGACTATTTGTTGGACACGTATTCCGGGAGAAAGTTGGGCATGGCCTCCACGGGCAACGCGTCCAGGAGCATCGGCGACAATCCGACCGTGTCTCCAACGAATTTGTTTTTTCATCCCGGTGAGGAGTCGCCCGATGAGATCATTCGGTCCGTTACCCAAGGGTTGTACGTCACCGAATTGATCGGGTTCGGCGTGAATATGGTCACGGGAGATTATTCCCGCGGAGCCTCCGGTTTTTGGATTGAAAACGGTGAATTGGCCTATCCGGTGGAGGAAGTGACGATTGCCGGCAATTTGAAACAGATGTTCCATGATATCGAGTCGATCGGAAATGATTTGATTTTTCGAGGGAAACTGGCGAGTCCCACCATCCGCATCCGCGAGATGATGGTGGGCGGGCATTGAATGCATGAGTAAGCCGAAGGAGGCAGAAATTGTCGGATTACGCTACGCTAATCCGACCTACGCCTGACCTGGTGAGACGGTGTAGGTCGGGTTAGCCCTGAGCGAAGTCGAAGGGCGTAACCCGACAATGTTGTTGCGTAAATCAAAGGAGTCGGTATGCCACTTGACGTTGAAGATGGAGCAAGAGCTCTCCGGTTGGTCACCTCACGCTACGACCAGCGGGAATGGCGGAAAAAAATCGAAAAAATCCTGAGCCTGCCGCCCAGCGGGTTTGAAGATACCGCGCAACGGAATATCTTTGTCTATTTCAAACATCAACTCCAAGCGTATAAATCCCGGCGCGCTGATCCACCGTCCTGGATCGTCGGCGGGTATGCGACCAAGGAAGTCGTCGATCGCGCCCGGCATCGTCCCACGGACATCAATCCTGACATGACCGAAGCCGACGTGTCGTTCCTGGGTGTCGATCCTGGCGCGGACGTCGATGAAGTCTGGTGGGAAGACATGCTGGTGAAGTGGTTCGAAACGCCGGAAGAAGAATTTGAAGAATCCGACGAAGAATCCGAGGAATCCGAAGCTACTCCCTCGCCCCTTGAGGGAGAGGGCCGGGGTGAGGGGTGACAGTCCACGCAGGCCGAAATCCTCAAAACAGATCCATTTGTTCTGGTTTGTCGCTGACCTGAGCCGCAGGCTCCCGTGGTGGAGCCGCCATCTCATCCAGGAGCCGTTTCAATTTTTGAAAATCTTCTTGAAGCAACGGCCGGAGACGGTCGTTGTGCAGGGTCGCGGCGGGGTGGAACAGTGGAAACAGTCGAAACTCCTTGAGTTGAAACGGTTGCCCGTGGACCTTGGTGATCCCGACTTTTCTTTCCAGCAGCGTTTGGGTGGCGAAGTTGCCCATGGAACAGACCAGGTGCGGTTTGATCAATTGTATTTGTTGGAACAGGAATGGTTTGCACGTCTCAACTTCATCGGGTTCGGGGTCACGGTTTTGAGGTGGGCGACATTTGATCACGTTGGCAATGTAAATCTGTGACCGGGAAAGTCCGACGGATTCCAGTAATTCCGTGAGCAGTTTCCCCGCCGCGCCCACAAACGGGACTCCCTGTTTATCTTCGTGAAACCCCGGGGCCTCCCCGACGAACATGATCGAAGCGTTCGGATTTCCGCTCCCGAACACAACCTGCGTCCGTCCTGAAGCCAGACGACATTCCTGACAGTTCCGCAGAGATTCACAGAGATCAGCGAGTGACATGAGTCTCTCTCATTCGTCAGGTCCTCCGGGATACACGGTTTTGGAATGACCGGCGCGCCCACGTGGTCAGGGCCAGGGTTACGCGACGGAACGGCGGAACGCGAATCCGGGAAGCAAACACGGCAAACCGCGTGCTTTCGATACGGGTCAGTAAGTTGAAATAAATGTCGCGCATGATTTCCGCGGCAAGCAAGGATTGACGATCGGTCGAGGATAGGGCGTCATACACGGTTTGGGCTTTTCGATAGTAGTCGTGAGCCCGGGCGGCTTGAAATTCCATGAGCCGGATGAATTCGGGTGAAGCGGTTTTGCTCAACAGGCGTTCCTCGGAACAGCCGAACGTGGCCAGGTCTTCCAGCGGCACGTAGATCCGGTCGCGTTCGGCATCGGCTCCCACGTCGCGGATGATGTTGGTTAGTTGAAACGCCACGCCCAGGTTGACGGCATAATCTTGCGCACGAGGGTCCACGGTCCCGAACACTTTCAAGCAGATCAATCCGACGATCGAGGCCACGCGATAGCAATACGGATAGAGAGCGTCAAAGGTGGCGTACCGTCTGATCGTCAGATCCATTTCCATGCCGGCGATCAGTTCCTGAAAATAGTCCTGGGGGATGCCCAGTTTGCGGGCGTGATCCGCAAGACTGACCGTCACCGGATATTGTGGGACGCCTTGATACGCCGCCTTGATTTCTCTGCGCCACTGTGCAAGGCGGTCGCATGGATCCACTCCGTGAGGGGGATGATCCACGTCCGCGTCCAACTCGTGACACAGCGTGTACACGGTATACATGGCTTCCCGGCGGGGACGGGGTAAGAAGAGAAAAGAATAGTAAAAGTTGCTCCCGCTGTCTTTTGCCTTTGACGTACAATAGGAATGCGCTTCCGAGATGGTGGGCATCTGTGTGGATGCAACTTACGGCATGGATTGAAGGTGCGTGCCCTTAATCCATCCCGAGTCCCCGGAACGTGTTTGGACGAAGTAGACCCACCGTTTTTTGATAAGACTCCCGTCGAGCACCGTCAGGGTGTCGCCGGTTTTCACGAGAGGCCCCACTTGTTCTCCTTCGGCCGCATTGCGTAACTGAAAGCGAGACTGACGTCCTTCCCGTAACGCGACGGTGACTTGTTGCCCTTCGTGAAAGGCCGGAACGGGAGGGATTTTCGGGGACGGCGGCTGGACTTTCGGTTCGGGTTGGGGAACGGGATCTTCGGCGAGTGAATCGAATGCGCCCCGTACCGTGGCTACCATTTGCATGACGGAAGACCGTAACTCCGGTTCCGTCATCACGTACCAGATTCCCACGGCCAACAGGATGATCAGGGTGAACTTCAACCACCGGCGAGGCGGTTTCCGTCGAGGATCGTCAAACTCGTCCAAGTCGTCGTCGAAATCAAGGTCATGCTCGATGGCCACAATACCCCTTTTCTTACCACTCACCTTCAGGCATGTCAAACGGTGACAACGGTATGCAGGCCTGAAAGTAGGTCGGATGAGCCCTTCGACTTCGCTCCGCTACGCTCAGGACGAACGGGGAGTAATAATCCGTTCATCCTGAGCGTAGGTCTCTTGAGACCGAAGTCGAAGGATCAGGACAGGCGTAGCGTCATCCGGCGCGTTCAAGAAAATGGCTTGCATCGAGGATGCACCGTATGCAGAATGCCTCACATGTCCAGTTGGTATCGTCCTGATCCCCTGACCCGAGACCTGATTCACCTGATCAATGCCCGCCGGCACGATCACGGTGATTCCGAACTCGCCATCGAAGTCCTGCAGGCGTTGCTCGAACAGGACCGGGAGCATGACGTGCTCACCGTCCTGGCTGCGTTGGATGAAGAAATGGCCGAATGGCTGTTCGACCTTTTGGCGGAGGCCGCGTGTTCGGTGTTGATCGAGAGCGATCATGACGACGAGCCGGCCTATGCCATTTTCGGCGCAATCGAGTTGCCCTTGCAGGCGAATCTGGCCGCGCCTCTCGGCTTGAAGATTCATCCGGAAAAAACTGCGGAGCTCCTCCGTGAGTGTTTGCACGTTCCCCCGGGAACCGTGGTGACGGTCGAACCGAGATTGCTGACCGATACAACGCTTGATTTCCTGACCCTTCAACAACTTCACGAGCATTTGTCCTGTATGGCCGGTTCTCAGCGCCGGCAACCCATTACCGCTCGCCTGCATCCGCCCGTCGAGTCGACGGCCTTTTTACTGTTTGAATTGATCGGGGCAAGCGATTCGTCCCTCCCGGAAAGTATCCCCGACAAAGAACGGGAAGCTCTGCTTCAAGGCTTAGTGGCGCAATGCCCTGAAATTGCCTTGGCGCCCAATATGTTGGAAGTGCCGGTGTATGCCGCGTACGGCATGTTCGACGCGCAGAACGCGGTGAGACTCCATCGACTGGCCGATGAAACGGCGGCGGTCTGGCATGATCTGGATCCTCCGGTCAGGAGCCGGGCTATCGTCCATTTACACACGCAATGCGGGAACGGCGTCTACATGCCCGTCTGGACGGACCTGTTCGATCCCGATTTGCCGGAAGATCACGGTCCGATCTGGACCTCGCCGGACGTCTGGGTTTTCACGGCTGACCTGCCGATCGAGTGGCCGGGTGAAATGCTGACAAACCGCTTGTTAGCCGAAGGCTGCACCCGCTTCGAAAACCACATCGTCGAAGCCCCCGAAAATTAGCGCGCCGGGTGTCGGATTCGCGCAGCCCTTCGACTTCGCCCCTAGGGGGCTACGCTCAGGACAGGCGTCATCCGACAACAGCCGCTCTTTCATCCCGATTCTCAGCGTCCTCATCGTAATTTGCCGGCGATGAGCCGATTCAGGCTGACCCCGGACTCAGCCGCTTGGATGGAGAGCAGCCGGTGCGTTTCCGGTGGAACTCGCACCATGAACTTTCCGCTGTAATTTTTCAGCGCAAGAGGTTCGGGCATGTCCTCCTGGTTTTTTTGCATATCCCTGAGGCAGCCCTTGACAAGCCGGCGGATACCCACCAGCGCCTTCTCCGGTGATGTGTCAAGCCAACTCAGGCCGGGAAATTCAGCGCATAACCCAACATGCTCCCCATCTTCTCCAGACCACGTTACCCGGTACGTGTAACGATCATAGGTTTTAGTCATGATTCAGACTCCAGACGAGCGATCGCCCGCAGAACCTGGCGGACTTGGTATGGTTTAGCCATGCCCTTGGCATTCTGGATATTGATGCGAGGGTCTCCTTGCCACGGTGTTTTGTATATCCTGTGACTGGACCCCGTCTGTCTCGGTTCGCCAAAAAAATAATGGCAGTTATAAGTTATGGGCTTGTTTAAGGTGATCGAGAATGCGCAGGAAATCTAGCCGTGCCTTCTCAATGCCTTGTGCGATCTTATGCCAGTCCGATGTTGGAGCAACTGTTGCCCCCTTTGCCATAATGCCAGTGCCATCGTCGGCAAAAGCTTTTACGCAGTTTCTACAATACTGTTCGACCAACTCTTTATCTGAGGCATGTTGCAGTAAATAGCCAGTCAGATCGTAGAGAATGGCACGGTAAACTAGAAGCGGTCCCGGACATTCCTGTAAATCGTTGGGTGTATGTTCTGGCAGGAGCGGTAATTGCTCTGGTCGTTTGTCTGGCATAGGTGTTTCAGTTTGAATTTAAGATCGATCCATCAAATTCAAGATCAAGTCCTCTGAAATATCGGTCCATGCACTTTTCAGCGGCTTCTCGTTTTGTTCGATACCTCGGCGGTTCACAAAACTCAGATTTCCCATTCTTGCCTTCGGCCATGATCGCAGGGCAGGTCTGGCAAACGTAATAGGGCTTGCGAAGAATCCGCCCGTACTGAGTCATTTCAAGTGTTGGTCTTTGGTCTCAATCTGTCTCATCCAAAACTGCTTGTTTCCGCGTTCTAGGGAAAACTCTATTCCTAGGATTTGCGGGTTTTCCGGCCCGCTCCTTGGCATAATGGCTCTAAGACTTCGATCAACATGCTTTGGAGTGGGACTTATATACCGAAGTGCCTCGATGACCAAACAGGGATTACCCAAAGCGGTTGTTTCCCTTCGTGCCTGGGGTGACTCCAACCCAAATGGCAAAGATGAGCCATGCGCAGAGCACCAGGCCAATCCATACACCCATCGCTTCTTTGCTGATTTCGACTAAAAAGAGGAGAAAACTGAGCAAGGGCACGATGAGCAAAACAAACAACAAGAGCGGGCCTATCGTCCAATCTAAGTCATGCAATCGCCTAATAGAGACCGTGATATCCACTATGAGATAACTCAGACCAAAGATGGCGAGAAGAATGTTAAACAGTATGAGTTTTCCTCCCACTGGATAGGATTCTGTCAGATTTTTGAGCCACGATAATGACCCAAATGGTACTAAAGACTCCCCTACATGACGACCCAGCACTTCAGGATCGAATCGACCAGTGGGGTGAAAAAAGAGAAGAATGATGGAAAGACCGCACATTCCCAACTTCACGCGCCAATACTCTGATCTGGAAGCTCGTCCGGAGAACAAACAATACTTCTTGATGGAGAGATAATCCACGGCTGAGTTAAAAGGCACCCAACGACCTTAGTGTGCCTTCTTGAGAAACTTCCAATCTTTTGGTTGCTTTGGGGGCCTTGTGAGTAAGGCGTGAGCAACCTCGTCTGGAGTCGCATCAATCGACTCTGGTAAGGGACGTCTCGTGGAACGTTTCGGTTTAGGAGTTTGCTTTTTCATATATTCCTTCTGATCTTACAAACTCTCCACATTCTGTTCAACTAGGAGGCAGAGAGAGGTGGCTTGGTTATTTTGAACAGTTTGCGGGCTGTCGATAAGTGGCTCTCTGCTCTGGTTATGCCGCCGCTTGGCTTGGCGTTGGCTGGTTGAAATAGACTTGGTCGGGCGTTTGGCCGCCCAGGGCTGAATGCGGTCTGCTCCGATTGTCGAATCTCATCATGCTTCCTCCTCATTGATGGCAATCATGTCGTTCTTGAGCAGAAATGTCACTTATCCTTCTTGTTCAGATTTCTCAAGCCACCTCTGCCATCACTTTGTGGGCACTTCGGTATATAAGTCTCGGTGGTTTTGCTTGACACATGGAAATCATAGACACTACTATTGCGACCCTATCGTTGTTGGTGGTCCTTTCTGCTTTGATATCGGGGTCCACGCGACTCTACGCGGCCAAAGATCTTCATAAGCCACTCGGTTTGGAATAGTACCTCGTTGTAGTCTTCGTCCTTCAGGACTGTCAGTTCGACTGCATCGTATTCGAGGCCCTATGCCGCAACTACGAAACCTTGTTGCCCAGTTTGATTTCACCCTTGTACTCTGGATTTTGACCGCGAGTATTTGGGATCGGAATACTCCAATGCGGTCATGAGCCCCTCACACAGCCATCATCGGATGTCAGATATGGTGGCACCACGGGTCCGCGACAGACAACGATATTCCTGGTGATGACCGTTTTGTCAGCGCAACTCGACATATCAACGCCATCGGTGATACACGGCTTCCGTGAGCCGACCGACCTCCTTGCTGCAACCGGCAAAGATCCGTTGCTGATGGAACTTATCGACACTCAGGCCTTCCAGCGTTTGAAGGATATTCGTTTTCTCGGAGCCATCGACTATTGCCTAATCCCTCGGCCAAACGGCAAACCCGGCGCGATCCGCTACTCTCGCTACGAGCACAGTCTTGGAGTCATGCAGTTGGCACGTCTGTACTGCCTCAGGCGCCACATACGGCAGTCTGAGCGTCGCTTACTGTGTGCAGCTGCCCTCCTGCACGATATCGGCCATCCCCCGCTGTCGCATTCCGTGGAATCCGTTTTCAGAGAGAAATTCGGAATAGATCATCATGCTGCGTCAAAGGACATCATTCGCGGTCGAAAGCCTCTCGGCAAGAACGTCTTTTCGATTCTTCGGCGCTATGGTGTAGATGTTGAAGAATTGGTCGCTGTTGTTTCCGGAGAGGTTTTGAGCTTCGATGGCTTCTTTCATGGTCCGATCAATTTTGACACGATTGAAGGTATCCTCCGTTCCTACAGATACACACGAAAAACTCCCAGCGCCTCCAGTCCGGACATTGTGACGGATGCAGCAATAAAACGAGAAAACGAGAAAGACAAGAATATCGTAGATGCGTTTTGGCAATGTAAAGATTGGGTCTATAAAGAGATCATAAATTCCGAAGATTCTGTTCTTTCTGATTTTGTATGCAAGAAATTTCTTCGAAAGAATCTTGGACGAATTAAATGCACGTCTTTTTTCGGCACAGAAACCAAGCTGTTTCAACAACTGCCGGGATTAAGAGAATTGCTCACGAGCCGTTCGTTCAAAGCCGAAGTCATTCGCATGGTCGACGAACCTGTCTGCTACGTATTTCGCAACTATTATATCGACCGAGAAGGGGATTTTTTTTCTCGACAAGACGATGTTCGTTATCGACACAGTCGTAGCAAACGTATTTTGACGTTGAAGATGAAGATCGATTCGGCGGTTAAAGCGGTGACCGGCTCGCAGGGAGTTTTGTTCTATGACGACGCCGTATGAACGTAGTTTGGGATATTCCAAATGCCAGCTTTCTAAAATCAGAGATCAACTCAAAGAGCTATCGCTTGACGACGCGGCCTTACTGGTTTGTTGTGGATCGTATGCACGAGGTGAGGCGTCAGCGCAATCGGATATCGACTACGTTATGGTGTCCGACGATACAGAAGCAGCCCCTGGCCTGAATGAGGACGTTCGTTCCGAAATCCGTAGCGTTGTTCCCAATAGTCCATCGGAAGGTGGTGCCTTTGGTGCGACAGTCAGTCGAAGCGAAATTCTTGCCAACATCGGAGGAGACGACGACAGCAACAAGAACATCACGCGGCGAATATTGTTGCTCCTTGAAGGGGAGTGGCTGTTCAACAAAGAGGGACTGCGAGGTTTCCGACGAGAGATACTTGAGCGCTATATTGGAGAAGGTATGACGGATCATCAGTTGGCGCTGTTTCTGCTCAATGACATCATCAGGTACTACCGTACCGTAGCGGTCGATTACGAGTTCAAGACTTCCGGAAGCGGTGAACCGAAGCCGTGGGCAATCCGGAACATCAAGCTTGTTTTCTCTCGGAAGCTTCTCTACGCGAGTGGCCTGTTCAGCATTGCCATGACAGCTGATCGTGCGCGGGACGAAAAGATCAAGATACTGGAAGACTTGTTCGACCATCCCGTGATGGAACGAATGATAAAGATATGTGGTAAGGCTGCTATGGAGCCGGTTCTAACTAGCTATAACTTTTTTCTAGAAAAACTGGAAGACCTTGAAACCAGAAAACACTTGGGGAAGTTGGAGATTGGGAACCGGGATGATCGAACCTTTCGAGCGATCAAGAACGAAGGGCATCACTTCACAAGGGAATTGCTGAAAGTGTTCGAGAGCAGGTTCGATTCGACTCATCCGATCCACCGGGCTGTAATATTTTAATCCGTCTATGCTGTGATCCAGTGGCGAGTGACTTCTCGTACTTTCCGAAGTGACTTGAATGCGGAGGCATCCAGCCATGGCGGAAGGTGAAGGTTGAGCGAGGACACAACGCAGCCATGCGCCCGATAGTGCAATAAATCAGAGGTTCCGAAATTATTTAAAACGCTCCGTTGCCAGCTTGTTGGCCGAAGGTTGCACCCGCTTCGAAAACCGCATCGTTGAAGACCCCTCACCCCGGCCCTCTCCCTCAAGGGGCGAGGGAGTTTTTTGTCGGGTTATGGCCTGGCGGCTTGGCGCAAGGGGGTCAGTAGCGTGTCCGGGACTTTGAGGTTTCCTTTGCCTCGGCCTACTTGAATGCCCGGGTTTGTCGCACCGTGGAAATCGCTGCCGCCGGTTATCAGCAGATTCAATCGTTTGGCCAATTCGAGAAACCGCGAAGTCTGCCTTGGGTTATGACTGCTGTAGAACACTTCCAGGCCCAACAGTCCGGCTTCCTTTAAGGATGCACACAAGCGGTACAGGGGCTCTCCTCGACACCGGGTCCACGTCGGGTGTGCCAGAACCGGAACGCCGCCCGCATGGCGAATCCAGGCAATGACGTCCCGTGTGTCGGAGAGCATCCGCGGCACGTAGGCAGGGGCTCCTTCTTTCAGATATCGATCAAAGGCTTCCCGGGTATCCTGAACGTATCCCTTGTCAACCAATGCCTGCGCGACGTGCGGGCGACCAATGGAGCCGGAGCCGGCCTTGGCCTTGACGTCGTCCTCGGACAGGTCGAGGCCCAGGGCGTGCAGCCGTTCGATGGTCTGAGGAATTCTGACGTTTCGGGAAAGACGCTGTTGAGCCAGATGGTCCCGGAAAACCGAATCCTGCCAGTCGAAGAAATAGCCGAGAACGTGGAGTTCCTGTCCGTCCAGGTGGGAACTCAACTCGACGCCGGGAATGATTTCGATGCCCAGCGGCACGGCGGCCTCCATGGCGTGGGGAATGCCGTCCACGATGTCGTGGTCCGTGATGGCCAAGGCCGTGACGCCTGCTTGATGGGCCAGGTCTACGACCTCCCCGGGCATCAGGCTGCCGTCGGAGTAGCAGGTGTGCAGGTGAAGATCGATTCGTGCCATCGACGGGCGATTGCTTTCTTACAGCCGGCGGTGTCCCGGTCAAGATTTTTGCGCCACGAGCCGTGCGGTGATGGCAGGTTCGTGGTGAAGCGGGGAAGGGGAGGGGCCTTCTCCATAATGCAGCACTCGCAGTGGATGCGTTAAGTGCAGCAGTTCGTTGTGCGCCAGACAGAATTCCTTCCTTCGAGGATGCTGGTGCCGTACGTGGTTGTCGATCAGAAACGTTTCATAGATCAGGACGCCGCCGGGCTTGAGGGCTTGCAGGAGAGACGGAAAGAGCGGTCGGAAGAGATAGAAAAACACCATGATCCCGTCGTATTCCTGATTGCCCAGTGAAGGGGGCGCCGTCGGGTCTTTTTCCAAGTCCGTGTTCCACGTCGAGAGATTGGAAAGGTGGTGCTCGCCAGCTTTGCGCGTCAGGGTGGCTAATGCCTCCCCGTTTCGATCAAGACCGATCACCTCATACCCTTGAGAAGCCAGGCACAAGGCGTGGCGGCCTTCTCCGGCGGCCACGTCCAGGACTTTGCCCTTGGGGATCATGTGGGCGACGGCGTGCAGAAACGGCGAAGGTTGAAAAGGGGAAACGGAATCGATTGCACGTGTGCGAGGGTACGTCAGGCGGACGCCGACCGAACCTGACACGTCCGGGAGCGGCGGCGCGGCTTTCCGTAGCCAGATGGTCAGTCGTTGAATGGGAAATTCCAGCAGGAGTGTTTGGGCGATTTGATCCGTCAATCGTTCGATCAGCGCGTTTTCATGGGCGGTTCCGACGTCAATGACCCGTTGCACGACTTGGGCGTAATCCACGGTTTTGGTGAGGCTGTCGGAATGAATGGCGTCTTCGACCGAACAGGTGAGTTCGAGGTCCGCCAATAGCGGCTGCGGGCATTGCCGTTCGTCCGGCGTGACCCCGCACCGCGCCTGAAACCGGATTTCTTCAATGATGATGGCTTCGGACATCAGGGCATTGTCGAGGAGGGGAAAATACGTGTCAAGCCCGGTTGACTTGCCAGGCTCCGGCCAAGCGTGAGCAAGCCCAACTGCTTGACCCGCTTTTCGGAGGACTCCTATAATAGAGGTTCCTAGAGCCGAACGCTTAATGGGGAGGGTTATGCTTGGTGGCTGATTTTACGCATTTTAATGAATCCGGCCGTGCGAGGATGGTTGACGTGTCGGCCAAGGGTTCAACCGAACGTATCGCAGTGGCGCAAGGCCGCGTCTCGATGCTTCCGGAAACCCTACGCCGTATTCAGGAAGGGAAAATTGCTAAAGGCGACGTTCTGGCCGTGGCGCAGGTGGCCGGGGTCATGGGCGCCAAACGGACGCCGGATCTGGTCCCTATGTGTCATCCCTTGCTGCTGACGAGTGTGAACATCGACTTCCGGGAACATGCGACGCCCGATGAGCAGGGGCAATGTTCCTTGACCATCCAGGCTGCGGTCAAGACCAACGGCCAGACCGGGGTCGAAATGGAAGCCATGACCGCGGTCGCGGTGGCGGCGTTGACGATCTACGATATGTGTAAAGCCGTGGATAAAGGCATGAGTGTCGGAGACGTGTGTCTGGTCTCGAAATCCGGCGGCAAGTCCGGGACCTATCAACGAGGCGGCGTCGAGGCCTTGGCCCCCGTTCATGGGGCATCGTCATGATTGTCACGGTGAAATTGTTCGGCATGTTGAAAACGCAGCTTCATAACGAATCCGAACTGAAGGTCCCATTGGACCAAGGTTGCCGGGTGGATGATCTGATCGCGGCCATCCGGTTGATGAATGCCGACGTTGGCGACTTGTTGCTGAAAAGAAAGATTCTCGTGTCGGTGAACCATGAGGTTGCTCACGGGGAAACTGAACTGACCGGCACTGATGAAATCGCGTTGCTTCCGCCGTTTTCCGGCGGATCATGTACACCAGGGGAGATGCTTGCCCATGTCTACCGTTGATACCGAAGCCACGTTGGTCCGGGTCCAACGAGAGGACTTTTCGATTGACGAGGAAATCAACCGGGTCCGGAACCGTTCCACGCGCATTGGCGGCATTGCGACCTTTCTCGGCACCGCGCGTGATCGCTCGAATGACCGGGACGTCAGCCGGATCACGTTTGAATACTATGAAGGGATGGCCCAGAAGAAACTCCGGGAAATCCGCGAGCGTGCGTTGCAGGATTTTGACGTCATTGAAGTGCTGATTCTGCATCGGTACGGCGAGATCGACATTGGGGAGAACATTGTCCTGATTGTGGTGGGCGCCATGCATCGGGCTGATGCGTTCAAGGCGTGCAAATGGTGTATCGACGAACTGAAGCAGATTACGCCGATCTGGAAATGCGAACAGACGCCGGACGGAGAACTATGGGTCGAGCAACATCCATGAATGCCTCGCCGGCAGGTGCGGATCTGTTGGACACGTTTGATCGTCCCCTGCGGAGTCTCCGCGTGTCCGTCACGGACCGGTGCAACCTGCGGTGCCGCTATTGCATGCCGGAGGATGAGTATGCGTGGCTTCCCCGCGAAACCCTCCTGAGCTTCGAAGAAATCAATCAGTTGGTGGAGATTTTCACCGAGTTCGGCGTGGATAAAGTCCGGTTGACGGGTGGGGAGCCGTTGCTTCGTCGTGACCTGCCTACTCTCATCCGCCTGTTGAAGCGACAGACCGCCATCCGGGACGTTGCTCTGACCACGAATGGCATTCTGTTGGATGAGCAAGCCGAATCCCTTCGCGACGCCGGTTTGGATCGGATCACGGTCAGCCTGGACACTCTCAAACCCGACAAGTTCAGGAACCTGACCAAACGGGATACGTTTGACCGGGTCTTACAGGGCATTGCGTACGTCAAGACGGCCGGATTGACAGGACTCAAAATCGACACTGTCGCGATCAAGGGATTCAACGACGACGAGCTCGTCGAGTTAATCGAATATGGAAAAAGCGTCGATGGGGAGGTGCGATTTATCGAGTACATGGACGTCGGCGGCGCGAATGATTGGGGTCTGGAAAAAGTCGTTTCCCAGGCGGAGATCCTGGTGAAGTTCCGGCAGGCCTATGGCTCGGTTGAGCCTGTTCGGGAAAACAGTTCGGCTCCGGCCCGGCGTTATCGGTTGCCTGATGGCACGACGTTCGGGATCATTCCCTCCACGACCACGCCGTTTTGCGCGACGTGCGACCGGAGCCGTTTGACGGCGGACGGTATGTGGTATCTGTGTCTCTATGCCAGGCACGGATTCGATTTGCGTGAACCGCTTCGCATGAACGATGACGCGACCCTGCGAGACTGTATCCGGTCGGGATGGCAGCAACGGGTCGACCGCGGCGCCGAAGACCGTAAAGCGCTGGAGTCCTCAAGCGGGCGAGGTCAATTTATTCAGATTGACGAACTGCGCCAGGATCCACATTTGGAAATGCACGCGCGCGGCGGCTGATTGTTCCCGCCGTTGTTGGACCTTGCGTCCTCGATAGATCCCCGATTCGATCCCCGATTACAAACGTCGGGGACAGGCGTCGGGGACAGGCATGGGAAAGGGTCTCGATGGGTTTGTTTAAGAAGGGCTCGTCGGAACAACGGGAAAAGAGCAAGCTGAACATCATCGAAGGCATGTGGATTAAATGTGCTTTTTGCCGTGCCATCGTCTATCGAAAAGAAGTCGATCAGAACTTCAAACTCTGTCCCAAGTGCGGATACCACTTTCCCTTGTCGGTCCCCGAACGTATTGACGTCTTGTTCGATCCCGGCAGTTTTCAGGAGTGGGACGCCAGCTTGTCTCCCGGCGACCCCTTGGCGTTTGCCGATACGCAACCCTATCCGGAACGAATCGAGATCTCTCAGAAGAAAACCGGCAGACGTGACGCCATCGTCACAGGAGAAGGGACGCTTCAAGCCTGTCCGGTCATTGTGGGGATCTTTGATTTTGGATTCATGGGCGGCAGCATGGGGTCCGTGGTGGGAGAAAAGATCTGTCGTGCGGCCGAGCGGGCCATTGAGGGAAACACGCCATTCTTACTCGTGACCACGTCGGGCGGAGCGAGAATGCAGGAGGGCATCCTCTCGCTCATGCAGATGGCCAGGACGTCGGCAGCTATGGCGCGGCTTCATGAAGCCGGCGTGCCGTTCATTTCGCTCCTGACGGATCCGACGTTCGGGGGAGTCACCGCGAGCGTGGCCATGTTGGGTGACGTCATTCTGGCTGAGCCGAAAGCTTTGATCGGGTTTGCGGGTCCGCGCGTTATTGAGCAAACCATCAAACAGCGGCTGCCGGACGGGTTTCAGCGCGCGGAATTTTTGCTCGAACATGGTATGATCGACGCAATTGTGAGCCGGCCCCGTCTTCAGCAGACGCTTCACGCCGTTCTTCGGCATCTGGGTGCCAGTGCCTGACGGGCGTCGCGCGGCCACTGTCACTGCCTCGGCGCAGGTTTGCCGTCTGTCTATCATGAGGTGAAAATGGTCCGGCTTGTCATCCTGAGCGAAGCGAAGGATCTCGTCGTTGAGGCGGTCGGTTATCGAGGGAGAGATTCCTCGCTTCGCTCGGAATGACAAATTGGGGTGTTGTTGGCTATTTTCATACCAATGACAGTTCGGGATGCGCGTTGATGAAGCACTCCTACGAAGCCGCACGAGAACGTCTCTACGAGTTGCAACAATTCGGCATCCACCTGGGACTCGACACGATTTCCTCGTTGTTGTCGGAACTCGGAAATCCCCAAGAGCGTATTCCGGTCCTGCACGTTGCCGGAACCAATGGGAAAGGATCCGTGGCGGCCATCACGGCGTCGATCCTGCAGGCAGCCGGCATTCGCGTGGGGTTGTATACGTCTCCGCATCTTCTTGATTTTTCCGAACGAATCCAGGTTCAAGGACTTTGTATTCCCGAAGATCGAGTCGTCGACCTGTTCAACACCATACACGCCTTGCCGTCTTTCACCGTGCCGCCCACGTTTTTTGAGGTGGCCACCTGCATGGCTTTTCAGTATTTTGCCGAAGAACGCGTAGAAATCGCGGTCCTGGAAGTCGGGCTGGGCGGGAGATTTGACGCGACGAACGTCTGCAGGCCAATCGGAACCATCATTACCAACATTTCATTCGATCATGAGAAGCACCTGGGCTCATCCCTGGAAGCGATTGCCTTTGAGAAAGCGGGAATTGTCAAACGGAACGTTCCGTTGGTCATCGGGCCGGTCAATCCATCGGTAGCCGGCGTCCTGGAGGAACAGGCACGACGGAAGCAGGCACGGACGTTCAGGTTCGGTGGCGAATTTCGGCGTATCTCCCTGTTGTCCGGTGCCTTCGATTTCATCGGGATGCATCGCAAGTACGTGAATCTTCAATGCGCGCTGGACGGCGAACATCAAACGGTGAATGCGGCTTGTGCCGTCGCTCTCCTCGAAGCCTGCGCGATGACCGGGATTCGGATTCCCGAACGGGCCGTCAGGCAGGGCTTGGAGCAGGTTTCCTGGCCTGGCCGGCTCGAACGACTTCGGCGTCATCCTGAAATCCTCTGTGATGGAGCTCATAACCAGGCTGCGGCGGACTGTCTCAAAATCCATTTGCAAGCGCGTCTTTCCGGAGAACAAGAGCGTCGTCTCATCCTGATGGTCGGGATGATGCAGGACAAGAATCTTTCCGTATTTTTGAAGGCGTTGGCCCCGCTCGCCGACGCGGTGATTCTGACGCGGATCAATTCTTCCAGGGCGGCCACTGTGCGTGCCCTGAAAGAGGCCCTGCCAGTCATTGATCATCCGGCATACGAGTGTGAGTCTCCGGAAGCGGCCTTCGACCTGGCCACGGGGTTGGCGAGTGAAAACGATCTGATCTGCGTGACGGGATCCTTGTTCCTTGTCGGGCACGTGAAAAGCCTGATAACGGGAAGGACGTATGAACCTGTTCTGGGATAGTCGAACCCAAGCGCGTCAGGCATGGCGAGTTATCGGGAATGGCGTTCTGTGTGCCGTTCAGATCGTGTTCATGACGGTGAGTTGGGTTCATGCGTTGCCCATGTTTCCCGTGTCCGAACCTTTGGAAACGGAACGCACGCCTGCTCTTCGCGTCATGCCGGAGCAACCCGATGAGGCTTCCGCTCTTCGCGTCACGGCTGAGCGAACCGAGTTCGATCAAGTCACGGAGGAATTCAAAGCCGCCGGCTCGGTGGTCGTGACTCAGGGTCCCGTGCGGTTGACCGCCGACCGAGCCGCGCTTCACAAGCTCTCCGGACGGTTAACGGCCACGGGGCACGTTCATCTCAAGGATCAAGAGCATGACGTGTGGGCGGAGGAATTGACGATCAACGTGAATACGGAATCCGTTCTTGTGGTCAATGGAAAGATTTTCTTGAAAGAGACGGGGACGTGGCTTCGGGGCCGTCTGCTCCAAAGATTTTCCGAAACCCACTATCGCGTAAAGGACGGGACGTTTACGAATTGCGAAGCGGATGACGGGCAAATCCCCGATTGGAGTTTTTCGTTTCAGGACGTAGACGTGGAACAGGGCGACAGTGTTTTCGCCAAAGATGCATGGTTGAACATTCGCAACCGGCCGGTCCTCCCGCTCCCCGTGCTGCGCTATCCGATGCCGAACGCCAGAAAAACCGGGTTTCTGGTTCCGACGATCGGATTCGACAACGTGTTGGGCGTTCAATATCGACAGGGGTTTTATTGGGCGCTTTCTCCCAGCCAGGATCTGACCATCGCCCCGCAAATCCTGACCAAACGGGGTCAGGGAGGGGACGTGGGGTATCGTTACGTCCTGAATCGCCGGTCGAGAGGGCAATGGCTGATCAATGCGTTTAATGATACCGATGCAAAGCAGTCCCGTGCGCAAGTGACGGGGGCGCACGTTCACCGTGCGCAGGACGACCTGCTGATTCAAGCCAAGGTCAATTATGCCACGGACCGGAGGCTCTTACGGGATCTGAGTGCTTCCGGGATTTCCCGGGCGTTGCCCAGCCAGGAATCCGTGTTGCACGTCAGGCGCCGTTTGCCGGGAGGAGCGGCCTATCTCAGGGCCCAATACCTGCAACCACTGGACGCCGGAGGTCAGAATACGTTTCAACGGTTGCCGGAAATCGGGCACCGGTTCGGGCATCGTTTGACCCTGGGCGCGGAAACGGTCGGTCTCGACGTCGGATTGGACTCGACGTTTGTCCACTTTGCCCGTGAGCAAGGGAGCAACGTGAGCCGTTTCGACGTCATGCCGTCCCTGGCCGTTCACGGGTTGCACTTGGGGCACGTGATCGGTCTTCGCCCGCAATTCAAAATGAGGGAAGTTCTCTATTCCCGCGGCCGGATTCAAGATGAGGCCAGGGATCGTGGGACGTTTTGGTTGGGCTTGGATGCGGTCTCGAACGTCTCACGCGGTTTTCAGATTGGGACCGGGCATCGGCTGCGTCACACGATTGAGCCGCGCGTGTTCTATGAATATGTGCCGGCGACGAGGCAGTCCGACCTTTTACAGATCGACGCGACCGATAATCTTCTAAGGAAACACCTGGCGACGTATTCCTTGAGGACCAGGTTGCAGGATGAGCGGAGCGGGAGACGGTCAACCACGTTGATGGACGTGATGATCGCCCAAAGTTACCACCTCGGTTCTGCGCCCGGTTCAACGCAAAAGTTCTCGGACGTGTGGGGGAGGGCGACGTTTGAATTTCCGGAGACGCAACGACCGGATCTTCTGGATCGTTTCAGCCTGAGTCTGGATACGTTTTATAATCCGGAGGACAGGGAATTATCGCAATTCAATTCAGACGTCATGGTGCAGGCTTACCAACGGGCCTACATGCAAGTCGGGTATCGCTATGCACGATCAGGTTTGCTCCCTCGCCGGGGAGACGTTTGGAATCCGGTGTCCTTTAATGAAGTTTTGGCTGCCCAATCGGAAATCAACTTTTTCAGCGCGGGTGGCGCCGTTCGTCTGCCATGGGGATGGACGGTGGGGACCCAGGCCTATCATGATTTTGTCACGAACCGGACCCCTGAATGGGACGTTTTGGGCTTCTATCAAAACTCCTGCAAATGCTGGTCGCTTGGGCTGTATTATATCCACTTATCGGCAGGCAACGGTCTTCCTGAACGTAATCAATTCAATTTTTTCCTCACGTTGCGTGGTTTGGGGGCTACCACCGGATTGGGCACACAAATCTTCAAGCGCATTCTCGGTCCGCTTTTTCAGGGTGAACAGGGTGTGCCTTGGTCCTAAGCAGGTCGGGTTAGCCGAAGACGTAACCCGACAATCAGATATCTACCCCACCTGGCCTCCCCTTACAAAGGGGAGGAACTTTTCCCCTTCTTTGCTTGTCCTGAGCGTAGCGAAGGATCAGGAGGGGCTAGGGGAGGTAGAGGGGCGTGTCGGATTACGCTAACCTAACCTACTCCAACCTACGGGGACTCGTACCATCACCGGCCGTGAAGTACCCGTTCCACCGCGGTGGCCAATTCGGCATCGGCCTGATGATTTTCGGCAAAGATTCGGAGTTGGACAATCTGTGATGGCAAAAATTCAAGCAGCTCTTGAAGTTTCTCCTTTTCAACGGACCCGGTTGCGGGATCGTAGAGATAGAACTGAAATTGGCCCATGTTCAACACGTTGAAGGGCCGGGTGTCCTTGCTGGCGATGTCCACTCGAAACGTCAGCCCTCGCAGTCGTCGAGGTAATTGTTGACGAATGCGGGATTCCAGTTTCTCCGGTGTTGCCGCCGGTCCTCGTGGGCGGCAGTCTCGCATCGTCAGCACCCTGCTGTACGCCGTTTTCCACTTGATGTGTCGTCCCAGCACGCGGGCCCATTCTTCCCCGATCCGTCGTCTTTTTCGATTCGTTGACGATTCCCAGGCGCGGACCGTTTCCAGCAACGACCAATCCGTGAGTCGAAGGTATTGGTGCATGTGTTGCAGGGGGTTATAAGGGAAAATGCATTCCATTGTTTCGTGGAAAATCTCCAGGAGATGGAGATCGATGGCGCGTGAGGTACGGTGATAGTAGACGTTGGCATAAAGATAGAGCCTGGCGTTAAGGAACATTTGGAGGGCAGGCAATCCGTTCTTGTGAATGGTCAATCCTTTTGGCGTGATCAGGGTGTAATGGATCAACCGGGGGATATCCACGGGTCCGATCGCGACTCCACACATGTAGGAGTCGCGCAGGACGTAATCAAAGTTATCCGCTGTGAACAGTCCTCCGATTAACGGTCGGAGCAGTTGCAGCCATCGAGGATAACGTCGATTCTGCTTGTCAGGCTTTTTGAGGATCAGAAACGCCACGTACTCGGGGTCGAGTGTTTCATGGTCTGCCAACGTTCCTGAGGGACTCCGGCGGACTTGCTTGATTTGTGGGCCGGCTTCATGACGAATAATGGCCTGACTGACGTGTTCGTGGGACAACCCGTATCGGTGCAGAAAATGGTGATCGAAAAAATGACAAAAGGGACCGTGTCCTACGTCGTGGAGGAGGGCGGTGATCCTGAGCAACGCTTCGACGTAGGGGAGGGAAGGAACGTCACGAACCGTTTGGGCCAGGCTGGGGTACACGTGCTTGGCGTATTGCCCTGCCAGATGCATGGCGCCCAGCGAATGCTGAAACCGGCTGTGTTCCGCTGCCGGATAGACCCATCGCGCGCTTTGCAATTGGTAAATGTACCGAAGGCGTTGGAGCCAGGGAGAATCAATCAGATCTTTTTCGGTGACTTCGTTTGAGCCCGGTGAGGATTGGGGAACTGTGAATTGAATGTAATGATGGATCGGGTCGGCGATAAGAGAAACGTCGTGAGGAATCGGTTCGGTCATCGGGTTTCCCATCAGGGTCGGTGCAAGAATCCTCTGCAAATCTTAACGTAGCGTGAGAGAACGAACAACCAACGCCCCCTCCGTCATTCCCGCAGTTGTAAGCGGGAATCCAGAGTCGTTCTCTTCTGCTTCTTCATTCAAGCGGGACTGTCCGGAAAAACCCTGGATTCCTGCTTCTGCCGGAATGACGGGGCGGGTGGTTTTGTCTATTCCGAACTCCTGACTTGTTTGCGGTACCTGACGATCACGAACAATGCCAAAGGATAGGCCAGCAGGGCACCCAGTATGCTCAGGGCCAAAGCCCCAAGGGTAAACGGTAGAATGAAGGGCCGCACCGTTTCGTAGAGCGTGGTGATGGAAAGATGGCTCCAGGACACGTCCGGAATATCCCGGATACCCAACAGAAAAAATCCCGTCCACATCGTGGCTCCTAAAATCGGCACGACCGTCCAAGGGTTATTGATGAGTGAGCCGGCCATGATAGCGGGAAAATTCAGCCGGAGAGCCCAGGCCAGGAACACGGCGCTCGCGGTATGCAACCCATAGGTCGGGGTGAACGCAATGAAGACTCCAAGGGCAAAGGCAACGGCCGTGCGTTGAGGTGTTTCTCCGAGACGGAGCGCTTCGCGTATTTTCGCGCGAAGATAGTTGGGCGTGACCACGACGTGGGAACCGGCAAGTCTTATCGACTGTTGAAGTGACAAAAACTTTCGCTTGAAAGTTTCTGTTTCCGGCCTGAGGGGAGCACAAGTTGTTGCCCAAAGGTCTTCGGTTTAATTTCACCAATGCAGGTTATGGGCACCTTCGTTTGTTCGGAGACGTGTAACACGTTCTGATGACGTTTAGCAGGGGCGGTAAAAAGGAGTTCATAATCTTCCCCCCCTTGGAGAGCGATCTCCACGGGATCTCTCTTGTCCCGCTGGGCAAAGGCGCGCAGTTGGGAAGAAAGCGGAAGGGCGGTTGCGCGGATCTCGGCGCCCACCCGGCTTTCCTGGCACACGTGTCTTACGTCTGAAGAAAGTCCGTCGGAAAGATCAATCGCGGCGTGCGCAAGTTTTCGGTCGGCCAGGAGTTGCCCGACGTGAACCCGCGGGGCCGGTTGCAGGTGACGCCGGACGAGAAACGTTTCAATGGCCGACGGGCGGAATCGTCGACGGTTTGCCGAATAGGTTTGTAAAATGCGGAGGCCGGCGTTGGAATCACCGAGGGTTCCAGTCACGTAAATATGGTCACCGATTTCAGCATGGTTTCTGGTCAGCGCACGATTCATTCGTACCGATCCCATGATGGTCAGGCTGAGAAAGATCTGCGACGGAGATGAGGAGGTGTCCCCGCCGATCAATTCAACGTTGAAGGGGTGACAGGCCGCTTGGATTCCTCGATAGAGTTCGCGGACGTGTTGAGGTGGAACCCGGACGGGAAGGGCCATCGAGACGAGCAGGTACAGCGGGGTGCCCCCCATGGCTGCAATATCACTGAGGTTGGCCACTCCCGCGCGCCAGCCGAGGTCCTTCGGGGTCTGATAGTTCAAGTCGAAATGGACGTCTTCAATCAAGACGTCGGTGCTGATCAGAAGCTGTCGCCCCGGCGGTGTTTTCAGCACGGCGGCGTCGTCGCCAATGCCGGTGATAATCCGGGGAGAGGACGTGGGCCACTGGCGTTGCACTTGCCGGATGAGCCCGAATTCTCCGATGGTCTTCAGGGAATCACGCGTGGATGAGCGGTTCACCGCCTGGCCTTTTTTGCAGGCAGGGCAGCCACCCGTTGTTTTCGGCTTGAAGCTGCTGTTTTGGCGCGTGCGGACGGCTTGGGTTTGCGACGCACCGGGCGCAGAAGCGCTGCCGCAAAGACCTGGTCCACCCTTTCCGCGAATATGATCTTGAGACCTTTCAATAAGTGTTTGGGAAGTTCTTCCAAATCTTTCTCGTTTCGTTTGGGCAGAATGATGCGAGGGATCGAGACCCGCTTCGCCGCCAGGATTTTCTCTTTCAGCCCGCCGATAGGCAGAATACGTCCGCGGAGGGTGATTTCTCCGGTCATGGCGACGTCGTGCCGGACGGGAATATTCGCCAGGTTCGACGCGAGAGCCGTCGCCATGGTAATCCCGGCTGAAGGTCCATCCTTGGGAATGGCACCGGCAGGCACGTGAATATGAATGTCGGTTGTCGAGAAGGTTTCTTCCTTGATGCCCAGCGTGCCGGCTTGTGCCCGGACAAAGCTGAGCGCGGCTTGGGCGGATTCCTTCATGACGTCGCCGAGATGACCCGTTAAGGTCAGGTTGCCTTTGCCCTGCATGCCCGTGGCTTCGATGTGCAGCGTTTCTCCTCCCGTTTCCGTCCAGGCCAATCCGATGGCCAACCCGACCTGATCTTTTTCCTTTTCGGTTTCAGGCAGGTATTTGGGAATGCCGATGTAGTTACGGAGGGAACGCGGCGTGATGGAATGAAGTTTTGGTTTGCCTTCGGCAACGCGCCGGGCCACTTTCCTCATGGCGTTGGCGAGTTCTCGTTCGAGGTTGCGGACGCCGGCTTCTCGCGTATAGTGGGTCACGATTCTTTGAACCGCAAGGTCGGTGACGCGAAAGTGTTTCTCCGAAATACCGTGTTTTTCCAGTTGCCGCGGGATGAGATAGCGCCTGGCAATCCCCAGTTTTTCTTCTTCGGTATATCCGGGGATTTCAATAATTTCCATCCTGTCACGGAGAGCCGAAAGAATGGGGTCTATGAGATTGGCCGTCGTGATAAACATCACGTTGCTGAGGTCGAAGGGGACGCCCAGGTAATGGTCCGCGAACGCGTGGTTTTGCTCGGGGTCCAACACTTCCAACAGCGCGGCTGAAGGGTCGCCGCGAAAATCCATGCCGACTTTGTCGATTTCATCCAGCATGAACACGGGATTATTGGTTCCCGCCTGCTTGATGCCTTGCATGATTCGTCCGGGTAAGGACCCGACGTACGTGCGGCGATGTCCGCGGATTTCAGCTTCGTCACGCACCCCACCCAGGCTCATGCGCACAAATTCGCGACCCAAGGCCCGGGCAATGGATTTACCCAACGACGTTTTTCCCACGCCGGGCGGGCCGACAAAGCACAGAATCGGACCTTTGAGTTTCTCCTTGAGTTTGCGGACGGCCAAATATTCGAGGATGCGTTCCTTGACCTTTTCCAAGTCATAGTGGTCTTCGTTGAGCACCTTCTTGGCGGCGTCAATTTCCAGATTGTCCGTGGAGGCGTGACTCCACGGAATTTCCACCATCCATTCCATGTAGGTACGCACGGTCGCCGCCTCGGCAGTGTCGGGGTGCATTTTTTCGAGACGCTTTAATTGTTTTTCCGCTTCTTTCAGGACCTTGTCCGGCATGCGGCATTCCTCGATGCGTTTTCGAAATTCGGCCACTTCTTCGGCCCGGTCATCCAATTCCCCAAGTTCTTTCTGAATGGCTTTCAATTGCTCACGAAGAAAGTATTCCCGTTGCGTTTTATCGATCTCGCCTTTGGCGTCGGCTTGGATTTTCTGTTGCATCGACAACACGTCAATTTCTTTCGAGAGGATCTCCGTCACGCGTTTTAAACGGGTCACGGGATCGTCGGTTTCCAAAATTTTCTGGGTCACCTCCACTTTCAAGCCAAGGTTCGATACGATGAGGTCGGCCAGCCGGCCGGGTTCATCCATGTTTTCGATGACCATCATGACGTCCGGCATGAGCACTTTCCCCAGGCTGGCGATCCGGTCCACCCCTTCTTTTGCTGTTCGAATGACGGCTTCGGTTTCGAGGGATGCCGCCGGTTCGCGAGAAGCCGGGAAGGGTTGAATGCGAACGGAGTAAAACGGCTCGGATTGGAGATAGTGGATAATCTTTGCCTTGGTCAGGCCTTGGACCAGAATTTTGATCCGCTCATCAGGGAGTTTCAGCATGCGCATAATCATGCCGACCGTACCGGTTTCGAAAATGTCCGTCGGCGCCGGCGTTTCCGTGTCATGGGCTTTTTGAGTCGCCAGAAGGACCATCCGATTCCCGGCAAGGGCCGTTTCTATGGCTTTGATCGACATTTCCCGTCCGACAAACAAGGGCAGTACCATGTACGGAAAGACCACGATGTCCCTCACGGGGATCAACGGTAGATCGTCGGGAATGTCCACGTTCGGAGGAGCCTGAGGAAGTTCTTCAGTCATTGATCGTTGTGAGAAGTTTCGAGCGAAATCAGGGGCTCCGTTACGTGTCACGCGGCGCCAAACAAATTTTTGGTGCAGCACGCCGAGGGCAGGAATTGTCCGTCATTCAATCATATGGATTGTGGATTTCGGCCGCCAGGTTTGTTTTCAATGGGTCATTCAATAGTAGGTAAACAAAAAAAT
Source organism: Nitrospira sp. SB0677_bin_15 (assembly GCA_009842645.1). Taxonomy (GTDB): domain Bacteria; phylum Nitrospirota; class Nitrospiria; order Nitrospirales; family UBA8639; genus Bin75. The sequence continues at coordinate 12,948 of VYFB01000001.1, read as the reverse complement.
GAATGTCAAGGAAAGAAGCTCATTGCAAGCCTCCCAACTTTACAAGCCATACAGGTCAATCTATAATGACGCACCTTTTCATAGGTTCCATAGCATCCTTTCAGGCCTGAGTACCTGAATCCGGTCCCCTGAAAACCACTGTATGTCTCTCACCCTTGAGTGCCGGTCCTGACTTGTGATTGTATGACGTCTTTCCCAATGGGACGTTTTTGTCCGGAACACAAGATGATGGAAATCAGTTCAAAGAAGCCGCGTTCGACGATGCCCAGCCCCGGAACCCCCATGAGAGTCGTAACCCGTGGCGTGCTGGTGATGATTCTCGTGTCCGGATGCCCGTTCATGAGTCTGTCTTCACCGGCGTTGAGTCAGGCACAGGACGTGGTCGTGGAAAGCATTGCCATTGAGGGAAATCAGCGAATCGAGTCGGACGCGATTCTTGGGAACGTGACCCTCAAAACAGGAGATTCGCTTTCACCTCAGGTGACACAGCAGGAGATTCGACGGATTTACGATATGGGCTTCTTTGACGACGTGCAAGTGCAGACGGAAACGACGGCGAAAGGCGTCGCGGTCACTTTCGTGGTGCAAGAAAAACCATTCGTGACGGCCATTATCTTTGATGGGAATGACGCGTTGTCGGATGATAAGTTGAAAGAGGTCATTACGCTGAAGAATCAAGTATTTCTCGATCAACAGACAACCAAGTCGAGTGCGGAGAAGATTAGGGCAGAATATGAAAAAAGCGGGTATCACAAGGCTCAAGTCATTCCGATCATTCAGGAATTACGGGAGAGTCGCAATCGTGTGACTTTTTTCATCCAGGAAGGCGCGCGAGCCAAGATCGATACGATTCATTTCGCCGGCATGACCGTGTTCGATAAAAAAGATTTATTAAGCGTGATGGCCAACCAGGAATGGACCCCGTTTCTCTCCCTCATCACGGACGCGGGGATCCTGCACCAGGAAGAACTCTCAAACGATATTGAACGGATCAAGGAATATTATTCGAATAGAGGATACCTTGACGTTCAGGTCGGGACCCCTGCCATTGAACTGGTTGATGATAAAGAATCCGTGGACTTGACGTTTCAAATCAGTGAAGGTCAACCGTATACGGTTCAAACGGTCCGCTATGAAGGGAATACGGTTTTTGAAGACGAAGCCCTTGCGCGATATTCGTTTATCCGTCCCCATGACGTGTTTCAACGTACGACGGTCCGTGAAGAAATTTCTCGCGTCACGGACATGTATGGAGCAGAAGGGTACGCATTCGCCGAAGTCGAGCCCAATCTATCCCCTAACCCTGAGACGCTGACGACGACCATTACCTTTACGATCAAGGAAGGGGCGTTGATTCGGGTCAGAGAGGTTCACATTACGGGGAATGATAAGACGCGTGACAACGTCATTCGCCGGGAGTTGCGAGTGGATGAACAGGAAGTCCTGGGTTCCGCGGCCATCAAACGCAGTTTTCAACGACTCAATAATCTGAATTTCTTCGAAACCGTCGAGCTGGTTCCCGAACACGTGGAGGAAGATAAGGTCGACGTGCAAGTGCGAGTCAAAGAGAAGCCCACGGGGCAATTCAGTATCGGCGGCGGGTTCAGCACTCTCGATCAATTTACGGCCATTGCCAATATCACGGAAGGGAACTTGTTCGGTTTGGGGTATTTGGTTCGGATTCGCGGACAAGTCGGTGTTCGTCGAACGATCGGCGTCCTGACTTTCAGGAATCCGGCGCTGTTTGACGGCCCCACTTCCTTCCAGGCAGACGGGTTTAGTACGCAAACGAATTTCTTGACGTACCAGGAAGAGAGAAAGGGCGGAACGGTTCAATGGGGAAGGGCCTTTTCCGAATACATCACGGGAAGTTTTACTCTCGTCGGTGAGCAAATCAGAATTACAAATGCGGCCACTGACGCAACGTCTTTCATTCGGAACCAACTTGGCGATCAATCCACGACGGGGTTTCGTTCGAGTATTTTTCGTGATACCCGTGACTTTTTCCAGGATCCGCGTACCGGATCGAGAACGGGGCTGCGCCTGGGTTTCGGAACCGATATGCTGGGAGGAACCAATAATTTCTATCGATTCGCGCTTGATGGGTTGAAATATATCCCGTTACCCGTATGGGACCTCAGGATGGCGTTCCGTGGGCGGTTCGGTATGGCGGACGGGTATTCGGGAAATTCCGTGCCCCTGACGGAACTCTTTTTTGTCGGCGGTATCAATACGATGCGCGGATTTCAATTCGGGCGAGCCGGTCCCGTGACCGATTCCGGAACGTTGGCAGGCGGAAATAAACAGTTGATTGTGAATACCGAGTTGATTTTTCCCGTCCTTCCTACGGCAAAGTTGAATGGAGTACTCTTTTTTGATTACGGGAAGGGTTTTGCCGAAGAAGAAAATTTGAATTTCAATTTGCGAAGGGCAACGGGATTAGAGGTGCGCTGGATTTCACCGTTCGGGCCTTTACGCGCGGCATGGGGCCTCAAATTGGATCGCATGGACCAAGAACAATCCAGTGTGTTTGAGTTTTCCGTCGGGAACGTCTTCTAGCGGAACCTCTGATTAAATGTGATAGCGGGATGCAGGGCAAGGCGTCCCGGAGCGAAACCCGAAGTTTATCAGAGAGATAGGTGAGGGTTGAGTGAGGACACAACGCAGCCATGCGCCCGATAGCGCATTTAATCAGAGGTTCCTGGAGTGCAACGCTTACGGGACATGATCAGTTCGCATTGGTTGTCATGCTCGGGAATCGTACTTTGGGCTGGCGTGACCATTCTGTTGCCGGTGGTTACCGGTTGCACGACGCCTGCTTCTGAGCTTGCCGGAATTTCCGCCACGGAGCGACCGGCGGGGTCCGGTGTCGCTATCGGTGTCGTGGATACGCAATGGTTATTGAAAGAGTCGAAACTCGGCCGCCAGGTCAATGAGACGCTCAACCGGTTTATGAAGGATCGGCAGGCGTTACTCGAACTTGAGCAGCAGGAACTACGGAATCTGGAAAATGAGTTGTTGCGTCAAGGCAGCGTTTTAAGTCCTTCGGCCAAACAACAAAAGGAAGAGCAATTACGCCAGCGTATGTTGGACTACCAGCAAAAAGCCGGTAATATGTCACGGGAGTTTCAGTCCAAGCAGGCCGACTTGCTGGATGAATTTCGTGAACAGGTTGACCTGGTCGTCAAGCAAATTGCCCGGCAACGAGGGTTGGGACTCGTCGTCGAAAAGGGAAAGAATACGTCGACGCGGTACTTTGACGAGAGTATGGACTTTTCATCCACCGTGTTGGAAATGTTGGACCAGACCACGTTACGCTGACGAACAAGGCCGCGCGTGACGCGCGTGACGCCAGCGACGTTGCACGGCGGTCTTTTCCGGTCTGAGGATATGCGGGAACCATGAGCGATCAGATGGCCGAACCGGACATTGTGATGGATGCCATTGAAGTGCAGGCCATCCTTCCGCATCGTTACCCGTTTTTGCTCGTGGACCGGGTCGTAGCCTTTGACTCCGGGCGACGGGCAGTCGGATTGAAAAACGTCACGGTCAATGACCCGTACTTCCAAGGCCATTTCCCCGGACGTCCCGTCTTCCCCGGTGTGTTAATTGTCGAAGCGCTTGCCCAATTAGGCGGAGTGTTGGCCATTCGATCGTCGTCCGTTGAGGGCTCCCCGATTGTGTACCTGACGGGAATCGATAAGGCCAGGTTTCGCAAACCCGTGATTCCCGGCGATCAGATACGGTTGGAGGTCGAAGTGATTAAACGCCGGCCACCGTTCTGGAAGATGCAAGGAAAGGCTTTTGTCGGAAATGACCTGGTGTGCGAGGCTGAATCAACGGCGATGCTGCAATCGGAACAGACCGGCTCCGCGGAGGCGGAAACGGGACACCCAAACCTTGAGGATCATGATGTCGAGTAGGTCTATCCATCCCACGGCTATCGTGCATCCGAAATCCGAACTCGATGAGGACGTGATTGTGGGGCCTTTTTGCGTCATCGGCGAGCACGTGAAAATTGGTCGCGGGACTGAACTGTGTTCACATGTAAGCCTGGAAGGCCATACGGATATCGGGCAACGGTGTAAAATCTTTCCCTACGTTTCCATCGGGGGGCCGCCCCAGCACCTCCAATATCATGATGAGCCGACGCGCGTGAGTATCGGCGATGAAAATATTTTGCGGGAGTACGTGACGGTGAACCGCGGTACGGCGTTCGGTGGCGGCGTCACGACGATCGGCCGGCATAATTTTTTGATGGCCTACGTGCACGTGGCGCATGATTGTCACATTGGTGATGACGTCGTCATGGCTAATGCTGCGACGCTTGCCGGACATATTTCCGTCGGGAATCATGCCGTGATTGGTGGATTGGTGGGTGTGCATCAATACGTGCGGATCGGCGACTACGCCATGATCGGCGGATGTTCCGCAGTTGCAAGGGACGTGCCTCCATTCATGCGCGCAGTCGGCAACCGGGCCGATCTCTATGGGATTAATGCCATTGGGCTTCGCCGGGGAGGGTTCTCCGCTCAGCGCATTCGCGTGTTGAAACAAGCCTACAGCCTGCTGTTTCGAAAAAACCAGCGCATGGCCGACAGCATCAAACTGGCCCGCCATCAATTCGATGATAGTCCGGACGTCCTGATCCTGCTGACGTTTTTGGAAACCTCGACTCGCGGGATGTGTCGTTCCGCGCGAAAAGGTCAAAGCGATCAGGAAGCATTTTAGGTGACCCACGCGCGGTGACTCAAGATTTGTCGTCGTCAGCTTTGCCGCTTCCTCCCACTGGGGCTTGGATAGGCCTTATTGCAGGTAATGGTCGCTTCCCTATCATCTTTGCCGAAAACGCCAGAAAGCTCGGCTTTCGAGTGTCGGCCGTGGCCCACCGCGGTGAAACCTCTCCTGAGTTGGAGCAGGTGGTCGACCGGATGCATTGGGTTCGCATTGGCCAATTCGGGAAAGTCATTCAGGCCCTCAAACGTGACGGCGTTGAACAGGCCGTGATGCTGGGGGGGATGAAAAAAACGCATCTTTTTTCCGGCGTGCGTCCGGATTTTCGGGCGATGACGTTTTTTGCCAAACTGAAATCATGGAAGGATGATCAGATTCTCAGGGCCATTGCCGACGACCTGGAAGGGGAAGGGATTACGATTCGAGAGTCCACGTTCGGGTTTTCGAATCTCGTGGTTCCCGAAGGCACGTTGACCCGGCGTGAGGCATCCAGGAAGGAACGGGAGGACGTAGCCTACGGATGGCGTATTGCGAAAAACGTCGGACGTATGGACATTGGGCAATGCGTGGTGGTCAAAGATCGCGTGATCGTTGCGGTTGAAGCGGTCGAAGGGACGGATGAAACCATCCGGCGCGGCGCCCGGCTGGCCCGGCGTGGGGCCGTTGTCGTCAAGTGTTGCAAGCCCCAGCAGGATTTACGGTTTGACTTGCCCGCGGTCGGTCCTCGAACCATCGACGTGATGGATGAAGCAAAGGCTTCGGTGTTGGCTTTGGAAGCCCACAAGACCATCATGCTTGATCGAGAAGAGACGTTGGCGAAAGCTCATCGAGCCGGCATCGTCGTCATTGGTATCCCGGGCTGATTGGGGGGTGCGTCTTCTGTCATCCTTGTCTTCTCCTGCTGTCATTCTTGCGCACGCGAGAATCCAGGGTCTTTCCCCTCACCCCAACCCTCTCCCTATTTCCCGCTTAATGCAGGAAATGGGCGAGGGGGTAAAAGCCAAGACTCCGGATTCGTCCCCGACCCCCGATTACTAATGTCGAGGGCAGGCTATCCTGAATCGGGGATCCGGTTCTTATTGTCGGGAACGACAAAAGTGGCTATTTTCATAGGAAAACGAGACATGGAATTTATCAACGTCGGCGTCATTGGTGTGGGACATCTTGGTCAACATCATGCTCGCATTTATTCGGAATTGCCCCAGGCCCGGTTGGTGGGTGTGGTTGATATTGACCAGCCCCGCCGGACTGAAATCGGCAACCGCTTCGGGGTGCCCCATTTTGGCGATTACCGGAACCTGTTGGGCCAGGTCGACGCGGTGAGCGTCGCCGTGCCGACTTTGCAACACCGGGAAGTCACGTTGGACTGCCTTGAAGCCGGCACGCACGTCCTGGTCGAAAAGCCTCTGGCCGTCACGCCGGAAGAAGGCCGGCAGATGGTCCACAAGGCGAAGCAGAACGGGTTGGTTTTGCACGTGGGACACGTTGAGCGGTTCAATCCGGTCAGGGACTTGGTCCATGATCTTATCTCGAATCCCAGGTTTATCGAATGCCACCGGCTTGCTCCCTTTCAACCACGTGGAACGGACGTTGACGTCGTGTTGGATCTGATGATTCACGACGCCGACCTGATTTTATCTTTCGGCTTGGGGCGAGTCTCCAAAGTGGAGGCCGTGGGGACCGCGGTTCTTTCGCCGCAGGTTGATTTTGCGCATGCACGGGTGGAATTCGACAAGGATTGTGTCGTCAATTTGACGGCCAGTCGCATGTCGACCGGCCGTTTGCGAAAAATGCGTCTTTTTCAGGAGCACCTCTATCTTTCCGTTGACTTTCTTTCCCGCCAGGGTATCGTGTACAGGCAAGTCCCGGCCGACGAATCGTCCATTCAGGAAGAAGCGATCCAGGCAGGAGATGAAGAGCCGCTTCAACGTGAATTACAGGCTTTTGTGCAAGCTATCCTGACCGGGGCTCCCGGCGGCGTCTCCGGCGAAGAGGGTTTGGCCGCTTTGGAACTCGTTCATACGATCAAACAGTCCATCCGTGAAAAAACGTCTCCACTGACGGGGCTTTCAAGGTTCGCACCTTAGAGGAGGACGTGGCTGGTCTGTCGATCATGATCGTCACCGGTGAAGCGTCGGGCGACCTCCACGGTGCAAATTTAGCCAAGGCCCTAAAAGAACTTCAGCCTGAAGTCAGACTCGTGGGGGTAGGCGGGCAGCACATGCGAGCCGCAGGGGTGGAATTGGTGCAAGGCTTGCATCGTCTGGACGTCGTCGGGATACCGGGACCGCTTATGATCTGGAAGGGATTCGCCAACGTGTTGACCCTGAAGCGGTTTTTTAGACGGGAATCCCTGGACGGCGTGGTCTTTGTGGATAATCCGTCCATGAACCTCCGGTTGGCGAGGATCGCGGCGAAGTTCGGCCATCGCGTCATCTATTATATCGCCCCGCAGATTTGGGCCTGGGGCCGGCACCGGATTAACCTGATCAAACGCGTGGTGCGCCGGATGATCGTGATTTTGCCCTTTGAGGAACCGATATACCGTGATGCCAACGTGCCGTGCAGTTTCGTCGGACACCCCTTACTCGATGACGTGGCGCAACGCTATGATGCGGTCGGGTTGCGCAAACAATTGGGTCTTCCGGTTCGAGGCTTGATTCTCGGGTTGCTTCCCGGAAGCCGCCATTCCGAAATCCAGTCACTCCTGCCGACCATGCTGGAGGCGGCCGGACGAATCAGGGAATCGTTTCCCGACCTTCATTGTGTCATCGGACGGGCGCCCACGGTAGCCGAAGAATGGGTCAACGACGTGATTGATCGCAAGGTGCTTCCCGTGACCGTGGTGCCGAATCAGCCGGCCGAAGTCATGGCAGCCGCGGATTTGCTGTTGGTGGCGTCGGGGACGGCCACGTTACAAGCAGCCCTGGTCGGCACGCCCATGATTCTGGCGTACCGCGTGTCCTGGTTGACCTGCCTTCTGGCCAGAATGCTCATAACCGTCGAATACGTGGGTCTGGTGAATTTAGTCGCTGGGCGCGGCGTTGTTCCGGAATTATTGCAATCTGAGGTGACGGCGGAGCGGCTGAGCGCGGAGGCGCTTCACCTTCTCAAGGATCGAACCCGGTACGATCAAATGCGGGAAGCCTTGGTCGGCATTCGCGCCGAACTTGGCCCTTCCGGAGCTTCCCTGAGAGCTGCGGAGGTCGTGTTGGAGGAGTGTCAGGCATGACGGTGTATCTCAGGATTTTGTCCTACCTGTATGAATACCGGTTCCGGTTGATCGTGGCGTGTCTGTGCGCGGCGGGCGTGGCGGGTATGTCCGGATTGTATGCCTGGTTGGTACAACCGGTCCTTGACGAAATTTTTATCGCCAGGAATCAACTGCTCTTGACGGTCCTGCCGTTGGTCGTTCTCGGCGCGGCCACGTTGAAGGGACTCTTCGCGTATGGTCAAGCCTATCTCATGAGTTACGTGGGCAATCGCGTGGTGGCAGAAGTCCGCCAGCAACTGTTCAGTCACTTTCTTCGCATGTCGTTGCCGTTTCATCAGAAACATTCAAGCGGGCGATTGGTTGCGCGAGTCATCAACGACGTCAATGAAATGGCCAACGCCATTCCCAACGTCGTTAAAGATCTGATTCAACAAGGGCTGATCCTTGTGGTATTGACCGGCGTGGCGTTCTATCAGAATTGGAAGCTGGCCACGGCGTTGCTTGTGGTGATGCCGGTTTCAACCTATGCCATCGTGAAAATCGGCAAGCGGTTGCGAAAGTTGGCTGCCAGGGGCCAGGAGTCGATGGGAGACATGGCCTCGTCGTTGAAAGAGGCTTTTGCCGGCATTCGAATCGTCAAAGCGTACGGGGGTGAACACGTTGAACAACAACGATTTGCCAAGGGAAATGCCACGTATTTGCGAGCGGTCACGAAATCGGCGCAGCTGGGCGCGCTGACGTCGCCCCTGTTGGAGCTGATAGGCATAGGTGGTATTGCCTTTATCGTGTGGTACGGCGGGTTTTCAGTGATAGACGGGCAAATGAAACCCGGCGAGTTTTTTTCCTTTTTAGCGGCCACGTTCATGGCGTATGCCCCGTTAAAAAAACTGGCCAACGCCAATATGTTCATTCAACGGGCAATGGCAGGAGCGAACCGGGTTTTTGAAATGCTGGATATGGAGCACGAATTTGTTCGCGATTCCGGGCGTGCGGCCTTGCCGGCCATCTCGCGTTCCCTGGAGTTTCAAAACGTGAGCTTTCATTATGAAGGGAGTGATGTTCCGGCAATCGAACACATTGACCTGACCGTCGAGTTCGGCGAAATGATTGCGTTGGTCGGAAAAAGTGGGAGCGGCAAATCCACCCTGATGAGCTTGGTGCCGAGGTTTCATGATCCGTCCGAAGGCCGCATTTTGATCGACGGCCTGGATCTCAAGGAGGTGACCCTGACGTCCTTGCGTGCGCAGATTGCCATCGTCTCCCAAGAGACGGTCTTGTTTGATGAATCGGTACGGGCTAACATTGCATATGGACGGCCTGACGCGTCCGAGGAAGAAATTATCCATGCAGCCCGGGCGGGATACGCGTGGGAAATTATTGAAGAGTTACCCAACGGGTTGGATACGCTGATAGGAGAAAACGGCGTCACCTTGTCCGGCGGACAGAGGCAGCGGTTGGCCATTGCCCGCGCGATATTGCGGAATCCTCCCCTGCTGATTCTCGATGAAGCGACCTCCGCGTTGGATACCGAGTCCGAACGACAAGTCCAGGCGGCTTTGGCTGAATTGATGAAAAACCGGACGACGCTGGTCATTGCCCACCGTCTTTCGACCGTTCAGCATGCAGACCGTATTATTGTCCTGGACGAAGGGCGCATTGTGGAAGAGGGTCTCCATCATGAATTACTTCGTCGAAACGGAATGTACTCGCGATTGTACCAGACCCAATTCCACGACGTTCCCGCAATGCACACGATGCAGTAGCCAATGAAAAACCGACTGCTTAAAAAATGAACCCATTGAAATTCAGTATTCTGTCGTTTCTCGGCGCGGCCACGATTCGGCTTCTCGGCAAGTCGATGTCCTTGAAGTCGTATGGATTCGAACCGCTGGATCGAATATACGGGGAAGGACGCAATGTCATCGTGGCATTCTGGCACGGGCAACAATTGATGATCCCGTTAGGTTACCGCGGTCCTCACCCCGAGATCCTGATCAGCCAGCACCGTGATGGAGAACTGATCTATCGAATCGTCAAACGATTCGGATATGGAGCGGTCCGCGGGTCAGCCACGCGGGGAGGGTACAAGGCCTTGCGTCAGCTGATTCGCCTGAGTCGGGAAGGTGTTGATCTCGTCATTACGCCCGATGGCCCCAAAGGGCCCAGGCATCGCATTCAACCGGGGGTCGTCGCGCTCGCCAAATTCACGGGCCTGCCCATCGTTCCCTTGGCGTTTGCGTGCTCAAAAAAAAAGTCTTTTCCAGTTGGGACCGGTTCATAGTCCCGTATCCGTTTTCCAGCGGAATCTATCTTTGGGGAAACCCGGTTCGGGTTGAACGTGATGCTGACGCCGAGACCTTGGAGCGGATACGGGTAGATTTGGAAACCACTCTCTGTTCCCTGTCATCCGAAGCGGAAGCGATGTGTGATGATTCGAGGTCGTGCTGAGATGTGGTACGGTCTCTATAATGTACTCCTTATCCTCGCGTTTCCGCTCATTCTTTGCGCGTTGCTGCTCAAGAAACGGTGTCGTTCCGGCCTGTTGCAACGGATAGGATGGGTTGTGCCGCGAGGGTGGGACTCCCGGCAGAACGTGCTCTGGATTCATGCTGTGTCCTTGGGAGAAGTTTCCGCCATCGTGCCGTTCGTGAGGATGCTTCATCAACGGTATCCCGCCACCAGGATCGTTGTATCGACCATTACGGAAACCGGACGGGAAGCCGTGCGGCAACAATTGCCCGGCATCGCTACGCATTGTTTTTTACCATTGGATTATCCCTGGATCGTTAACCGGTTCATTACTTCCCTGAACCCAATCGGGTTTGTAGTCGTCGAAACCGAACTTTGGCCGAACCTGTTGCGTTCACTCTCTCGCCGGGGAATTCCTGCCGTTATCATGAACGGACGATTGTCATCCCGTTCCTTTTCTCGCTATCAATGGGTCAGGCCGTTCATGCGGCAGGTTCTTTCGACCGTCGCGTTGGGGCTCGTGCAGTCCGGCAGGGATGAACGCCGGTTCGTCGAGTTAGGGGCTTTGCCTGACCGGATGCACCGTACAGGGAACATGAAATTCGACCTCACGATGAACGGAGGGTTTCCTTTTCAGCCATCGATCCAACGTTCGGCCTTCAGGCTGTCGGAAGACGAACGGTTGCTCGTCGCAGGCAGTACCCATCCCACTGAGGAAGAGATCCTTTTGAAAAGTTACCGCGAGTTGCTCCGTTCATTCTCCAACGTTGTTCTCCTGTTGGCTCCAAGACATATCGAACGATGCGACGTACTGGCCCGGACAATCGAGGATTTCGGGTTTCCCCCAGTGAGACGTAGCCGTTTGCTTGAAGGGGGTGCCCGGGGAGCCGTGGGACCGCGGGTTATCCTTCTTGATACCCAAGGAGAATTGGCTCAAGTGTACGGGTTGGCGTTCATGGCATTTGTGGGAGGAACTTTGGTTCCCGTAGGAGGGCACAATCTCCTGGAACCGCCGGTTTGGGGAAAACCCGTGTGTTTCGGACCCTATACCGATCACTGCCATGAAATAGCGGAATTATTGATCGAATCCGGCGGCGGCATTCGAGTCCGCAATGGTCATGAATTGACCGAAACGTTCGTCAGAGGGATACAAAATCAGGATTGGGTGTCTCATCTGGGGCTGAACGCGCGAAAAGTCATCGATGACAATCAAGGCGTGGTTGAGAGAAATTTGGCTATGGTCGAGCAAGTCGTCGGCTTGAGTCGTTGTAAGTCGGATTAGCGAATCCATGATGAACGGATGGACGTCGATACTGACCGGCCCGTATCGATTCGCAACGTGTTTTCGGACGTGGCTGTATAAACGAGGATGGTTGGCACGACGCCGGTTGCCGCGTCCGGTGGTCAGTGTCGGAAATCTCACTGTCGGTGGCACGGGTAAAACCCCCATGGCCATGTGGGTGGCCGGCAAGCTGTTGGAATACGGGAAAAAGCCGTGCGTCCTCAGCCGGGGATACCGTCGCAAAAGTCAACGGGAATTTTTGCTGGTCTCTGATGGAACGTCGGTCCTTGCCGGACATCGGGAAGCTGGTGACGAACCGTATCTAATGGCGACGAACTGCCCTGGCGTCGTCGTAGCCGTTGGCGCTGATCGATATGAACTGGGTCGTTGGGTATTGAGCCAAACACCCATTGACTGTTTCATCCTGGATGACGGTTTCCAACATTTGGGTCTCGACCGTGACGTAAACCTGCTGTTGGTGGACAGTTCCAATCCTGCCGGAATACAGGCGCTGCTTCCCGTGGGAAAACTTCGGGAACCGCTTGGCGAAGCCAGAAGAGCCTCGGATATTATTCTGACCCGGGTTGAAGATGAATCCATGATTGCTGACGTATTGCATCCCATTCAGGCGGCTATGGGTTCCGCGATCGATCCCATCACCACGAGATTCACGCCAAAAACGTTGATGGGGGCATCGGAGTCGATGCCGGTTTCCGGTGTTCACAGGAAACGGGCGCTCCTCTTCAGTGGCATCGGGAATCCCGAACAGTTCCGCCGGATGGTGACTGCATTCGGCGTGCAGGTGGTGGATGAACTTGTCTTTCGGGATCACGAAGCGTACGGACCTTCCAGGGTTGCGGAGATTTATCGACGTATTGAACGGAGCCGTCCGGACGTGGTGCTCACGACGGAAAAAGATTTGATAAAGGTTCAATCGAATTGGTCGGTTCCCACGCCTCTCTACGCCGTTATCCTGGAATTGGAGTTTTTGGATGGCCGGAGTCGATTGGAAAAAGCCCTATCAGCTTTGTAACGGGTAGTTGACGGGCTCTTCGTGTCCTCTCCCTTGACGGGAGAGCGGAGGAACGTTTTGGTCTCCTCTCCCTTGACGGGAGAGGATTAAGGTGAGGGTGATGACGCGTGGAGTCAGCTCTATGCCGGGTCATGGCCCGGGGCGAATCGTTGCTTTCTCCCCCTCACCCCAGCCCTCTCCCACAAGGGGCGAGGGAGTGAGGAGACCGTAGGTCGG
>VYFB01000113.1 GCA_009842645.1 Nitrospira sp. SB0677_bin_15 | reverse complement strand
CCGCAATCGCCCGCGTCATCTCTTCTTTCCCCTCTTCGATCTTCTTTGCTAACTCGATCTCCCCTTCGCGGCTCAACAAAGAGACGCTTCCCATCTCTCGCAAATACAAACGAACGGGATCATCCGTCCGACTCAAGTCACCGGGAGTCAGATCAATTTCCGGGGCATTCTTTTCCAACAAATCTTCCTGTTCCTCGGTCTTCCTGGAAACCGACTCCGGCTCGATCGACGCTTCGGAAGGAAATTGAACCACCCCGCGTTTCTGAACAGACTTCTCGACGTGTTCGGGGAGGGGATTCGGGCCGGTACTCTTCGACCCTTCGACAGGCTCAGGGCTCAGGGCAAGCTCGGGGCCGTCCCCTGCAGAAGAACGAACCATTGTGGAGGATGGGTGCGCCTTCTTGCCCCGTTGGTTCTTTGTTGCCAATACCGACTTTTCTTTCCGTAGTTTGGAAGGGATCGTCTTTGCCATACAGGACCCTTGTCATGGAGCTAAGGTGGAGGAGGCTAACCCGGCTTTTCTACCGCGCAACGCTTCGATTTGGGAATTCAGACAATCCACGTCATCCGTTCGTTGCTCGCGTTCGGCGATTCGAAGCTGGGCAATCAATTCGTCCAGCCGGGTTCTCAAATGTTTTTGGGACAACGCTCTCAAACAACCCTGAATATACTCATCGCGGTTCTCAAAATGCGTCACGGACACTGCCAACTCCGCAACTGAATCGCGACACGTTTCATCTGATTCGGTTTCCGCGAAGAATCCCGACAAATCAATGCCTCCTTCCACGTCGAGATGTCGCGTTCCTATTTCCACGAGCCGGCGATAGAGGGGGGACCGGAAAACCTCAGGGCGCAAATCCTTGAGGTGTTCCGGATGCAAGCTCCCCTGCACCATGAACGAGACGATTTCGCGTTCCTCTCGAAATTCCCTTGTTTCGTTGCGTCGATTGCCGGACTTTGGTGCTTTCCCTTGAGATCGAGAACCGCCCTGACGACGATCGAGCACGGCAGGATATCGATCGAGAAGCAATTGTGGCTTGACGCCCAGTCGCTCGGCGACGCGCTGGATTTGTTCGTTCTTTTCAACGGGGTTTGAACCTTTGGCCAGGATGCGGAGGATGTCATCGACTCGCCGGGTCCGCTCTTCGACCGTCGCGTGGGTGGCTCCTTCCAGACGTTGAGCCACGGCCCACTCCAACAACGTCGGGGCCCGGTTCTGCAACGCGAGAAAATCTTCCGCCCCATGCGCCCGAACGTAGGAATCGGGATCATGTCCCTGAGGCATGACCACGACCTTGACGGTGATCCCACTCTCCCGAAACACGTCAAGCGCGCGTAACGCCGCGCCGGTCCCCGCGGCATCGCCGTCGAAGACCAGCACAACGGTGTTGACGAACCGGCGCAGCAGGGCGGCATGCTCGGACGTCAGCGCGGTTCCCAAGGGCGCGACAACCTGACGAATGCCCGCCTGATGCAACGCCAACACGTCGAAGTAGCCTTCGACGAGCATCAGAGAGTCAAGGTGCGGGGTCGTCTCCCGCGCCTTGTGCAACCCATACAAGACACGACCCTTCTGAAACAGCGCCGTGTCCGGAGAATTCAGGTACTTGGGGTTGCCCTCTTCAAACACCCGGCCGCCGAAGGCAATCACCTTCGCGCCCAGGTCGTGGATCGGCAGCATGACCCGGCCACGAAACCGGTCATAGAATCTCGTGGACTTTGAGACCCCCTGGGCATCCTTGGTCGCCACCAGACCCGAGGCGGCCAAGTCGGAAGGGGTTGCGCCTTGCCTGGTTAAGTAGTTGGTGAGTCCGTCCCACGAAGGCAAGGCATATCCCACGCCGAACTCTTTCAGGGCCGGTAATTCAAGACCGCGTCCGGCAAGGTAGGCCAAAGCCGACCGGCCTTTGGCCGGATCACGCAGGTTCTGCTGAAACCACGCATTGGCCAAGGCATGAAGGCCCTCCAATCGTTTTCGCTGACCCGTTTGGGATTGCGAAAAACCCTGTGACGCAGGAAGAGCAATTCCCGCCCGTTCGGCAAGATCTCTCGCCGCCTCCGGGAACTCCAACCCTTCCTTCCGCATCAGGAAGGTGAAGACGTCACCCCCAACGCCACACCCGAAACAGTAAAACATCTGTCGCACGGGGGTTACGGTAAAAGAGGGGGTTTTTTCCTGATGGAACGGACAAAGGCCTCGAAAATTCTGACCTGTTTTCGACAACGTGACATACCGGGACACCACGTCCACAATGTCAACGGAGTCACGGATTTGTTGAAGGGTAGCGGGCGGGATTCCAGCTCGTGCCGTTGTCAAGGCTCTTCTCCGAAGCCTCTGTCGGTACCCTCTTCCTGGAAGAGCTAGGCGGTGACAACTTGTTGGAAAGTAACGTTTTTTGAACTATACACGGGATATGCCGACAAGTCAACCTGCGAGAAAGCGGGGTAGTGTCTCAGTTTGAATTTGTAGTCCCTCACTTTTTTCCTCTTTTCTCCATCGCATTATGATAGGTTTCTGGCAAAGAAGTGGGGGACTATGTTGTTGAGAAAGTCATTCCGTACCTTGGCGGGATTTGGCAAGCGAATCGAGTACTGGATTATTGGGCGTATGCTCAAGGAAGGACTTGACGTGTACCTTCCTTTGGTGGATGACGACGCAGTAGATGCACTCATTCGCCGACCGAACGGCACCATCGCCTTGGTGCAAATCAAGGCGCGATCACAGAATGTGCGTTCAGGCGACGCGGGACTCTTCGCTGGCATTACTCATCCAAAAGAACGTAAAGATTATTAGTTCGTGTTTTATTCCGAACGAATGGACACGATGTGGATTATGACCTCTCGTGAGTTTATCGAACATAGTCACCAGAACAAGGAGGGTAAGCATACAGGCAGGCGCACCATTTGGTTCAACGGAACGCGCCTCGGCATTGAGTCTACGAAACCACGGTTTGAGAAATACGTGGCGGTTGATTTTAGCCGTATTGTCGGCGATAAATAAAATGATGGTTGAGCTGACTACAGGTTGTAACCTCATTTTCCCATATCGCAAACGCCGCGCTGAGGAAGGGGAATAAGTCCCCTTTCCGACACTTCATGCGTCGCCCATACGCTCCAAGGCTTCCCGGGCCGTCACGACAGGAATGCCTTCCACTTCTCCAAGCGCGAGCACATGTTTCTTGTCGCCTGAGACGATCAAGTCGGCCTTCCCGGCGATTGCCGCAGCCAAAATGGGGTTGTCTTGGGGATCGGGGGACACGTTCACCTCTAGCGAGTCGTCAAGGACAAGAGCGCGCGTGTCGAGGTTCTCGACAATTGCCGCCGCTTCATCAGCGTCGAGGTATTTTTGCAGACGGGGCCGGGCGAGAACATCTGCGATCTCGGCCAGTTGCGCAGTGGATGTGACAAGTTCGATCTGTCCACGCAGCCACGCCCGATATAGCTTGTCCGGTGGGGTGCCTTTGGTGATAAGGGCGCCAATGAGGATATTGGTATCAAGGACGACCCGCACGCGCGGCATCAACCTCCTCGTCGATCAAGTCGAGGATTTTCTGTTGGTCAAGTCCGGCGTTACGGTCCTTGATCCCGTGAACAGTGAGGTCCAGCACGCGGCGACGCACAGCTTCATCGACGAACCGGGAAAGGTCGCCCTTCTTCCCGCCGGTGCGCGCAAGGAAGGTACGGATCGCCTGATCCGTTTTTTCAGGAATAGAAAGGTTCCATCGAGTCATGGGTTAATCTCTGCGAATAGACGCATAAACGTTTATGCGCATATAAGTACCGCATGTTGGCCTGCGCCGTCAATTCCACAGTCGCACTTCTATTATGCCTTCAAATTTTTAGCAAAAATCTAGTCTTATTTGTTGCAGGACTGACCAAGGCAAGAGAAAGACTAAAGACCCTGGATCCTCGATTACAAACGTCGAGGATGACAGAAGGATTCTAAGTTTGCATGAGCAAACATCGCAATTGCTATTTTTGCTATGATATTGCTATGTTTTGTTGCGTTTCTGCTATGCATTGCTATGATTGTGTTATGTTTCGCATAGCGTGCTGCTATGAAATAGAAACCTTTGGCAAACAGGACGTTGGAGGCAGACGATGTCTGAAAACGATGAGAGCATGGATTCCTATCGAGCTCTCTGCGACGTGCAAAGAGGGTCATGGTGACGCTCAAGCCGTGGGTCTATTGTCTTCCAGTGGTCATGATAGTCAAACAAGCCGCAATGAATCTCGTCGGACGTAGGTTCACGTTGGGTGGTGTCGATTATCGTTCCGAGTGCTCGCATGATGCTTAAGCCCTCCTGACTCCGGTAAAGAAAGCGAGAAGATGGGATTTCAAACTGAGACACTACCGAAAGCAGCGTACCGGGTCTCACCGGGATTACTCCGGCTCCCTGATACCCGTTTTGCCGAAGCGTTTACCGAGTTCCTGCTGAATGGCCGTCATGGGAATATCACAATGTCCCATGGCCACGATGGTGTGAAAGAGCAGGTCCGCCACCTCATGGATGATTTCTTCACGGTGTTCTGCTTTCACGGCCAGCACGACTTCCCCTGCCTCCTCCACAACTTTTTTCAGGATGCGGTCAGGCCCGCCCTTCATCAAGGAGGACACATAGGAACGCTCTTGTGGATGAGCTTTTCGTTGCCGGACCATTTCATACAGTCGATCGAAAATGCTTCCGTTCGCTTCTTCATCGCCGTGCGTCGCCGCCACACCCTGAGGCGTCACTTCCGCAAAAAAACACGTACGGGCTCCCGTATGACACGCGGGTCCGGTGGGTTCGACTTTGACCAGGAGAGTATCCCCGTCACAATCAAGAAACACCCGTTTGCAAAGCAGAAAATTCCCGGAGGTCTCCCCTTTTTTCCAAAGTTGTTGTCTCGAACGGCTCCAGAAGTGCGCATACCCGGTTTGCAACGTCTGATCGAGCGCTGCCCGGTTCATATACGCCACCATGAGGACCGCGCCGTCACGCCAATCCTGGACAACGGCAGGGATCAGCCCGCGCTCATCGAACTGCACCTTGAGGTCGTTGGAAGCCGCGCTCCCTTCAGATTCCACAGCCATTCACGATACGCACGGGAAGACCGTGTTCCTTGAGGTAGGTTTTGGCGTCACCGATGCTGTAGGTTTGATAATGAAAAATCGAGGCTGCAAGCACGGCATCGGCTTTTCCCTCTCCGAGGGCCTCATACAGGTGCGCGATCGTTCCGGCTCCACCGGACGCGATGACCGGAATGGACACGGCTTCCGAAACGGCCCTCGTCAACGGCAGGTCATAGCCGTCTTTGGTGCCATCCTGATCCATTGAGGTCAACAGGATTTCACCGGCCCCTCTTTCTTCCATGTGCCGGGCCCATGCCACGGCATCCAATCCCGTGGGGTTACGTCCCCCGTGGGTGAAAATCTCCCATCGCGCGGAGCCTGCCTCCTTGACCTGTTTCGCATCGATCGCCACGACAATGCATTGGGAACCGAATCGACGAGCGCCGGCCGTCACGAACTTCGGGTCCTTCACAGCAGCCGTATTGATGCTGACTTTGTCCGCCCCCGCGTTCAACAATTGCCGAATATTTTCGATGGTACGAATTCCGCCACCAACCGTGAGCGGCATAAACACCTGCTCGGCCGTCCGGGACACGATGTCCAGCAGGGTATCCCGATTTTCGTGAGAAGCGGTGATGTCCAAAAAACACAGTTCATCCGCGCCGGCTTGATCGTAGATCTTTGCGACCTCGACCGGGTCACCGGCGTCACGAAGATTCACGAAACTCACGCCCTTGACCACCCGGCCATCCTTCACGTCCAAACAGGGAATGATACGTTTGGTCAACATCCCCGCCTCACGCACGAGCCTCGGCCAACGCCGCGGTGAGGTCCAACGCGCCTTCATATAAGGCCTTGCCGACGATAACCCCGATAATCTTTTGCCCCAACCGTTTGATCGCACGGATATCCTCCACGCGCGTCACCCCACCCGAGGCGATCAGAGGAACCGGAGAGGCCTGCATCGCGTCCCGCAGGGCCGGTACGTTCGGTCCCTCCAACATCCCGTCACGACTGATTTCCGTAAAGATAACTCCGGCGAGCGGATAGTCCGTTAAGGAAGCCAACACGTGCCCCGCCGTTGACTCGGAAAGATTTGTCCAGCCGTGCAATGCGACCTTTCCCTGTTTCACGTCGACCCCGACGAAAATTTTCCCGGGGAAGCGTGCACAGGCATTGTCGAGAAACGCCCGGTTTTCCAATGCGGCCGTTCCCAACACCACCAGGCCGACGCCATAAGAAAAATACTCTTCCATGACCTCCAAGGATCGTATCCCCCCACCCACGTGAACCGGAATGGAAACGGCCGCGGCAATCGCTCGCACCTGCGCCATGTTGTGAGGCTTCCCGTTGACCGCGCCATTCAGATCGACGACGTGCAACCGTTCGGCGCCTAGAGCTTCCCATTGCCGGGCCATGGCCACAGGATCGTCCGAATAGGTCGTTTCCTGCGACATGTCACCTTGCCGGAGTCGGACGCACCGCCCGTCTTTCAAATCAATTGCAGGGATGACCATCATGAGTTGAGCACCCTAGCCTGGAACCTGCTTTTGTTGAGCGTATGCTTCGAAGGAGACATCCCCGGTGAGAGAGGCGAGACGGAAACGTACGCTACTCCGTACCCAAGGGCAAGCTTTGCAGCACGCGAACGACCCCTGTGCGCGCCAGCTCTTCGGCCGTCACAAATGTTCCGCCTCGTTCGAGGAATCCCTTGAAATCATGAGTCAGCGGCTTTTGCTCTTCGAAATAATCGCCCACCCACAACACCTTGCCGTCCTTGACCCCGACCAACCGGACTTCGAATCCAACCGCCGCGGGATGAGCAGCGAACTTCGTGCCTTCCCGTTCACGGTACACTCGGACAACGCCCTCAAGAACCGCGTCCACGTCCAGCCGTTCTCCCAAGAGACGAGCAGATTCCCGACTATTCCTGGCCTGGGCAGATCCATCCAAGCCGTCAAGGACCTGTCCGACGGTTTCAGGAGGGACGACCTGAATCCGAGGCTTGAGCCGTAACTGGGAATACACCATATGCCGGATCATGTCGGGAACGGAGTCCGGCACGGAAACCTGTACCTGGCGGGACCGGCCGGGAATCGATGAACCGCTGAAGCTCCCCAACGACTGATGTATCTGAGGGTGTTCAAGGTCCGCCGAAGGCGGTGTTCTGAAAGCAAGAGAGATTCCCTGCTTCGCTTTGACCACGCGAAACGGCGCAATCGCAATTTTGGTGATAGCTTGGGACGCAAGCTGGGGATGCGATTTAACGGTGACCGGGTCCGCTGCACATGCCCCACACCCCCAAAGCAGAAGGAACGTCGCCGACATCCAACGTGCCTCTCGCCGGTACGCGCTGGTGGTGATGAACGCGTTCAATTCCATGCTCCAAAATTTTTGAGCAATTGAAGTCCGACCTTTTGACTCTTTTCCGGATGAAATTGACAGGCAAAGACCTTTCCCCTGGTCACACTCGACACAAAAGGAACGCCGTACCGTGTTTCGGTACACACCACGTCGGTCTCTTCCGGTTCCACGTAATAGGAATGGACAAAATAGACGTGGGCCTCCGGATTGATGCCTTCGAACAACGGCATGGGCCGCTTCACCTGAATCGTGTTCCAGCCCATATGCGGAATCTTCAACGACGCCTGAGCCGGTCCGGAAGGAAACCGTTTGACTTTACCCTTGAAAATATTCAACCCCTTATGCACGCCAAATTCTTCGCTCTCCGAAAAAAGGACCTGGAATCCCACGCAAATACCCAAGAACGGCTTGCCCTGGGCAATGGTCCGCCGCAACGGCTCGATCAGGCCATACCGTTGGAGATTGCTCATGCAATCGCCGAAGGCCCCCACCCCGGGAAGCACAACGTGGGTTGCTCGATCAATGATCGCAGGATCGCTCGTGACGACCGCGCGATGCCCGACGGTTTCAAAGCCCTTTTGGACGCTTCGCAAGTTTCCTCTCTCATAATCAACGATGGCGATCATGTCTGCTTCTTCACTCCTCGCTCCGAAACCACCCCTTACAAACGGCTAGGCGAGAACCCCTTTTGTGGATGGGACTCCAACCACCCTATCGTCCTGGCGAGTCGCCTGATCCAGGGCTTTGGCAAAAGCCTTAAAGACGGCTTCGATCATATGGTGAGGATTCCGGCCGTACCGAACGTTGACGTGCAAATTCAATCCGCCTTGCGTTGCCAGAGCCTGAAAAAAATCTTCAAACAAGCCGAGATCAAATCCTTTCACTTCCCGATGAGACAGCGTCACGTTATAGACCAGGAACGGCCGCCCGCTCAGATCGACCACGACTTCCGCCAAGGTTTCATCCAACGGGACGGTCGCCCACCCGAACCGGCAAATCCCGGTTTTGTCCCCAAGCGATTCCCTGATGGCGCTGCCCAATACCATGCCGATGTCCTCGACCGTATGGTGATCGTCAATATGGGTATCACCCTTGGCGTCAAGCACGAGATCGAACAACCCGTGTCGCGCGAAGGCATCCAACATGTGGTCCACGAACGGAACGGGCGTGGCAATCAGGCGTTGCCCTGTCCCATCCAGCCCCAATTCCACGCGAATGGTGGTCTCGGAAGTGGATCGGTCTACCGACGCACATCGCGGTTTCCCTGCAAAATTCATGATCCCCGGCTTTCTATGGAACGAGCATGGGCTTGGAGCCCCTCCATGGCGGCCAACCGCGTGACGTAGGGGGTGACGGCTTTCAGTTGTGTCTCGTTATACGCTACCACGTTCGTTCGTTTGATGTAATCATCGAGCGACAACGCTGAAAAAAACCGCGCGGAGCCCCCGGTCGGCAGTACGTGATTCGGACCGGCCACGTAATCCGCCACGGCCGGCGGGGTATGGCCCCCCATGAACACCGCACCGGCATGCCGAATTTTTTTCACGTAGTCAAAAGGCTTGGGCAACAGAACCTCCAAATGTTCGGGAGCAATGGCATTGGCCACGTCAAAGGCTTCGTCCAGGTTCGAGACGACGAAGATTTTAGCATACCGGCCGACGGAATACGCGGCAATATGTCGCCTCGTCAGTTTGGGCAGTTGATTGCGAATTTCCCTGGTAACCTTCTTGGCAAACGCCGTCGAGGTCGTGACCAGGTAGACGCGGGCCTCTTCATCGTGTTCGGCTTCGCACAACAAGTCCGCTGCGCAATGGACGGGATCAGCAGATTCATCCGCCACCACCAGCAGTTCACTCGGTCCGGCAACCATGTCAATATCGACGGTTCCATACACAGCCCGTTTGGCCGCGGCCACGTACATGTTCCCCGGCCCGACAATTTTGTCTGCCCGGGGAATCTGCTTGGTGCCATACGCCAACGCCCCGATCGCCTGCACGCCTCCCACCCGGTACACTTCATCCACGCCGGCGAGATCCGCCGCGACCAATAAACAAGGGTCGATGGCCCCGGACGTAGTGGGGCTACACATGACGACCCTCGGCACCCCGGCAACTTTGGCGGGGATCGCGTTCATCAAGACCGTGGAGGGATACAAGGCTTTCCCTCCGGGTACGTACAAGCCCACAACGTCCAGCGGGGTGATGAGTTGCCCCAGCTTCACGCCTTTCTCCTCACTGACCCACGTCGCTTTGCGTTGTTTCCGATGAAACGCCCGAATGCGTCTCGCGGCAAACTGTAAGGCCTGAAGGTCGGTTCGTTGAACGGCGGCATACGCCTTCCGGATTTCTTGCGTTGACACCCGAAACTGTTCGGGTGTCAACGCAAGCCCGTCAAATTTCTTAACGTAGCGCGCGACCGTGGCGTCGCCGTGTCGTTCGACGTTCTTCAGCATGCGTTTCACGCGAGTTTCAATCTCGGCGTGCTGCCGCGCACCACGATTACAGACTTCAGCCAGTGCCCGGGGATAGACTTTGGATTTTGAAGAAATAACCTTCATCACGCCCTCAGGCACAGGCCGTCTTGGGACGACTCTTGCGCAGCCTGTTAATCATGGTGGTAATCGCTTGATGCTTCATTTTCAAACTGGCACGATTCACGATCAAGCGTGCCGTCGATTCCGCAATCGTTTCCATTTCCTTGAGGTTGTTGGCTTTCAGCGTCTCTCCGCTCGACACCAGGTCCACGATACGATCTGCCAAACCCACGACCGGCGCCAATTCGATCGAACCGTACAACTTGATAATCTCGACTGGAATACCCTGCCGGTTAAAATGCCACTCCGTGACGTTGGGATACTTCGTGGCGACCCGGAGTTTTGACGATAAGCGCGTACGCTCATCCAGTCCCGCCAAGGCCGCGACGGAGATCCGGCACCATCCGATCCGCAAATCCAGGGGTTCATATACGTCCAGTTGTTGCTCTAATAATAAATCTTTCCCCGCCACACCCACGTCGGCGGCGCCGTACTCCACGTACGTTGGCACGTCCGTGGGGCGGACAACTAAAAAAGACAGCCCGGACTGCGGCACTTCGAAAGCCAGTTTGCGATCATCAGCGGACAATTCCGGGCTCAGATAGCCCGCTTTCTGAAACAAGACCAGTGTCTGATCCAGGAGTTTTCCCTTCGATAGCGCGACGGTCACCATGTCACTCATAAGGAACCTCTGATCCCCGATTAAGAACGTCGAGGACATGTTTAGGAACCTCTGATTAAGTGCACTATCGGGCGCAGGGCTGCGTTGTGTCCTCG
>VYFB01000020.1 GCA_009842645.1 Nitrospira sp. SB0677_bin_15 | reverse complement strand
GGTTCGGTGACAAGGGTGCCGGTTGTCTGATCAACCTCGACGAACTGGATGCCATCCGGAACCGTAAAGGTCCGGACGGGGAGGAGGTTGAGGCTCTTGCTCATGAAGTCTGTCCAGATAGGGAGGGCGGCATGGGCACCGGACTCCACTTTGCCGAGTGTTCCCAAGCTGTCGAAGCCGACCCATACGCCCGTCACAAGATTCGGCGCATAGCCGATGAACCACGCGTCCCGGTAGCTGTTGGTCGTGCCGGTTTTGCCGGCCAAGGGAAGTCCGATCGACCTGGCGCGTCTACCCGTTCCGCTTTGAATAACGTCCATCATCATGTGCGTAATCAAATAGGCGGTTTCTTTGGAAACCACTTGGCTGGGTTCAAACACGTGTTGCTCCAGAATGTGGTCATGCTGATCTCTGATCAGGGAAATCGTATAGGGTTCCAAGGCCAGTCCCTGGTTGGCAAACACGCCATAGGTTGCGGTAAGTTCTTGAAGCGTCATCCCCGAAGAGCCGAGTGCCAGGGAAAGGTCAGGACTTAACGGGCTGTGAATCCCGAGGGCGCGTGAAAAATTGATGACGTGGCCAACGCCGATCTGTTCGAGCAAACGGACCGTCGCCGCGTTTCTGGAGTGGCGCAAGGCTTCTCGCAAGGTGATCGGACCGAAAAAGCGTTTTTCATAATTTTCAGGTTTCCAGGTTTTTCCGGGCTCTTCCTCTTCGTAGACCACTGGCGCATCGAGGACAAGCGTAGCCGGCGTCATCCCTTGATCAATGGCCGTGGCATAAATGATCGGCTTGAACGCAGACCCGGGCTGCCGGATGGCTAACAAGGCGCGATTGAATTGACTCCGTTCAAACTCGTATCCGCCGACCATCGCCTGCACCGCGCCGGTCCGGGGATCGATCGCAATGAGTGCGCCTTCGACCACTGGAGTCTGATCCAGCCGAAACCGGATCGTGTCGTTGGCGGTGGACTTTAGCGAGACCTCAATCACGTCTCCAGGTTTGACTAATTGTGTGGCCGAGTCAATCGGGATCACCACCGCGTCGGTGACGGATGCGCCTTCGGAGAGCCGGCGTTTAGCCCAGCGCATGTCCGGTAAGGTAATGGTGCCGACCAGGTCATGCGCCAGGACCCTTATTTCTTCGTCGGATACGGTCACGACGCGGCCTTCCAGGATTTCCCCGAACGCGGGGTAAACCGTGGGCGGATCAACCTGCACCGTCTCAGGCGGTTCCTCATGCCGGAGCGGACCGCGCCAGCCCTGCCGTTTATCGAGATCGCGCAGTCCTTTCCTGATGGCCTCTTCGGCCAAGCGTTGCATTGGAATGTTCAGGGTAGTGGAAACCTGTAGCCCTCCTTTATACGTCATGGTCTCCCCGTATTCCTTGACGAGGTGTTGACGGACGTCTTCAAGAAAATACGGAGCAACGCGATCATAGGATTGATGGGTAAAGTCCAATCGCGTCCCGCTCGCCGCCCGGGCAAGGGACTCCGTCAGGAAGCCGGCTTGGACCATCCGGCTCAACACGTGTTCCTGGCGTTTCTTCGCGAGAAGGTAGTTCTTGTAGGGTGAATAGGTATTGGGGGCTTTCAGTAGTCCTGCGAGAAATGCCGACTCGGGTAACTGCAATTCGGATAACATTTTCCCGAAATACGTCAGGGACGCAGTCCCGATCCCATACGCCCCCTGGCCGAAGTATATCTGGTTGAGGTACATCTCGAGAATCTGTTCTTTCGTCAGGATAAATTCCATTTTCAGGGCCAGGAAGAGTTCGCGTATTTTGCGCTGAAAGGTCCGTTCCGGTGTCAAGAACAGGGATCTGGCAAGTTGTTGGGTGATGGTGCTGGCCCCTTCGACTTTTCCTCCGTGTTTGAAGTTTGTCCAAGCGGCCCGAAGGATTCCCCAGACGTCCAATCCCGGGTGTTCGAAAAACCGGGTATCTTCAACCGCAACCACGGCATTGATCAAATGCTGGGGCACGTCACGAAGCGGAGTCAATATTCTTCGTTCCACGTAATATTGACCGATAACCTGGCGGTTATCCGCCTTGACCTTGGTAATCAGGCTGGGCTGGTAATCCCGGAGTCCCCCCAGCGAGGGCAGTCCGGTCGTCATATGCCAAGCCACTGCCGCCGTCCCCCCGACGGCCAGTCCGCCGGCGATCAGGACGGGCCACAGGAGACGTTGCGTCAGACGGCGGGGTTCCGTAACGGAGAGATAGTGAGACAGCAGTGAATTCATGTTCAGGTGGGTCAGTTCTCTAGTGGATAAGGCTTATGGAACCTATACGGAGACGATACTCCCGGTTGATGATAAAGACAAGCCTTCCGCCGCCGTTTTTTCGGGCCGCGGTTATTGTACGAATTCGGTCGCTCATCTTCTGTTCCGGGTCCTGGGCCTTTTGTCCGGTTGACAAACTTTGAAAGGGCGTGCTACGAAAAACTCCTGCAAACAGAAGATGTTACGTTTCATCTATTTCCATCATCCCTAACGAATTCAAGGAGGCTGTTTTATGTCCGATGTTGCTCCAGAAATAAAAGTGGGCGATGTTGCTCCGAATTTCACCCTGAAGAACCAGGATGGAAACGAAGTCTCATTAAGCAGTTTTAAGGGTCAAAAGAACGTAGTCCTGGCCTTTTACCCTCTCGATTGGAGTCCGGTCTGCACGAATGAAAACAAATGCTTGACGGACGATTTTCCGAGTTTTTCCGATGCCAATGCCGAACTGCTCGGTATCAGCACGGACAGCTTTTTTTCGCACAAGGCCTGGGCCGACTCACTCGACCTGAAACACACCTTGTTGGCTGATATGCATCGTGACGTGTGCAAAGCGTATGGCCTGTATTTCCCGGATCTCAATTGTTCCAAACGAGCCACGGTGATTGTGGATAAGGAAGGTAAGGTGGCCTACGTCAAGGTGCAGGAGATCAAGACCGCCCGGGACGACAAGGAAATTCTGGACGCATTGAAAGCGCTGTAGGACAATCCAGGGGGTGCGTCAACGTCGAGGCACGTTGAAGGGGGATTCCACGAACATGGGATCCCCCTTGATTTTTGATGAACGGGAAAGGAACACGGGATGGCCGGAACCGTAGAAAACGTCACGGATGAAAATTACGAAGAACTAAAAGCGGCCCAGGCGACCGTGGTGGCCTACGGCATTGCGGCCTGTGAACCCTGTGCGGCTTACGATCCCATCCTGGAAGAAGTTGCCAGGAAGCTGCCCGACGTTCGCGTTGGAAAAGCCAAGATGCACGTGCCGGGCCGGTGCCGGGCAATCAAGAAACAACACCGGTTTGAAACGTACCCCACCACGCATCTCTACTCGCGGGGGACTCTCCTGCTGACCCGTGAAGGCAAAGTCGAAGAAGACGAACTGATTGCCCTCATCAAGCAATACCTGCCTGATTCCTGATTTCCGGTTTTGGCCGTCAGGCTAAGGAACCCCTGATTTATTGTGATAGCGGGATGCAGGGCAAGGCGTCCCGGAGCGAGACCCGAGGCTTATCAAACGAGATAGGTGAGGGTTGAGCGAGGACACAACGCAGCCCTGCGCCCGATAGTGCAATAAATCAGAGGTTCCCTACACCTTTCTCCCAGTCGTCGCTAGCCATACGCGTGGCAAGGGTTGCCATGCGGGCAGAAGTGGCTTCTGTTTTAAAGGTATCACTGTCAATGAGTTCGCCTGCCGCGCGTTGCCAGTCTGCTTGTTCAACAGCGTCAAAGAATTGTTCAAATTCTTTTGTATTGTCGTAACCGTGCTGATAAGCGAGTTCGATAATGACGCCCTTTCGGACTTCGCTGAGAGAATCCCATCGTTCATCGCCAACCAAGGATCGAGCATCATGCTCGGCCTGTGCGAGATCTTCTTGAAGTAAACGTTCGGCCTGGTCAGGAGTCAATGTATCGGGAATGGGTGTGCCGTCAGCGAACGTGGTGCCGTTGTGAGTGAGGCTGTGTCCGTAGCCGATTGAGAAGCCTCCTCCGTCAGGATAGGGCGTGAGGCTCAAGTCTTCATGCCCCATGATTGAAGCGAGAAGTTGCGTTCGTCCTGTAGCGGCTTCTTCGGGAGGCCGAAGGGTGGGACGGTCAACGCCGATGCCCTGATAGACGGCCCTCGATTCCTGTTCGATGCCGGCTGGCGCGACGCCTTCGGCGAGGGGAGCAGCCGAAGAAAACCCGGAGCCCGGCACTCGTGCGTGAGGGGAGTCTGGCGTCGGTCTGTCCGGGGCGATGCCCGCGCCGGCACCGGTTGGGTCGATCATGACTTGAGGGGAGTCGAGCCCGCCGCCCGCGTGAAGAGCAGCGGTTTCTTGCTCAATACCGACGGGAGAGACTCTTTCGGGCATGGGAGTAGCCTGGGGAAATTCGGTGGCAGGGGCTCGAGGCGACGCAGATTCGGGTTCAGGACGATCAGCGCCGATGCCTGCGCCGGCACCAATGGGATCTCTGATGGTAGGCGGCGATTCACCTGCGTTCCCCACGCGAAGGTTAGCGGTGTCCTGCTCGATCCCGCTGGGAAAAATGCCTTCGGGCATGGGACTGCTGGCGCCGAACGTGGCGTCCGGACTCCGGGATTCAGCTGTGCCGGCATCCGGCCGGTTGATACTGTGAAACGGAGGCGGCTCAGGCGGTGGGGTTTCCACGTCGGCTGCGGGCCCTGCGCTGGCCGGGAGAGTGGTGGATTGAGTAAGGCTGCCGGCGCCTGCTGATTCCGTTGATGGAGTCTCGCGTGGCCAAGAGCCTTGATCGAGTGATGGAGTTGCCGGTTTATCCACTGACGGTGTTTTGCCGGAGCCCTGGTAGAGAGCAGAACTGTCTTGGACCATGCCAGGAGGGCCAGAGAGCGATTGCATGGCATTAGAGAACGATTGCATGGCTTCTGCGCGGCCGGTGGCCCCGCCCAGAGAACCGGCGGCCTCCGGGGAGACAGTCCATGGACCGTGAGTCAGGCTTTCGACAGTGTCGAGGGTTCCGGCGCGAACATCCTGGAGGGTGTCCAGCATTTGTCCGTGGCGGTGAAGGGGGCCATTCAGGTTGCGTTCCCCTTGTTGGACGCGTTGTGCGCCTTCGGATTCCCGTGATGCGGCGATGGCGTCGGCCACACGGCTTTGATCTTGGCGAATTTGGTCAGTGGTTTCAAAGGGGAAGAAGTCTTTGGCTGCCACGTCGAATTCGCCGATGACAGGATTATCTTCGTAAGACCCGCGAGGATCAGTGCGCATTGATTCAATGCTGCCTGCGGGAACAAAGTTCTCCTCGAGATCACGGACGTTATTGCCAACGAGCGGCATGACTCCATGCTGACGCATGGTTTCGTCCATATGGAGAAGTCGCTGAGTGGCGGCATAGTTGCCGTCACTCACGTCATGGAGGAGTTGAAGAAACCGGTCGGGAGACATGCGTTCATTGTGGATGGCGTGATTTTTGATCGCGTCGATTCCATTGACGGTGATATTTTCCTTGAGCGCGATGGCCTGCTGGTGCCGCTCGCGGGCGTCTTCAAGTTCCATCGTGGATTGAGCATATTCCTTTTGATGGTCCTCTTGTTCGTGTAACGCATTACGGACGGCAGAGACAAATTCTTTGCCCTCGGAGTCGGTGATATCTTTAGAGTACGCGAGGGCATAGTTGGCACTGGTGTGCACGGCGTTCCCGAACTCCTTACTCTGCAAGAACTTGTCGGTATAGTCCTGAATATCAGAGCGGGTCCGGCTTTCCTCAGAACCAACGTTAAGGCCCCCGGAACCCGCGCCGTCCGTGTGAATGCCGGCGCCCACTCCCAGGGTGAAACCGAGTTTGGCTTGCGCGGCGGCGGAGATGCCAGCTTTGTCGCTTTCAGAAAGATCAAGCGAATTGCGGTGAGAGAATTGTTCAACCGCGTGATTGACGGTTTTGGTGAATTGGTCATGAATGGAACCGTGGGACTCGGAGATATTCTCGCCAACGACGGTTTGCTCGCCGGTTTTATCGGCGAGCGAAGCGACTTCTTCTCCAAGATGGGTTGTGGATTCGATCCAGGCCTCTCGCGATTGCGCAACCTGGCTGACGGCCCTGGTGAGCTCCTGGGAGGTTTGAGCGGTCATTTCCTTGCCGAGATTGAAATCTACAACCGCGTCGGATTCAATTTGTTTGAAGTAGGGCTGCCCCTCGGCGGTCCACGTGACAAAGTCGCCCTTGGACGAAAGGGCAGAGGTTTGAATATTATTGTCCGGTGAGATACCGGCAACGGCAGGGCCGAAGCCACCATGCTCATTCGTTTCACGCCACTGGACCCCGCCCATTTCGCCTTCGCCCCGGGTTAGTTGCTCGGCCGCATGACCCACGGAGGTGTCATAGCCCTGCATGATCCGTGACACGGCCATAGCCGCGAGAGCTCCGGACCGGGAGACGAGCATCCACGCGATGATCGGGATCGAGGACACGAGATACCCGGACGTGGCGACCATGTCGCTCACGTACTCCGTAAGTTGGGTATTCGCCATGGCGTTAAACCCGCTCCCGTAGAAGCTGCTCAATTCCGTGAGGACACCCCTGGTGTAATAGGAAATAAAGAAATTGAGGATGGCATAGATCGGCGGCCAGAGATTGATCCAGAGCAGGGTCGTGGCATACGTGAACGGGACGGCGGTGGGCAAGATCAGGGCGGTCAGCGTGATAATGGGAAAGATGGCATAGAGAAACGCCTCAATCAGGGCCCGTAAGAGCGGAAGTTTTTCCTCCGCGATCCGGCCCATGGTCTGATAGGTGGTGCGGCGCTCGTTTTCAGCCCATTGCCGGGCGTATTGAGTGGCAAAGGTTGCGTCATCCACCGAACGAGCCATTTTCAGGATCGCATTGCCCATGGTGTTGCTGAGTGAGCTTTGCAGCACAAGGGCCTCAGGAGTAATCGTCATGCCGGTGAGGTAGAGGATGGCGGGGGGAAGATCATTCTTGTATTTGGTGAGCGCTGCGCTGACGGTGCTGTTGTTGGCAATGAACCCCCGAATGCCGGTCCCCATGATGCCATCCGTGAGGCCTTGGAGATCGGGTTGTAACGAACCGACAAATCCGGATCGACAGGGGAGAATTTGCTGGACGTTAGCAGTCGTGACGTATTTGAACCGAGCCGCATGTTGCGCCACGTTCGTGCCAAAGAAGGCAAGCAGGTCATTGGCCTCCAGTACGTCCTCCCAGGAAAACCGGCCGTGGCCGATCCCGTCGACAACGACGCACGAGGAGAAGAATTCCGTGAAATTCAGATACGTGCGTTCGTCAGGGATGACCATCGTTCTCGAGGCCTCAAGCACCTTGTGGCCGAATAGTAGGCCGTTCTGTGTGTAGCGGATCGCGTTCGGAATGGTAAAGACCGTCTCGAAGGCTCGCGAGAACCAGTCTCCCGTGTAAGAAAAGAAACCCGCCGTGGCCACCAGGCCGATGGGCACGTTATTCACGACGGCCGAACTGGAAGGCAGGACCCGGTCGGTGATGACGACGGTGGTCTTGGGAACTAAAAGGGCCAAGTTCAGGATGAGGGCGGCAATAAACCATTTGACGCCCGACATCACGTCGTGATTGATCGCACCCTTGATAAACATGACCAAGAACCCCAGGAAAAACGCGGTCTGCACGGCGGCGAGGTAATTAGCATTGCCGAAGATCGAGGCCACGGCGGTAAAGACCAACCTCAGAAAATCGCCGGACCCGTAAGCGATGACTTCCCAGTTCATTTATCGCCCCCACCTGGCCGCCGCCATAAATCCTTTGCCCAAATTAGTCATGATTTCTTTTTCGTATTCCCGAATCTGCTTGAGCAAGACGAAATACTGTTCCGCTTCATCCTCGGTTTCTTTTGTCATCGCCGCGACACCCCTGATAGCGCCCTTAATTTGGGGGTGAAATTCTTTGATACGCTCGGCCCGAGAGAGGTTATTGGGAAGATTGAGGATCTGAAATTCGACCATCCCAAGGACATTGTTAAGCGATGTCAGCAAGATATTGCGTGCGAACAGGTTCGTATATTTGTCGGTGAGTTCAGTCACGTCAATGCTGCTGCCGGGCGCGTTGGGAAACGCGGCACTGGCAGCCGTGAGAAAGCGGTACAGTGGGATTTTGCTGGCCCCGATGAGGCCCGTCTCGGTAGCGGTCAACGCCGCATCGCTTCGGATTTTGGAAACGATGCTTTGAACCAAGGTTTTAATCTTGCCATGAAGGCCGTCACCCCAGGTAGCTGGATTGATAGATTGCCGGTCGGCATGAATGGTTTGGCAACCCATGGGCGTCGCGGTCGCCGACTGGCAGCGATAGATTTGAAGTTGAACGGTTGCTTCCGATCCATACATTAAGGCAGCAATCATATTTTCAAAGCTGGGGTTAGGTGTGCCATCTTCATTGACGGCGGCGGGTATGTGATTGAGAGCAGTCGCGCCCGCATCAAGGGCGTCGGCGTCCCGAAAAATTACGGTTCCAACAATATTCATGATAAGTTCCGCAAACTGTGTGTCGGTGGCGAAGAAGGGATTTTGCATGAGCACGAACCACGTTAAATTACCTTTGGTAAATTCGATTTGGTCCTCTTCACCCCCGCCGGACGCTTCGGAGGCTTTAATACGACCCCCAGTCGTACAGTAGTGATTGGCGGTGTTGTAGTCTTCCCCGGTTGTTTGCATCCGCTTGATCGTGCAATTCCCCTCTTTCTGCCCAAAGTACTCAAGGGCACCACCGACGAGTTTGGTGGCGGCTTCGCAAGAGTCCAGGCCCATTGTCAGGTATTCATTGGCCCAGGATTGAATGTCCTCCATGATGCCGGACAATTGTGGGGAAACGATTTGAATCGCGAGCATGAACGCCAACGACACGGCGTTTTGTCCAATAGCGCGTAACGCATCCACAAACTGGCTGGCGTTCATCACGGAGAAGCCACCGGTGTAAAGATCGATTCCTCCGCAGCCGGCAGAGAAGCGGGGCGTTTGAATAGTGAGAAAGCGGTAGGGCTCAGTGATGGGCGCGCGGTAGGAAATGCCGCCTAAAGTGGCGTAGCGAGCAGACTGTGTTTCATAGATCCCCGGCCGCGTGGACGTATTGAAATTCTGATTATTGAACCAGTCATCGAGCTTGTCGCCAATGCCCGCACCGGCGGGGTTGGGCTGGAAGAAAAGGAAACCAAGAAGAAAGAAAAAAAAGAGGTTCATTGGCGGACTTAGAGTTCAATTAGACTTATTTATCTTTGTCGTTTTTCATGTTATCCGCCGCCCACAGGATCTTTTTGGCAAGTGTCGAAGCGTCGGTGAAGCCGTAGGACACAGGCAGGAGTTGATCCCGGACCGGGTCCACCAGGAAGACAGTTGGGACGACGTCCACCTGGAGCTTCGACGCCAAGAAGGCGTTGTGCTGGGGATCCGGAAACTCCGGTAGTCCCTTGCCGTCAAGTGAGACAGGGAGCACGGAAAAGCCGTGCGCGTCGGCGAAGGCCTTCAGGACCGGCGCGAATCGCTGACAATAAGGGCAATCGCCCCGCAGGAAGAAGACCAGGCCATACCTGTTGGCCAATGCGGTCAGATCGGCCGTCTCCTGAATAAGCGCGGCCTGATTTTTCGCGGAAATGGCCTCGGCCCGAACCGGATTCACAAGGGTATAGTCATACTCGGGGTTGCCCCAAATGGCTTGCTTGAAACCAATAGCGAATTGTTGCGCCTGCGCTTGAATTGCGGTGGTGAGCCGCAAGTACTCAAGGTAATTTTCGGGTGAGGGATGCAGGACTGCCCGAGCCAAGGCGTCCTCCCAGGCTTCGCCCTGTTTTTGCAGGATCTCACGTGGCGTGAGCGGCGCCGGCACCGGAAGAGGCGGAGAGGCCGGTTCTGTCTCCGGTTCTGGCTCATCGGGTGGCGGTGGTGTGGTTTGGTACCAATGCCGCCCACGGCCAGCCTCTTCGTAATACGAAGGGAAGAGCGCGGTGGAGCGTTTCCCGGGAGAAAAAGCTAGCGGAGTGGAATCTTCGGCGTATGCGAGAGCGCCGAACATGAGAGCGCTGAAGATGGAAACGAGGTAAAAGAACATGATGAAAGATGCAGTTCTCCGGCGGACTTTTGAGAGAAGTAGCATGATGAAAAAGCACGTACACTCGATGGCGAGAAGCGTGGGAACGGTCATTGAAGTTCCTGATGCCGGTCTTTAATTTTGGTTTTAATGTCATCGACGGCATCGACGACAGCCGGCGTCGCGCCGGCATTGGCTTCGGCTATGACGTCGGCATGGTATTCAGAGAGGTCGATAGATTCAAAGTCGATGGTCGGGAGTTCCTGGAGCGTGAAGCCCGAGCAATCCGGATTTCGAGGACCGCCATAAGCTTTGCCAATCTGAGCGCGTCCCTGGACGACGACAATCCTGGCGAGTTTCGAGGGGAAGGTGCAATAGGATTTGTAGTCCCGCCAGAGAGCGCAGAAGAAGAGGAGCCGGACGTCGCAATTTTTATAGCGACCGACGTAGTGGGTACGTTGCTCGTCGCGGTCGATGCGAAGTTCGCGTTCCATCGCATTGCATTGAGAATGACCGGGATTTTGGCAGCAGGTAAAGAAGCCAAAATTATTGTCTTTGCATCGTTTATTTTCTCCACGAAAGACTTCGAGGGTGCTGGTGTCGAGGGTGTCGGTCATTTCTTGAAGGACTGAGAGATAGGAGGCCGCTCGGGCGAAGCCCGCCGTAGAGGGCGTGTGGGTCTGCCCAACGTCCGCCGTGCAGTTGCCATCCGGACAGATGAGTTGGCTGCCGCAGACGGCAACGGAGGCATGGGGTATATTGACGGAATCGCAACCAGTATAGGTTTGCGTAAGGGCGGTCATACGAATCTCGTTGGCCGGCTTATGTGTAAGGAGAGGGTTTGTTTTCGGATCGACGACATAGGCCGGCCGGGTGGTCCTGGCGTTGGTGATGTATTGTGCAGAGGGGTCAGTCGCGGAGTAGGTTTGAGCATCGTGTGTTAGCGACGTGGATGAGTAGTAATTCTTTTCAGGAACGTCCGTACCCTGATAATTGGGCATGGTGTCAGGATCAAGATTCTGCGGGATATCGCGGATCACGGCATTTTCTTGAACGGCGAAATTTTTGCCGTCTTGAATGGCATCGTCCATGCTGCCGGCGATGAGGACGTTGGGATAAGCCGCGAAGACAAGGAGCCAAAAGATAAAGAACTTGGCGATGTAAAATTTGGCGAAGAAGAAAATCATGATGGTCCTCCTTTGTGAGCAGCCAGCCAGTTGCGTGCTTTATGGCGTTCTTCCGGAGTTCCAATTCGAGTGACAAAGTTGAGAAAATAAGAGAGAGAAGCGGACCCGGTGGCGCGAACGTGTTTGACGGGGGCGCAGCTTGAAGGTGTGCACGGTGCAAGACGTTCAAGGGGTAGAATAAACGTCGGGACGCGAGACACGTTGAAACGGGTGAACGTGGTCGGGTCGATGCTCACCCCGGCAAGTCCCTCGGACGTGAGGCCGTGAAGTTTTTTCATGGTGGAAACCCAGTCGTCATTGAGCAAGCCGCGCATGACGACAGCCGCCTTGAGTTGGTGGGCTTCGTGGAGAAGACCGCGAATCTGATTATCCGGCATACCGAAACTGATAAGGACTAAGGGCCTGATACGTTCGTCGAGGAAAGATGGCCGCGGCGTCTGAGCCGCCGCGGCGCGGCCAACGTGCTCATCAATGAAGGGGTAACCTTGTGAGAGGCTGCCTGGGAGCGTGAAATTCAAACCGCGCCCTGGTACGTATGTACGATCAAGAGCGTCGGCAGTCGAACGTAAGTGCTCAGCGAGGCTTCCATCCTGTAAGAGTTTTTGGGCGTTGTGAAGGGCGCGGTTCGTTTGTTGTCGCTGATGCTGTACGGCTGCCGGATCGGGTTCTTGGTAGGCAGGTTGTGAGAACACCGGACCCATAGGCACGGAGAGGAGGAGGATGAAGAAGAGCTTCAATGAGGCCGAGGCACGTATGTTTCGGAATTCGCCGGACGCATAGGAGTTCAGAACGCACAACATTTGCGTTTCCTCCATATCAGGTACGAGAAGTCTTCGCCTTTGTACGGATACTCGCGACCGGCGCCCCAGAGGATCGAGGGTGCGCCGAAGCCGTAGCCTTGGTCGGTTTGTGGAGTCGGGAAAAGCATCTGCTGTTTATATTGTTTTTTCCGGAGAATCGGTTGTGGTCGCGGACCGCACATGGCGCCGCTTGTCGACGTGTCCTGAGCAATAAGCTGTCGGTGCATTTTGAAGACGTGCTTATGCACGATGGCGAGACTGGAATCGACGCCGCCGGTATGATTGGCGTGGTTGCCGGAGAGAGGATACACGGATCCTTGTGATCCGGAACACCAGAACAGACTGTCGAGGCCAAAAGAATTGAGGCGAGCAGCGATGGTATCGGCAATACACGCGGCTTGAGCGACGCGGTTACTGAAGAGGATCGCCTCGGGATTAAGGATGAAGGTCAACTGGTCGTCATCCCACAAGGGATCGAGCTCGGACATATAGACGAGGTCGAACGGTTCGGAGGTAAAGCACATGACGGCCGTGAGCGCCATACCGAGCCAGGAAAGCGCGGGATACTGGAACCAGTGGATTTGATAGAAGGCATTGCCCTGTTCTCCACCCTGGCCTTCATGGTGGGTGCCGTGAGGGACATTGAGATCCGCAAGGATCGTGCCGCCGAGGGTTGGTGAGCAGAAGGGAGTTCTCACGACTTCTGCGACCCTGGCGGGTTCCCAAAAAGCGAAGCCAAGCCCAATTCGGATAAAAAGCGGCGGCGGCGCGGGGCAGGTGCAGAGCAACGGCGGCGCGGAGTCACCGTTATTGGGTTGTCCGAAGGCGATTTCGACGGGCCCGATATACATGGGAAAGAGACAGAGCCAGCAGATATCCGTCATGGGATTGGGGAATGTGCCATTGCACGGCGCCGCCTTGGCAGATCTCGGAGCGGATAGCACGAGAACGAGGGCGATCAGGAAGATGAGTGCCGCGACGGGGAAAAGCCCGTCGCTAGCGGATCGGAATTTCTTCAACATAAAGCATCTGCCTCTTTTGCCGTACCATCGCCGGCACGGCCTGGATTTCAAAACGATCAACGAGATACCCGCGCTGGTCGAAGTAAAGACGCCGATTGAGTTGCTCCGCGACTTTCGGATAATTCCCCCGGACGAGGATCAGTTTATGTTTCAGGGGATCCGAACAGTGGCGATTCAGCCACTTGACCTGGTCGGGGTCGTCGCCATCCGCGAAGCAAAGTATTTTCGTGAGTGACTGAAAGACCAGGGGATTGACGCGGGTCCCCGCCTGGTAGAGGACGTGGCCATGGGCGTCGGTGATGTCCTCGGTGGTGACGAATTCCAGGCTGACATCGTAGCCCCGGTATTTCTGCGTTCGAGGAAGCGGGAGGCCGTGGGGTCGGGTGATGTACCGCTTGGAACGTTCGGTGAGCTTGCGGCGCTGTTTTTCAAGGAATCCGTCTTTCATGCGCTCCTGAAGGCGCTCCTGTATCACGTCCAGGAGATTGCGCTCAGGGATCGCATAGGAAGGGCCGATGGTCCCCAGGTCACGCGCGTGGCTAGAAGAGCCGATAAGCGCGGCCGATAATGCGATCGCGATGAACCAGGTCGATTTGTGCATAGCGGCTGTCGAAACTGTCAGCATGTTCACTCCAGACGAAATAATAATGAGGAGGGATCTGCCCTTCGGTTCCGCGCGCCAGCGCGATCCCGTTTTCAGAACGAACTTTGGCTGAACCCAGCGGTTGATCATTGATAGAGAAAACGCGTCCGTCCCAACGGACGACGTCACCGGCTGCTCCCTTCACGTATTTGATGAACCAGCGATGCGGATAAAAGTCATTGGGCGGGGGATGAAACGCAACGAGCTCGTTCTTTGCGGGGTGGTGATACCTGATGACCAGGTACACGTACCCGGGCAAGCTCTTGGTCGTATTGAAGCCGATAAGATAAAAGAGCGAAAGCGCCCAAATTGCTGTAATGAAAAAGACGCCGGCGAACTCCCAGCGGAGTATGCGCTGAATCTGTAGCCGTGTCAGATTACAGGCCATCAGGCACCTGTAATTGACGTTCAATGTACCCGGTATAGTCGGGCACGTCAGACAGGACCGCCGGTGCGACCAGAAGATGGAGGCGTTCCTTCTTGGCGAGCTGGCGAATCTCGAATTCGAGAGATTTCGAGAAAGTCGCAGCAGCTTCTTGTTGCTGTTCTTTTGTGAGATTGCGCACAGCATAATCTTTGATATGGCGCTCGAGAATGTCCTGGATATTGACAACGCCGAATTGGATCGGAGGATCTTTGCCGACGAAGTCAATAGCGATGACGAGCAGGGCGGCGAACGCGCCGGCCAAGAAGGCGAAACCAAGAAGTTTTGTGGTACTCATCGCGCTTGCCGGTATCGCTTTTGGGGTTTGTGGCCGTGGCGCCGCTGCTGCCGGCGTCTCATGGGTTTCCTGTGTTTTTGTGGGTTCAGTAGTCATGATGTCCTTTTCAATATTATGGAACCTCTGATCCCCGATTAAGAACGTCGAGGACAGGTTTATTGCACTATCGGGCGCATGGCTGCGTTGTGTCCTCGCTCAACCCTCACCTATCTCTCTGATAAGCTTCGGGTTTCGTTCCGGGACGCCTTGCCCTGCATCCCGCTATCACAATAAATCAGAGGTTCCTTATCGTTGTTGCTTTTCACTGAGTTCCTTGACCGCGTCCATGATGTTACGGCCATGGGCTAAGGCCGTTTGAATTGCCTCAACTTCATTGGCTTTCGTGGAAAACAGCTTCTCCGTGAGTGGGTCTACAATGAAGCGGACAGGGACAAAGCCTTTTGGTGATTGAATGACCAGTTCGGAATATTTCCCTTGGAGTGTTTCGAGAGAACGCAAAAGATCAACGCTGCCGTTGTGTTTATCCAGCCAGCCCTTCTCGGCCGCGAGCGCGAGCTCATCGGCTTTTTGTCGTAAGAAGAGCGTGTAATCAGAGTTGCTGAGCGCGGCTTCGGCGGTCGGCGAACTATGATAATCCGAGAGGCGTTGGGTGATGGTCATGAAGCTGCCGCCGTGCTTGCGGGCTACACGAAATCCTTCCTGGATGAAGTCGCCGGCCTGTCCTTTGGACAAGAGCCGCCAGGCTTCGTCGATGATACAGAGCTTGCGCTGGGATTTATTCTTCGACAGGTACATGACTTGAGTGATCCGAAGCATGAGGATCAGCAGCACGACGCTTTGGAGGTCGGGTTTGGCATTGAGGGCATCGAGTTCGAGTACGACGAATTGATTGTCGAGGTCAACGGTGGCTTTTCCCTCGAAGTAGGTCCCGTACATGCCCGTCCTGGTGAATGACTGAAGCATAACGGCGAGATCCTTGGCCTGACGCTGGAGATCGGCATCCTCTTCATTAAGAATTTCGAGGGCCTCGACAATCCGCGTGATCGTGGAATCATTCTTGTGTTGATTCCAGGTATGCAGGATGGCGTTTTCCAGGAGCCCTTTCTGAACGGGTGTGAGGGGCGCGTCCGGAGAGGCCATCTGTGCCACGAGCATTTTGATGAGGGGAACCTGCTCGGCGAAATGTTTCGGGTCATCCTCGTTGATAAAGGAAAAAGGATTGAGACGGATTTCGAGGTCGTCATCACCGAAGTCGATGTAGGTGCCGTTGAGCAGGCGGCAGAGATTCCGGTAGCTGTGCCCGGCGTCGATGATAAAGACACGGCCCCCGGCACCAAGACAGTTACAGACCCACTCCTGGGTGAGGAAGGATTTACCTGACCCGGAAGTGGCACAACACGCGAGATTGTAATTGCCTTGGGTATTATCGAAGGGATCGAAATAAGTCAGCTGCCCGCGCCGGCCGGTAAAGAGCATCATCGGGGTTTGTGTGCCTTTCCACTCGGCAATCCAAGGGGCGATATTAGTGCAGGTCCAGGATAACCGGGTTTGGAAGTACCCGAACATTTTAAGCGCACGTTTACATTCGGTATTGATCGCCATGGGTAAGGCTCCAAGGAGTGCGTGCATGGGGCTGTAGCGGCTGCGTGACAGGAGCCAGCCGAAGGAATTGTAGAGCCCCCTGAGGGCTTGCTCGCAGTCCTGCTCGCGTCCTTGGGGCGTGAAGAGGAGAATCTGGTAGGACGCCTCGAGCAATTTATTGCCGTCTTCAACCTTCCGATTGACGTAATCCCAGTCGCGTTTTCTATCCTTCCACTGCGGGACATATTTGGACGTTGGCGAATCCACCATCTGGGTGGCCCGGGCACTCTGCCGTTTGATCTTCCCTTTAATGTAGATTTGATCGGGAATATTGACGGTCATCGTAATGATAAAAGGGCAGGGAAGCCGAAGAATGTTATTTGTGGGATCGCCGAGAAGCTTTGCATTGTTAAAGCCCGCCCAATATTGCGGATACTGTTTGACGTGAAAAGGGAGCATGGTGTAGGCGGAATTGTTATGGACAAAGCTCCCGGCGCCGGCGTCGATGAGCAAGGCCGTGTCACCATCGACGATCTGAGCATTGAGGAGATTGTCGGGATCGTAGGTGAGCGCCGGCCGTGGTTCATGCGTGGGATTCAGGATGCTGCTCATGATGTTGATGAAGCGCTCAGGGTGGAGGCTGATGGAATCCATGCGCGCGGATTTCAACGTGCCCTGGATGGCTTCCCGCGTCTTCAAGAGGTAACTGAGATCATCTTCGGAAAGGTCGTAATTGCCGGGCATCGTGTAGGAGATGATGAGGTGAAAATTGCGGACCAGGAACGCCTGGTCCTGGAACAGGGAATCCCACTTCCCTTTGAGGAAATAATCGAGACGGTTTTGAGCGAGCGTGGCAAAGATATGATGATTGGACGTGCCGTCGCTATTCTTCTTAAGATCAAACCAGGGCCGGAGGATCCCGTCGATATTATTGTCCGCAATCAGGGAGATTTGAATGAGCGCATCTGGCCGGTGTTGTTGCACAAAGAACTGATTGAGGATTTTCAGTTCATTGATCCCGAGACCCGTGGCAGGGTTTGTGTAGAGCATGAACCCGACGGTGTCGTGGTTGTAATAGAGATTGGTTTCGGGGTCATGGGATTCATACGGAAACACGGTGGCAAGGGAGTAGCGCTCCGAAAGGGCGCGGAACTGGGCCGCGGTCGGGAGAGCCTGTCCGTTTTGCCAGGCGACGCCGGGCGGGGCGTCGCTCAAGAGAGACATCTTGACGGCATTCATGAGTCCATTCCAAGTGGCCTTCAGTTTTTGAAGCGGACTTACCTGGGTATCACCCATTGAGATTCCTCCAGACGGATATAGACGTACCCGCCGGCGTGAAGATCTTTTTGTTTGTCCTCCCAAGGCGTCAGCAGGATTCTGAGCAGACGTGGCCGCGTCAGGAACGGCTCACCAATGCCAGCGTCCTGTGGTGAAGACGCCACATCCGGTGTGGTGAGGATGACGTGGGCGGGAGGGTCAGGCGTGGAAACCGCGTGAGAGGCCTGCCCCGCGTTGCCGCGGATCTGATCGTAGGTTTCTGAAACCGATTGGCAGACGGCGTCCGGAAAATCTCCGCAGGTGTACGTTGGCCCACAAGCCGCCAAGCCGGCGAAGACGCTGAGAAGAAGAAGTTTCATAAGAGGTCTTCTTCCTCACGTGTATTGTGAAGAATGGGTTGATCGAGCGAAACACCTTCCTGGAGAATGGCTTCGCCTTCGCGGTTCGCAGCGATTTCGATAATCGGATAGATTTCATTCGCACGCTGGAGATAATAGTCGGCAATTTTCTCGAGCGCAGTGGAGATTCCGGCGCCCGCCCCAGCCTGAAGAACACGGTTGGGATTGACGGTCGCCACGGCACCGAGCGGACTGGTTGCGAGTTGCTGAGACTGCTGCTGGAGTGTTCTCCCGAAGCCGGAAGCGAGACCCGCCAGGAGCGAGCGCGCGATGAGGGAACCTTGTTTGGAGACAAGGCGTCCTCGCATACCAGCCTTTCCGTCCTCACCGGTGATATAGCCTTTCACTTGAGTTTCGATGGTGTTGCCATTGAGGAGCACACAGGAGATTCTCTCAAGTTGGATGTGAGCACGCTCGCTGGATATTTCGCCGTGGGCTGAGGCCACGACGTGACAGCTTGACACATTCGAATGAAAGAAATTGGGGAGCGTGCCATCAGTCATCACCCGAAGGAGAACGGGAATAGGATTGGCGCTGGCGGCACCCCCTGTGGGGGCATCGACCCCGGAGAGGAGACGGACTGAGGCAAAGCTTCCCGCGGGAATATATTGCTTGACGTTCCTGGTATCGCCGTCCCCGGCTGGGCGATTCCCTACGGTGATCATGTGAATCTCGCCGTTTTGTTGCTGAGGGGACGTTTTATCAGACTGGCCGGCGAGGGGTGCGACCAAGCGCGTGCCCTGTCCCGGCGGCAAAGGGTTGGGGAGGGCCGGTATCGCCGGAGGAGGGGGATTGCCCGTCGATGGCTCGCGCGTCTTTAACAGCGTAAGAGGATCGGGAAGTTTGGGTTTCTGGTTGGGTATTGGGAGACCAGCATCTTCTTCCGGCGCCGGCTCCCCCGGCTTCTCTTGCGATTGTTTGGCAAGAGCGCCGACGTCGATGCCGAGTT
Organism: Nitrospira sp. SB0677_bin_15; assembly: GCA_009842645.1. GTDB lineage: Bacteria > Nitrospirota > Nitrospiria > Nitrospirales > UBA8639 > Bin75. The sequence continues at coordinate 39,487 of VYFB01000020.1, read as the reverse complement.
CAGCAAGGCTGGTCTGAATGTTCCTCATGGCCGTCGTCATGTCACGGTTTGTATTTTCAAGCTCCGTAATCTTCTCTTCCGATTTGGCAATCCAGGTTTCCTCAGCCGAGACAGCCTTCTTGGTCCGAAAGCTTTTGGTGACTTCGGCTGCTTTTTCGCGCTGCTTTTCGCGGAGAGAGGGCTCATCTTTATTGGGGTCGGTGAACCAAAGGCCGAAAACGAGGAGGCCGACCAGGCCGACGCCCGCGCCACCAGCCAGCAGCATTTGTTTGCGTTTTGTTTCGTTGGCACTCAGGAGTTTCATGGTTCGATCCTCATGGTATTGTCGCGAACAATATAGAGCGACGTGGACGTTCCCGCAGGGAGCGTGAAGTGGCGGAGGGCGACCGCTCGGGTATCGGGAATGAAGGCAAGAAATTCCTGTTCATGAAAGGTGAGCGGCTGGCTGGTGAGATTCTCGATTTCATAGACTTGGCCGATGAAGCGAGAGCCGGTATAGGTGCTGGTGTGGACGATACGGGTTTCCTGCCAGAGCGGCACAGGGACGTCGAGTGTGTCTTTTGTGAACCCCGTGGTCTCCCGGCCGAGCGCCATGGCAAGCATGAGGCGCTTGATTTCCCGGACGTAGGAGAAAGCCTGCCGTCTGGTTTGGTGCGGATTCGCCTGACGAGCCGGCAACTCGGGGTTCAGAAGAATCGTTTCAGATGGGACGTCGCGTTGCTGTGCGATGATTGTATACGTGCCACCGGCACCGTCACGGACGAAGAAGCTCATGGTCGCCGGAGCGCCGGCCACGGGTTTGATAAAGATATCGCCTTGTGCCTCATCGGGCTGGACCCATAACGTCCCGGCCGGCGCCCAGACCTTTTCCAAGCGTTGGCTACCGGCGACTGTAACCCGGGTAAGTTCATGTGACGAGATGATGGCGGTGATACTGGCACCGTCACGGACCGTGAAATTCTGAATGCCGGCTGCTGCGCCCGGAAGGAGCAGAAGGGTAGAGAGACAGGGAAGGACAAGACGAATCATCAGAAGGTCACCTCCTCATCTTCCTTGGGTTCAATGGGCTTGAGTGCTTCCCCCGACCCTTTTTCGAGTTCCTGGAATTTCACCAGATAGAATGAGCCGTTCCGGTAGGCGTAGGCGAATTGGTAATATTTCTGTTTGCGTGAGACGATTTTTTGCCCAATCATACTGACGAGCTCGCCATTGATGGTGGCAGTCAATTTGGCGACGTGGATGCCCATGGGATAGAACACGGAGCCGATCAGGTGGCGCCTGACGCGATCTGCTTGCGCATGAAATTCGGCTTTGAGGTGGGCGTAAGCCGAGGGGTCAACGTGTCGAAGGACGGAGTCGAATTGAGCCGCAACGTTGTCGTCGTGGTAGGTGAGCAGTAGCTGACTGAGATAGTGGGTCATCTGCTCGACGTAGGCTGGGCTGACCTCGCTCTTGTGGATGGAAAACGGCTTGGCGAGATCAGGAGGAACAACGATGGTTTTTTCCGTAAGATCAGCGGTGAAGAGAAAGAGCGTTTGAAGGAGATTCGTCACAAGAAGGATACCCGCAACGAGCATCCAGACGGCGGTTTTATAGTTGGCACTGGTGAGCGCTGAAAGATATTTTTCCTTATTCACCGTCCGAGGAATTCCCGTGCATAGGATGGCAGGTAGGGGGAAAGCCATAAAAAAGAGGGAGTGTACCAGTAGAGGATACGAGGCAAGAGTCCTCTGTCCCCTTCCTCTTTGATCTGCGCGTAGAGGCGTCCGAAGATCATGGCCGCCACGACGCCGAGAACCGTCGAGCCCAGAAGCATGCCGCCCAAGACCCATAGCATCGCAAAATACGCGCGGTCGGCTTCCCACATGAAAAATAATTGGGGAGCGTCGAGGTTCCGGCCGATCCAGTAATCTTCCATGTTTTCGTTATCCATGATTAGATCGTCGCGCTGGCGAACAGGTTATTGATCAACGTGGGACCAAGTGTCCCGAAGACGGCGAGTACAACACCCATCAAGGCTGGAATGGGTTTGCCGGTGGCGGCCCCGACGCCGAGGCCCATAAGTCCGCCGATGATGGCAATGGCGCGGCCAAGATATCCCGTGGCGGCTTCAAAGAAGAAGTCATACAGCTCTTGAAAGTCACCTCCCGTCGTAGCCGCAATGGCGGTGGCAGGGATGAAGAAGAAGGACAGAAAAAGGAAAAAATAGTAAAAATGGATGGCTTTCATGGCATGACTCCTTGATGAAAGGTGGCAATTAAAGCCGAAGCCGTTCGAGGGTATGATAGATTTCAACGCGCCGATTCTGTTGCTGTCCGGTGGGGGTATTCCCCTCGGTTTTGTAACAGCATGAACCCCGCCCTCCGGCGAAGAGCTTGCCCGGATCGTGTCCGGTTTGTGCAAAGAAGGCTTTGACGACCCGCGCTCGCTTGTAGGACAAGCGTGTATTGACATTGTCGTCACCGGTACGGTCGGAGTAGCCAACAAACAGGAGTTGTTTGTCGCGGACTAAAGGGAGAAGATCGATTAAAACGATCTTCTCTGAGGGCAGGAGTTCTGTGCTGTTCGAGGAGAAATAAACGGACGCCAGGAGTTTGGCCCTAAGCTTCCGTTTTGGAACTGAACGAACCGAATCTTGGACAGAGTGTTGAGAGGGTAAATCTTGGAGATCACGATCTTGACCTCTTCGGTGAAAAACGTTTTTGTCGGTGAGGTCGGAGAGCGCTTTGGTCTCGTCAGGGGCAGAAGGCTCGGCGTGAGAACTGCCATCCGGGGCGTCTTGTGAGTTTACGACGGCTCTATCGCGGTCACCTGCAGCATCCTCTTTTTTAGATGACTTGCCGGCATCCGGCCGGGGATCGTCAGGCAGCGGATGCCGGGATTCAGGCTCTGACAGATTGGCGAGAAGATGTCCGAGTGTCGATGTCATTTCCCGGAGCCGGACCGCAATATTTTCATGTTCTGCCAGGTGTGCCTCCGTCTCCAGTGGGTCATGATGAGCCATGAGCGGTGGCATTGAAGTTCCGACAGCAGGAGCGACGGCTCCCCGGGAAGCTGGCGTGAGAGGCGTTTTTGGGGAAGTGATAATGCAGGGGTAAAGATGACTGTTGGCGCGACACAACACCCGTTGATTGCGAGCGAGGGACGGCGTTTGATGTGAATCGTCCTGTGGCGTGACGGTGCCCGGTGCAAGAGGAGTGAGAGGCACTGAACACCCGGACAACCAGAAAACAGCGGCGATGGCGAGGACGATGAACATAACGGGCACAAGAGCAATATTAGACTTAACAGTATAGTATCGTAAATAATACGAAAATAACACAATGTCAAGAATTTATTGTGCCGAGAGTAACGGGTTGAGAGCCAAGTTCTGATCGAAGGAAGACTCTCGACGTCCGTGAAGAGATGAAGGTTCTCGTTTCCACTGCTACGGGGCGGGGAGGGAAGGAAGCGGCCGGCGCAGTGAAGGTCAGGAAAAAGAAAAAGGACTCGAAGAGAGAACCGCAAAGCCTCGCGCGAAGGCGAGGTCGTTGGCGGCCGCGTAGGTGTGCTCGATCAAACCCTGCACGGTACTGATCGAATCAAAGCGGTAGCCCGGAAGCTGCCCACCGTTCGCATCGGCAAGGCCAAGATGCACGTGCCGGGCCATCAAAAAGCAGCACCAGTTTGAAATGTACCTCACCACACATTTCTATTTACGCGGGAATCTCCTGCTGACCTGGGAAGGCAAAATCGAAGAAGACGAACTGATCGCCCTCATCAGGCAATACCTCCCCGATTCTTGAACTCCAGTTCTCTCCGCTTTTCCTCTGTTATCCCCGATCCCCGACTACAAACGTCGGGGACAGGCTCTGATCGGGGAGCCAGGGTCTTTGCAGTTATAGCCGCGCGATCTTGTAGCGTTTCCATACAGGAGGTAAGGACCGTTCATTAAAGAATCACAAGTGCACTATTGTCGAACGGTTGCCCCAGGGATTTGATAACTTGTCGGAGTTAGCGATCATAGGTCAATTTCCCGCCACAGATTCTCCGGGTTCCAGATCTGCTCGGCAAGCTTTCGGTAGAGATCCTGCCTAGCGTCCAAGTCCGCTTTCCTGAATTCGGTATGTGGCCAGAAGGGAAGCCCTGTTCTATCGATGAAGCGCCGGAAACCAGGATTATGTTTATAAGCCCTTTCGTGTAGGCTTTGGGCGAGTATATTCTGTCCGTAGTAGTGCTCGTATTTGTCGTTGTAAGGCATGTCACCGTAGCTGGCGTTGAAGTTCTTGGGCAGAAGCAGCAACCCACCAATTCGATTGCGGTACTCGGAGAAATCCGTTGGGTGGTCGAACTCGTCCCTGTGACGTTCGGGTTTGTCAGCCCAGATGTGCTCCACCTCGTAGCCGTTCTTGCTGTGGCGGTGGATGTACTCGGTGTAGTGTGACTGACAGCCGGACTTGATTTCCACAAATTCGATCATCCGCGCCAGCAAGAGATGAATCTGGCGGCGGTTCTGCCCGTGCAAGGAAAAGCGTTCGTTCGAGGTAAAGGTTTCCTCTTCGGTTTCGAGGCGTTCGATGAGAATTTGGGACAACTCGGCGGCGGACTTCCCACGGATTTTTAGAATCACCAGTTGGAACATATTGTACTGCATCGTTGAGTAGTTGGTGGACTTCCAATTCCAAATGCGGCGGGCGATTAAGATGTCGAGGAAGCTGGCGACAATGCGTAGCTTGCGGAAGCTCTCCTCCTCGCTGTCAGTTCGAACTAGTGGGGCCAGCAACACGGGGTATTGAAGGGTGAAATTGTTTTGGGCATTGTAGTGAACAGCTTCAAGCCCTGTGGTAAGCGTCTCGGCTGCCTTGCGGATGCACTCGTACCAACGACCATAGAAGGCGAAGTCTTCTTCGATGAAGCGGCCGAAAGCGGTGCTGGCGAGGAGTCCCAGTGGTTCTGCGTGGTCGCGCACCCAGCGGTGAAATTCAGTGCCGATTAGGTCAAAGTCGCGGGGCTTGGCCCCACTCTTGCGCTCGCGGATGGTTTGTGCGTGCTGACTGCGCAGCCATCCCTTGATAGCGTCTGCGTCCTCCTCCTTGCCAATGTTCTGAAGAGCGGTGATGCGGTCACGCCAGACGCGGCTGGCGGAATTGCGACGGTCGGTGTCGGTGATGTTGGCGAGCAGATAGCCCTTGAGCATGTCCGTGGGAGTTAAGGAGAGTCCGCGGTCGTTCATCGTCTCGAAGATGGTGTAGGCGTCGGCATCCGTATAGGCGGTAATTTCGACCAGATAGACGTTCTCGATTAGCCAATCTGCGAAATAGGGTAGGGTCTTGTTGGCGAGCTCGCCTGGAAACTGTTCTTCAATGTCCTGGTAGCGGCTCAAGATGTTGACGACCGATTCGGGCTGACCATTCTCGTCGAAAGGTTGCCCGGTAAAGAGTGCATCCATGCAAGCGGTGCGCTCGTCCACATCGAGATTAAAGGAGCGCTTACCCATCTTGTAGGAGAAGATGAGGTTCGCGATCTCCTTCTTCTGCTCATCGTCATCGAGTTGGCTGTAGATGTGGATGAGCAGGAGCGTCAATGAGGTCAGGCGTTGCTGACCGTCGATGATGAACTTCCGGCCTTCCTTTTCGCTGATGATGATAGAGCCGAGGAAGTAGTGACGGTAGTTCTCAACGGCACTGCGTTCATTGCCCGCCTCGTGGCTTTCCAGAAACTCGTCGCAGAGGTCGTCGAGGAGTTCAGTGATCTGTTTTTTCTCCCATCGGTACTCCCTTTGGTAGTAGTCAATGGCGAATTTTGTTCCTCCGAGTAAGGAACGTATGTTCTTGGCATCACCACGTATTTCGTTCATTACACCCTCTTTCCGATAAACTTGACTGTGTTCCGCCGCCATGATGCAGTGATTGCGCTCAGATTCAGTTGGTTTAGGAAGTCTAAGGCTTCATCATATTGCTGGCGAAGCTTGGCTTCGGCGGCTGGGGTGTTGTACTTCATGCCTTGGACGATGTCTCCACTTACAATAAGTAGATTCGGTGTCTGTATGCCCAGGTTTTCGGAAGATGTATATCTGTCGCAAGAATCAATGAGCACCCCATTGCGAATAAGATTCGCAGGGTCACGATGCAGGTCTGAGATATGTAATACATTTAGTTTCAAGAAGCCTCGGTTCCTTCGTTGAGGATAAAAAGATACTGCTCATAGACGAACAGCCGGTCACGGCGCTTGCCGGTGATCTCCCGGGCAATTCCGTGTTCGACGAGTAGTTCCATTGCTGAAGCGGCTGTCTGAAAGGATAACCTGGTCGCGCGGCACACGACGGGCAGCGATAAAATCGGCTGTGCCTTGAGTGCGTCGTGTACGCGCAACGCTGATCCGGTTCTCCGGCCGCCGGCTGCTTCGATCCGGTTGCGATTTTCCTGGAACATCCGGGAGAGGCGTTGAGCGGTCGAAACCGCGCCCTCGGCTGTCAGCTTCACTCCTTCGAGGAAGAAGGCGAGCCATGACTCCCAATCGCCGGTGAGGCGCACGTGATTCAACAGGTTATAATAGGGACCTCTGTGTTGTTTGAAATACAAGCTCAGGTACAGGAGCGGTTGGCGCAGCATGCCGGCGTGGCACAGCAGCAACGTAATGAGTAATCGTCCTACGCGTCCATTTCCATCCAGAAAGGGATGGATGGTCTCGAACTGCACGTGTGCAAGTCCCGCTCTTAGCAGTGCGGGCAATCCGTCGGTCTCGGCGTGCAGGAAGTTTTCGAACGCGGTCATGCAGTCTGGTACGGCGGTGTGTGGCGGTGGAACAAAAACGGCATTGCCCGGTCGTGTTCCGCCGATCCAGTTCTGCGAGCGGCGAAATTCGCCTGGCGTTTTGGTGTTGCCTCGTCCGCTCGACAACAGCACACCATGTATCTCGCGGATCAAGCGATTCGATAGAGGAAAATTTTCCCGCAGGCGGCGCAGCCCGTGTTCAAGGGCAGCCACGTAGTTCGAGACTTCGCGCACATCGTCAAGCGGAACTCCTGGTGCTTCATCGAGTTCAAAGAGCAAGAGGTCAGATAACGACGACTGCGTACCCTCGATCTGAGAGGAAAGCACCGCTTCTTTTCGCACGTATGCATACAGAAAAAGTGCCTCGTCCGGCAGAAGGGTCGCTACGCCGTCGAGGCGGCCCAGAGCAAGCACCGCCGTTTCGAGCATCTGTTGGAGCGAGCCGTTCAGAACCAGATTGGGTTTCGGCGGCAACGGTGCCGGCACAAAGGCGCGAACGTGCTCACCGCCGATGCTCGTTCCCTCATATCTGCCGCTTTCTCCGCGTTGCATGACAACAGTCCCTATTCAGAGTTTCGCAATAAAAAATCTCACTATTTAAATTTAATCTGTAAATTACAATAACAAGGGAATTCAGTGCAAGCATAGAGGGGGATTCACGCCGCGAAAACGAACTAACAGTGCTGCGGCTTATTCCGAATAATCCAGGGTCAGTTCGTGGTGGTCCGTGAGCCGGAGTTGGGCGAGAGGGGCATCGGCAACGTTGCGCAACCTGGACCAAAGGACTTTGGCCAGGGTGGGTAGGGTCACCGGCTGATCGGCAAATTCCTGGAGTTGCGATACGTTTGTGTCCGCGAGGTTGTTGAGGATCTGCTCTTGGACCTGCTCATCCAATGCTGCGATATTCGTGACGCGACCCGTGATGGGGTCTATCGGGCCTTGAATTGTGACGTCCAGGGAAAGAGGCCACGTTTCCACGTGGGAAGCATCGGCGTCTCGCCGCACCGTCAGGGCATACCGGCGAGTCAGTAGGGCCTCGGTCGGTTCCGCATTGTCCCGCGAGGCCGGGGCATTCGGCTGAGAGAGTTCGACCCACAGGTTTTCTCCCTCGCAAAGCCGTACCGATTCGATATCCCGGGTTTCGGGGCGCTCGCGAAATTTTCTCCACAGCACCAAGGCGAGATTTTCAGTGGTGGGCACAAGCCGTTCAAAGTAGGGCATATCGAAATTGAGGTGTTTGTGGTCGAATTCTTCGAGCACGTCCGTTACAATGCGTTTCAAGTCGTACAAATTGATGATCATGCCCGTGACGGGGTCGACCCGCCCTCCAAGGGTCACTTCAAGCAGGTAATTGTGCCCATGCTCCTGGAAGCAGGGGCCAAAGACCCGTCTGTTACGTTCCTCGTCCCACTCGGCTTTGAAATACCGGTGTGAAGCGGAAAATTCTATGCGTTTCGTGAGGGTCGATCGTGCCATGCTCGAATCGAGGGGAAAGCGGCTCTGAAGAAAAAGGCCAGGAGTTCCGCCGAGAGGCAAGAATCCTGGCCTTGTTGAACTCGAAGGGGCTGTGCGATCAGGTGCTAAAGGAACTGCCGCAACCGCACGTGCTCTTTGCTTGCGGGTTCTTGATCGCAAATCCGGAGCCTTGCAGGCTGTCGACGTAATCCACTTCCGCGCCGCTCAGCATGGGTGCGCTTTGCGAATCCACGATGACTTTCACGTCGCCTTTTTCAATCACCGTGTCGTCGTCATCCATTTTGGATTCAAAGGACATCCCATATTGATAACCGCTGCAACCGCCGCCCTTGACGTAAATCCGCAAGCCGACGATGTCCTCTTCTTCATCGTGGATCAATTCTTTGATTTTTTCTTCGGCAATTGGGGTGATGGTAACCATAAATCCCTCCGCTCAAATATGAGATGTTCGTGTTTCCCGGATTCTCGACAATCCAGAGCGTCTTCCTCTTAGAACATAATAATAACCACGACCCCGGCGGTTGTCAATTTATGTCGAAGGAAAAATATGACAAACGTCAGGCGTGCAGGTCCTTCAGCCACTCTTCCCGCATGGCAGGGGGGACTTTCGCCTCTGCCGTATAGTTCTCATGGGCAATCCGGATGCCAGCGTGAGCTCCATCCTTTTCCAGAGCGTTCGCAAAGGACGGAAGAACCGGAAACCGGACAAAATGAACCGCGCTGATCTTGTCCTCCTTGCTGTGTCCGGCTTCAAAGTCGGCAAATACGGCTTGGCCGTTGACGGTGAGCGCCAGGGTGTCTGACCGGTCGAACTGCCGGAAGGAGTCAAGGATCTCCTTGATGCGCTCTTGTGCCGTAATTTCAATCATCACGGTGGCGCTGAGTTCGCTTGCTCCGGGCAGCAGGGCATTGTACACGTCGAGCTCGTCCTGAATTTTGGACGGCTCGAAAATGCGTTCGGCGCGAATCATCTCCTGGACTTGAAACAGCAGCGTTTGTCGATTCTCAAAGACCAGCGTGACCAGCGGGCCGACCTCGATCCGGCGTCGTTTTTTCAGGGCGATCATCTCCTGTCGAAACGTCGGGCGTTGCGCTTCGTAGTCGGCGTAGGAGAGGAGATCGGCTTGCGTCAACGGGTTCATGATGGGAGGTCGTATGCGTCACGGACGATTTGAATGGGATGCCGGGTTCCGTGTTTCGACAATGTCGCTCCCGCCTGATCGAGTTGCAACGCCGAAAGCGGGCAATCCGACGCCACCAGGTCGGGGTCGCAATCGGAAACCGCGCGGACGGCCTTCTGCGCGATCTTCATCGAACGATCGAAAAATTCCACCTTGGCGCTCCACGAGCCGTCGTGTCCGGAACACTTTTCAATCACCTCGACTCGGGCGCCCGTGAGTTCCATGAGCTCTTTGGATTTAAATCCGATGTTCTGGTCACGCAAATGACAGGGTACCTGATACGCGATGCGCCGTGACGTCTGCCTGAACTCCGTGGACAGCGTCCCGTCTTTTTTGAGCCGCATCAGATATTCACAGACGTCGAACGTGCGTTCGGCCAACAAGGCCATGTCCCGCGTCGGTACCAGATACGGATATTCCCGTTTGAACATGAGACTGCAACTGGGAGTGGGAACGACAAGGTCATACCCTTGCTGGAGATACGGCAGAAACAATTGTAAATGATGCGTGGCGGTCTGCGCCATGGTTTCGGTATCGCCGAGATCAAAGGACGGCATACTGCAACAGCGTTGGCCTTCGGGCACGACGACCTCCACGTTATTCTTGACGAGAACCTGTACCGTGGCTTTTCCGATGTCGGTGGCCTGATAATTCACCAGGCAACCCGGAAACACAACGACCTTATGCTTGGGTACCATGGGTTGCAGCGCCGGACCCTGCGCGCGCCACCACGCGGGAAAGTTTTCCCGGGAAAAGGCGAGCACGCGCCGGTCCCGGTGCAGGCCGATGATCGCCTCCAACAGGGTCCGAACCCACGGCGTCGAGAGCACCCGGTTGGTCAGCGAGGCCGTCATGCTTCCCAGTTTCCCGATCAGGTCCGTTTTGATCAGCAGGCGATCGCGCCAGGAAGCCCCCTGTTCCTTGACCCGCTGCTTTTTCCACGCGGCCATGAGTCGCGGGAAATCGATCTGGTAGTCATGGGGCGGCGTGTATGGGCAGTGGTTGTAACAGAGTTTGCAGTAATAACATTCCTTCTCGACCCGTTCGTAATCCGCGGCGGTCAGCAGGGAGACGTCGCTCTCGTACTCGTCGATCCGGTCCAACAGCGTGTTGAAGGACGGACACAGGTTGAAACACCGGCGACAGCCGTCGCACACGTCGAAGATCCGATTCGTCTCCCGAACAAGATCGTCTCGCGTCCACTCAGGGGAAATGAGATGAATATTTTTCAATGAAGGAGGCGCCACGCGCCCACGTTGTCATCCTGAGCGAAGCGAAAGGATCTGCTTTTCCAAGCGATTGACGAGTGAAACGACGAGATTCTTCGCCTCCGGCTCAGAATGACAATTCTGGTGTGAGCGGTCTTTCATTCTGTCAACGAATTGCTGAACACATACAGGAATGACAGATTGGGGCATGCATGGGCATTGTTATGTCAATTACACGTTGCCTAACGATTCCAGCCCTTTGGTGAAACGGTTGGCGTGGGAGCGTTCCGCCTTGGCCAGGGTCTCGAACCATTCCGCCAATTCTTCGAAACCTTCTTCCCGCGCGGTTTTGGCCATGCCCGGGTACATTTGCGTGTACTCGTACGTTTCGCCTTCGATGGCTGCCTTGAGATTGGATTCGGTGTTTCCGATGGGTTCACCTGTCGCGGGGTCGCCGACCTCCTTCAGGAAGTCCAAGTGGCCGAAGGCATGGCCGGTTTCGGCTTCGGAGGTGTCACGGAACAATCCGCCGACGTCCGGGTACCCTTCGATATCGGCGCGACGCGCAAAATACAGGTAGCGGCGATTGGCCTGAGATTCTCCGGCAAAAGCCGCTTTCAGATTGTCATGACTTTGTGTACCCTTGAGACTCTTGCTCATAAGATCCTCTTTTGTAAGAAATAGTGTAATGAAATGAACCGGAGCCAGAAACGGGTGACCGGTTCGAACAATGGTCATTCAATCTCGATATTGTATTGCGCGTAGGGGCCAGCCTGCGCCTGTCCTGAGCTTGTCGAAGGATGCCGGCCCTCTTTCCTTACATGCCCAGGCTGAATGATCTGGTATATCCCAGAGAGACGCCGACCTCGTCAACGTCGAACGTGCTTGGCACATAGGCACTCTGTTCTGTTGCTCCATCCCCGCTGGCGTAATCCATGCTCCAACTGGAATAGTGGATGCGCACGTCAACACGATTCTTGCTGCTCCCGAATTCCAGACCGCCGCCGATGAGCCAGGGAACGGCATCACGTGTTTTACGGGTCATGCTCCGTATCGCGTCAGCCCCAACCCCACCATTATCAATGGCGGCTTCAAAAGTTGCATCCAGCCATTTCACTCCGGAAATCAGGTACACTGAGCGGCCTTCGCCCAGGAAGGCCAGTCCCCGGGGCACGTACCCCAGGCGTGCGTTGAACCCGATGCTGTGGTTCTTTTCCACTTTCCATGATCCGGGGAAAACGTGTTCAGAGGGAATGGGTCTTTCGTGGCCCGTGTACGTTCCTTCAAAAAAGCCCTGGACCGCGTTGGAGTAGACCGCGCCTTCAACTTCGCCGGAAAGATACACTTGGTCGGACAGGAACGCGCGATAGCCCAGGTTTGCCGAGAACGCGTTGAATCCGTCACGTGCGCGATCCGACCCTGCAACCACACTGCCCTGCGGATGTGAGGCGAGGACTCCTGCGTTGTAGTGGACGGTTTTGGCATACTCTATCCCGGCGAGTTCATGACCGAAGCGAACTCCGGCAAACAAGCCTTCCGTGTCGTTTGCCCACGCGCCAGGCGCGAGAATCGGCGACGACATAACAAGGAAGAAAAAAAGTCTGTCTTTAGCGCGTACCGGACTGGCCTTTCTATCTTGATTCCTCATTCTCAGTCCGATCAAAACAGCCCGGAAGCGTGTCCGGACGAGGCCATGAAGAACAACATGGGAATCGACAGCATCGTGTTGGTCCGTGAAGCCAGCAAAGCCATGCGGGCGGATTGCTTCTTTTCATCTGCCGAGGCTTCTTTGATGCCCAGGACTTTTTTCTGGTTGGGCCAGATAATGCCCCAGACGTTGAAGAGCATAATGGTGCCCAGCCACGCTCCCATCCCGATGATGGCATCCTGGCCCTGCAAGGCGAATGCCGAACCGAATCGGCCCTGATTCATGAGGAGCACGGCGCCGAACAACCACGTGGCCAAGGCACCCCAACGGAACCACCAGAGCGCATTCGGGACCAGGTGTTGAAAGGCCTCAGCCTTGGTCTCCGGGGTGACTTTTCCCAGGAAAGGAACTTGAATAAAATTGAAGTAATACAGAATGCCGATCCAAGTAATACCTGCCAGAAAATGTCCCCATGCCAATAAGGTTTCCATCGTCTATCCTCTTTGGGTTGAGTTCAAGTTAGAAAGTTTGCAGACAACTAGACAAGCATTTTCACCACAAAATACAGAACGACGGTCAGCACGAATCCTGCGCCTATCGTTCCGGGGATCGAGTCGAGTGGATTCATGGTGTTCTCCTTTGTATTGGACGATTTGTTGTCTGAAATTTGTTGTCTGAAGGGAGCGGCTTCGCTCGTCGCAGAGGCGAGAGCCAACGCCGCCTTGGCTGGCAATTACCCTATCCTATTCCATGTTCGGACTGCAAGCGAGCGGGTGCTGGGGGGGTACTCTCTTGCCTCTTGCTTGTCATCCCCGACCCCGATCGGGGATCCAGAGTCTTTCTCTTCGCGGAGTAGGAAAAAGCAAAGACGCTGGATCTTCGATTAAAAATAGCTTGTTCTTGACGTTTGTAATTGAGGGTCGAGGATGACAGATAAAAAGGGGAGGTATCTCGGGTCAGCGGGGCTCCACACGTTCCTGGCTTTTGCGCAGTTCACCATAAGGTGGCAGGGTGGTGAGACGAGGATCGTCTACGGCGCCGCCGACGGTGAAGTGGTACAAGGATTGAAATTGTGCATCAGGATGCCACCCCAGCACGCGATGCACGGGATCGTCGAAAAAACACCCGATACCGGTTGAACGAACACCGGCCGCTTCCGCTTCGAGGTATAGCACCTGTCCGATGAGTCCGGTCTCCCAAAACAGACGTTTGTAGAACCACGGTCCATGTTTCTCCAAAGACGTCTCGAATTCCGCAATCATTCCCAATGAAAAGGCACCGTCGCCGGCGATTTCCTGATGACAACTCACCTGTATGGCAATTCGTTGGGCGTTTCCATCTTCCAACAGATAGAGCGGAAGCGATGCCGGACACTGGTTGGGAAGGGTCCAGACGAATTGTTCATGCATGGCTTGTTGAAAGGTGGCCTTGAGAGCCGGGGCGTCATTTCGCAGGAGCATGTACATGCCCGGCAGGAGACCGTCGACGCGATGCACGAACAAGGCCAAGTGAATGGTCGGGTCCCACGGCAGCGAATCCCACGGCATGGGCCGTTGGGTGACAGGTCGATCCGGGTGAGGCATGACGCGTTCCAGCATCGTAAAAAATTGCCTTGCGGAAATCGACGTTTTTCCGTCGAACGCCACCGCGCTTCGTCGTTGGTGAATGATCCGGTGCGCGGAGACGGTGCTGGGACGGGGTTCGGGAGGAAGGGGCCGTTCCGCTCTTTCCCGTTCCGGGACTGGCACGGATTTGTAGGGAACGCCCACTGTGGCGGCCCATTGAGTCTGTTCCGTCGCGGTTTTCCAGGATGCTTTAGTCACGTCGTCGATGATTTCCCAGGGAACGGGGTTATCCCGGCTCAACCGGTTCGCCTTGCCTCGCCAGTCTCCTTCTTCCCAATGCTTGGCAATCGCCTGATCCAAGAAGATTGGTATGGCTGCGCTTTGCTCCCCTCCTTTGTAAGGAGGAGCTAGGGGTGGTAGAGCATTTGGCACGGGACAGACCACGCACAGCAGTTCGGGAAATTCGGGTTCGGCACGATCGAATTCCTGCAACCGGTTCAGGCCGAGCAGGGTTCCGATTGTCTGGTCATTGAGTCCGGCGAGAAGAAAGACTCGCCACCCGAGCACGGCTCCCGCAATCCGCAACGTGCCCAGCGCGTGACCGACGTCGTGCTGACAGTAGCGAAACGCGCGTTCTCCGTATTTCCACGCTTCCCGCCAATGAATTGAACTCAGCCCCACGAAAAAGGATTGTGCGGGAAAAGGTTGAAGGAGGGCATTGATGACCTCGGTCGAACCATGCCACCGGTGCTCCAAGCCGTGTTCTTTGGGGGCATAGTGATAGAGCCCCGGCTTCAACGGAAGCTCAGCAGTCTCCCTGATCAGCAGATACCCTTCCGTGGGATGCAAATTGCCGCTGGAAGGATTGCTGCGCAACGCCCAGCGATTCCCTCCGTATTCTTTCCACGCCGTGATGGACAGGCTGTATTCGAAGAATCGGGAAAGACTGTTCATGGTCAAGGGTTGGACAGGGGACGGTGGTGAAGAAAAAAGTGATTCGTAAGGAGGCGAAACGGGGTCGTCGCCAGCCTCGAGTAGCGGCAAATCATGGAGCGGAGCGCCATTGTAGCGCCGGAAGGGATCGGGCTGGTTGGCCCAGTCCATGTACCCCAACGCGCGGGCATACCTGTTGAAGTCATGCTTGGTCTGCTCATGGTACTGTTTCACGACGTCGAGGAGTTCCATCAGACGTGAATTCTACAACCCTGCGCGTGTCAGGACAAAGTACCGGGTTCCATGACTGAAACGGTCGAGGTATGGGCGCCACTGGATTGCTGCGCTACCGTGTGGTTCTTGTCATGCAACCGTTATTTTTGTAAGATTCGGTTCCGGTCCAATACGGATATTCGTATGCTCACAACTTACTATTGGAGGAACTACGTTATGCCGTCAACAGAAGAACGCGTTAAAACACTTATTAATGAGAACCTCAAAGTCGACGGGCAGCCGTTGAATCTGCCCGATGATCTGAATACCCGCCTCTCTGACCTGGGTGTATCCTCTTTGGATGTTCTTGCATTCGGGAAAGTGGTGGCCCGGGAGTTCAACATTACATTTACACCCGAAGATTGTCCGAAGGCTGACACCGTTCGGAAATTGATCGACTTTATCGATAGCCGTACAGGTTGAACGCCGTTGGCTCAAATGGACCTGATCCGTCCATGACTTTGGATCCCGTGTGGGAGATACCCGAGCCGCGGTCGGTGTGCGAAGTCCGTCTCGACGAGAGCACCGTCACGACCCTGCGTCGACACGGCAATCCGGATGGTGTCCGGCTCGTGCTGAGCCATGGGAACGGTCTTGCGATAGATCTCTATTACCCGTTCTGGTCATTGCTCGCCGACGAGTTCGACCTTATTATCTATGACCTGAGAAACCATGGTTGGAACACCGTCGGCGCTCGCAAAAAGCATAACGTTGCGACCCTGATCCGTGATCAGGAATGTATTCTGGAAGCCATTGACCGGCACTTCGGGAACAAACCCAAAATCGGGGTCTTTCACTCCGCTTCGGCCTTGGTTTCTCTCTTCTTATCTGCCGACAGCAACAGCCTAGCGGCGCAGGTTCTGTTTGATCCCCCGCTGTACAAACCCGGCAGAAGCCGTGCAGAATTTGATGATGCCGCCGAACGTGCCGCTGCATTGACCCGACGGCGCGCGTATCGGTTCCAAAAGCAAGAGGACTTTGTCGAACTCCTCAGCTATTTACCGGCTTTCACCCGGGTCGTGCCCGGCGTGTTGGACCTGATGGCGAAGACGACACTTCGGCCGTCCCCGAACGGGCAGGATTACGAACTCCGATGTCCTCGTGAATACGAAGCCCAGATCATGGATTACATCGGGGGATTTTCTCCGTTGGTGGATTTGGGAACGCTGCCATGCCCGACAAAAATCGTCGGAGCCGATCCCACCCTGCCGTTTACCTATTTGCCGACGGTTGATTTCGAGCACGTGATGACTGTCGAGTATGACTTTCTGCCGGAGACGACGCACTACCTTCAACTCGAAGCCCCAAAGGAGTGCGTGACGGTCATCCGTGAATTTCTTGAACACAACGGCCTGTTGTAGAACGGATGCGGAAATCAAACCGGCTTTTTCTGTTGTCATCCGTGCCTTCTCCTTCTGTCACTCTTGCGCACGCGAGAATCCAGGGTTGTTTCTTTTTACGAAGACAGGAAACGGCAAAAGACTCTGGATTCCTCCCTGACCCCCGATTACAAACGTCGAGGGCAGGCTATTCTTAATCGAGGATCCAGTTCTTTTTGGCGGGAATGACAGATTGAGAGGTTACTGCTTTGGTATCCCTATCCAGTGGCGACGGCGTTGGAACGGGTAGGTGGGCAGTGAGACCCGGCGACGGGTTTCTCCCGCGAACAGTCCGGCAAAGGAGATCTGGAGTCCCGCAGTGTACGCCGCTGCAACCGCCTCTGCGAATGCGCCCGGTTCGGGGAGACTCGACAGCATGACCGTTTCCTTGTCGTTTCCGGGGGGCGAATCCGGCGTCGAGCACGGACCAATCTCCACCACCGCTTGCAAGTTGTCGAGCGCTGCCGCTCCCACTTCCGGTAACCTCTCGATCAGGGCGTCTTGTGTCGCGGAAATGCGCAACCCGTCCTCCAAACTGAACACTCCGGTTGCCTGCGCCGCGGCCAACTCTCCGAGACCATGCCCTAATACCACGTTCGGACGAATCCCCACGCTCGCCCACAGCGCCGTGAGCGCACATTCCAGTGCGTAGATCGCCGGCTGCGTCCATCCCGCCAGTTCATCGGGCGTTTGTCCGAACATCATGTCCAGCAACGAGGCGTCCTGCGCTTCCCGCAGTACCTCATCGCAACGATCCAATACTGCCCGCGCCACAGGCTCGCTCTCATAGAGGGCTTTCCCCATTTGAATCCATTGGCCGGTCTGTCCCGCATATGCGAACGCCACTTTGCTCGTTGGCCGCGGCTTTGGCCTTTCGCCTGCTTCTGTCGCATACTTGAGCCCGTCCCGTAGTGACTTGGCATCGTGAAATACGATCCCGGACCGATAGTCAAAATGACTCCGTCCCATACCGGCGGTCCACGCCGCGTCCGCGAGCAGTTGATCAACGGCGTCCCCTGATGAAAGCTCGTGTTCGTCGAGCCACAACAGGTACTGCTTCGCCAAGTCCCGTAGCGCCGAGTCTGATTTCCCGGACAGAGGCAGGAATCGCGTCTTGCGAGCGACGAATGCTTCCTCGGCCGATGGCAGATTTGCCAGGGATTCCGGCAGGACAACGGCCACGGGCTGTGCGGCACCCGTGGGCCAAAGCCGCGCATCGGAGACGGCGTTGTCCGGGTCGCCATACCCTTCCACCACCACGTGCGTGTTCGTGCCCGAAAGCCCGAACGCGCTGATTCCCGCTCGTGGCGGCCGGTCGGGGACTTGCGGCCACTCCATCAATTCGGCGGTCACCCGCACAGGCAGACGGTTCCAGTCCATGTTGGGGTTCGGACCGCGGAAGTGCAGGTGTTTGGGAATCGCACCCTGCTTCATTGCCAGGATGACTTTGATCAGGCCCGCGATCCCCGCCGCTGATTCCAGGTGGCCGACGTTCGTTTTCACCGAGCCGATCAGGAGCGGGCGACCGGGTTCACGTCCTTTGCCGTAAACCGCGGCTGCGGCCTGCACTTCAATAGGGTCGCCCAAGTCCGTCCCCATTCCGTGCGCTTCCAGGTAATCCACGTCTGCCGGCGCCACTCCCGCCCGCGACAGCGCCTCCTCAATCACCCGCTCCTGCGCCGGTCCGTTCGGAACCGCGAGGCCTGCGCTCGCTCCGTTCTGGTTCACGGCCGAGCCCCGCACCACGCCCCAGATCTGGTCGCCGTCAGCCTTGGCCTCGCCCAGCCGCTTGAGGATCACCATCCCGCACCCTTCGCCCCGCACAAAGCCGTCCGCCGAGGCGTCGAAAATCCTGCACCGCCCACTTGGCGACAGCATCCCCACTTCCTTCATGAATTTCATAATACCGGGAGACAGGATCGCGTTCACGCCTCCGACCAGGGCCAGGTCCACTTCGCCTCGCTGCAAACCTGCGACGGCCTGATGTACCGCAACCAGTGACGACGCGCAGGCCGTGTCCAGTGCCATTGCCGGCCCCATGAGACCCAATGCGAAGGCAACCCGGCCGACGGTCACGCTTCCGGCCGTGCCGAGATAACCGTCATCCTCACCGCTGGCCGCGATCAGGTCCCGGTAGTCACTGCTGCCGATCCCGACGTACACCCCCGTCTTGCTGCCGTTCAGCCGCCCGGGGTTCATGCCCGCGGTCTCGATGGCCTCCCAACTCGTTTCCAGCAGCATCCGTTGACGCGGGTCCATCATGCGCGCCTCGATCGGCCTGATTCCAAAGAAA
The DNA here is from genome assembly GCA_009842645.1 of Nitrospira sp. SB0677_bin_15. GTDB lineage: Bacteria > Nitrospirota > Nitrospiria > Nitrospirales > UBA8639 > Bin75. The sequence continues at coordinate 20,779 of VYFB01000020.1, read as the reverse complement.
CTTGCGTCGAACCGGTCGATCTTCTCGACAAATCCGCCGTGCCGGTAAGAGGTTTTTTCGGCGCTGGGGTTTCCTGAAACACCATTCCAGGGACCGGAATCCTGTCGTCCCTCCGTGACGGCATCGCCGCCTGATTCGAGTTGACGCCAGAAGGCTGCGAGATTCGGAGCGCCGGGGAAGCGACATGCCATGCCGACGATTGCAATTTCGTCGCCCCTTTGCGGTACTGCCGGATAGGGCTTCGGTTGAAATGGCGCCTGCAGAACAACCCCGGTGCCGACCGGGCCGGACTCGCAGATTTCACCGTTCAGGTGACGGGCGAGAGCCACGATGTTCGGATAGTCGAACACCAGCGTATTGGGCGCCGTATATGTTCCGGAAAATGCCCGGTTCAACCTGTTCCGCAACTCCACGGCCATGAGCGAGTCCATCCCCAGATCGAAAAATCCCACCGTCGGCGCCGGGGCCGACGGCAGTCTCAGCACCGATTGTACCTCACGTTGCAGGAACGACATCAGCAGGTTCGCGCGCTCCCCTGCGGGCGTGTCCCGTAGCCTGGATAACACGTCGCCTGACGAGTCCGAGCCATCGGCTTCAGGGGTCGCGGACAGCAGATCTTCAAACAGGGGAGGGCGGCTTTTGATCGCCTCTCCGAACACCGACCAGTCCATCGCCATCACCACGGAAGTCGTGACATCCTGGCGCACCAGCCTATCGAACGCCTTGAGTCCCTGCTGCGGAGTGAACCAACCCCCGCCGAGTGCCGCCCGTTGCCGGTCGATCCGCTCCCGTTGTTCTTCAGCTTCGCCAAGGCCCGACCATGCCCCCCAGGCAATGGCCTGTCCGGGCAGTCCCAGCGCGCGGCGGTGGCCAGCGAGTTGATCCAGAAAGGCATTGGCCGCGGCATGGTTTGCCTGCCCCGGATTGCCCATCACGCCGACGATGCTCGAAAAGAGGACAAAGAAATCCAGGTCACGGTCCACGGTCGACCGGTGCAGGTGCCAAGCCCCCAAGACCTTCGGCCAGAGCACCGCCTCGAACTTCTCCCAAGTCTGATTTTCGAGCGCACCGTCCGACAGCACACCCACGCTGTGGATCACACCTCCGAGCGGCGGCAGTTCCCGGTTCATCCGTTCCAACATCGCATTCACCGCTTCCTCATCCGTCACGTCTGCCAATTCCACCTGAACCGTCACCCCGCGTTTCTTGAGCGCCTCGATCGTTTCTTCGGCTTCCGCGTCTGGTGGCCGCCGTCCGTTCAGCACGATCGTCCCCGCTCCCCGGTCAGCCAGCCAGCCAGCCATGACGCACCCGATGCCGCCCAGACCGCCGGTCACGAGGTAGGTCCGGTCCTGTCGCAACCGGCCACTCTCCAGCGGCGACGTGACGAGGACGATCTTGCCGATGTGTCGTGCCGCGCGCATGAACTTCATGGCCCGTCCCGCTTCGTTCAGGGACCACTGGCTGTGGATGATCGGTGTCAGGTTTCCGGTTTCCAGCCGTTTCATCACGCGCCTCAGGGCGTCTCCCGGCTCCGCAGGGAAATCCTCCTTGAGCACGTCCAGTTTCAGGACGTGGTAGGACACGTCCGGCCGCGCCGCCGCCATTTGCTCCTCACTGTAGATGTCCACCCTTGCCAACTCCACAAACCGGCCGCCGTGCTTCAGGCAGGACAGGCTCGCCTCAATGAAGCCTTCTCCGGTCAGGCTGTTCAGCACCACGTCTACACCGGCGCCGTCCGTCGCTTCGAGGATCTTCTGGCCGAATGCGGTCGTGCGGCTGTCAAATACATGCGCCACGCCCAGAGACCGGAGATAGCTCTGCTTGCGCACGCTTGCGGTGGCGAAGACCTCCGCTCCCGCGGCATGTGCCACCTGGATGGCCGCCACGCCGACGCCGCCCGCGCCGGCGTGAATCAGCACCCGTTCACCGGCTTCCAGCCCTGAGAGATCGAACGACAGGACGGCTGACACGAACGCGGTCGGCATCGTGGCCAGTGCCGTAACCGGAATCCCTGCCGGCGCGCGCGCTACCATCTCTTCACGTGTCACGGTCTCCGACCCGAACGTACCGAACGCCAACCCGACTACGAGGTCACCTGCCGAGACGGTTGAAACCCCGGCCCCCGTTTCGAGGACCTTGCCGCAAAATTCTCCGCCCAACAATCCGACGTCAATCAGGCCGATCGCGCGGAACACGTCCCAGAAGTTGAGCCCGGTTGCTTCGATGGCCACGCGCACCTCACGCGGTTCCAGGTTACGTGCCGATAATGGCTCGACCCGCATTTTCTCGATCGAGCCGCCGGCATCGGGCTCCAGCAGCCAGCGTGATTCTTCGGGCAACATGAGTCGCTCCATCTCGGCCCCGACACGAATTAGACGGGCGGCCTGGCGGCGTCCGAACCGATAGGCGACGTGGGTATCGGAGTCCGGGTACAGCAACTCATTTGCGAGGTCGGCTCCGGGTGCCGTCAATTCGGGGTCGAGATCGATCATCCTCGGCTGCAAGTGGACGGCTTCCCGGGACACGACCTTGCCGAACCCCCACAGCGTGGCACCGGCGAGTTCCCCGCCACGTTCTCTCTCCAATACCTGCGCCCCGCGTGTGATCAACCACAGGCCTTTTGCCGGTGTGATGTCGGAGTCGAGCAGGGCCTGCGTCAACGCCAATGCGCTTGCCCCGGCCTGTCTCGCGTCCTCTGCCATTTCCCCGGTCGTGGCCTGCGCCCCGTGACCGTCCAGCGCCGTGAAATGGACGACACCGTGGAAGGGCAAGTTTCGGGGCAGCCTTTTCAGGAGCGATTGCCATGACTCGCGTTGTTCCGGTTCCACATGCATCTCGAACACACCGGCGCCAGCCGGCGACGGCTTTCCATTCTCCGGCGCTTCACTGCTCGCCAGCACGACGGTCTGGTTCCGCGCGGCCAATTCCGTTGCCAGTTCCGTTGCCACGCCGTTACGGTCGGTCGCCATCACCCACGCGCCGGGAGGCTCGGTGACCTCCGCCGGTCCCTGTGCCACGATCACGCTCCGGTCCGGGTTCGCGTTTGGGTCTGACTCGTCCACTCCCAGGATTGCAACTTTGCCGAACCCTGCATCCCCGAGCGCCTGCCGCCACACCGCTGGGCTTGCCAAAGCGTGGTGAGGACGGTAGTCGTCGGAAAACCGCCACCAGCCGGCCAACTGTCCGAACGTCAGATCCAGCCAACCCTGGCCTCGCAGGTTTTCGAGCGCCACCAACTGACCCGACGGCGCGAGCAGCGCCAAGCAGTGGGCCAGTGTCTCGTTGAGATACCTCGTCGCGTGCAGCACGTTGGATGCAATCACCAAGTCGTACCCATGCGCGTCGAAGCCCTGCGCGATTGGATCCGTTTCGATATCCAACACCCGGTATTCGATCGACGTCTCCTTGCCTCCGAAACGCGACTCTGCCTCCGCAAAGAAACCGGCCGAGATGTCCGTGTAGACGTAGTCGAATCGCCCGTCCGGGAGTTCCGGCAGCACCGACGCTGTGGCCGACCCTGTACCGGCGCCGATCTCCAGGACCCGCAGACTCCTTGCGTCAGGCAGTCCATCCAAGAGCGCCGCAACGGCATTCGCCAGCATCTTATTTGCCGCTCGCGCCACCGGAGCTTTCAGGTACAGGTCGGCCGCGGTCGGTTCCCCACTGCTGAACAGCAGCGTTAGCGGGTCCACGTGGCCGAGCAGTACCTCCGCCAAGGCGTTGGCACTGCGCCGGAACAGTCCGATCTCGTTCGACCCATGCGGGTATTGCGCAGTCATCCGGCTCGCGAACTCGTCGGGACCGCCGTTCGCTTTGTCCGGCAACGCATCCCCGGTTCCGACCTTGACGACGAAACCGTGGTTCGTCGCTTCCAGCACGCCGGACTTGACCAGCATCTCCAGCATGCGACGGAACAGGCGTTCGTGTTCCGCTCCGACCTTGAAACGTTGACGCAATGCCCCTGAGTCCACGGTCTCACCTACGGTGCGTTCCCAGCCCAGCTTGTCCAAGGTCATGAGGGCATAGGACCACGATAACCGTTCCAGATCTTCCAGCAATGCGGCCCGATCTCCGGCTTCGACGCCTTCGGCAGCCAGGTATTCGGTGAACGGCCAGGACCGGGTTGCAATGATTGACGGACTCGTGAGGAAATCCGCAGACGGCATGCCCGGCGCCAGTGCGCGGTCCTGCCATACAACCTCGTACAGCAATTCCTGAATCTCTTCGACTGCTGACAGCAGCGCCGCCCTCGTTGCTCGCTTCACCGTGTATCCGGTGAACTCACCGAGCAATGTCCCGCTTGCGTCGTAGAGATGAAGGTCGGCGACCAGGACTTCCGGCGGCTCGCCGGTTTCCTCAGCCGGCCCCCGGCTCGCCTCACGCATACGCACGTGACAGACGACCTGATCCGGTAGCCGCCCCGTCAGCCACAACCGTTCCCACCCGAACGGCAGATAGGTGATTCCGTCTTCGGCCCCGGACGGATTGCGCGCTGCTCCTATGACCTGGAAGCAACCATCCAACAGGAGCGGGTGGGCGTCGACTCCGTTTTGGCCGAGCGCTTCCGGGAACGTCACTTCCCCCAATGCCTCGCCTGGCCGTGACCAGACCCTCACCAATGTGCGGAACGACGGACCGAGATCGATCCCGACTCCGGTCTTGGCGCGATAGAAGGCTGATACGTCTATCGGCGACAGACCGGCCTTCAGGCTTTCCAGGTCCACTCTTGTTCCGGTTTCCGGTGTGAGGAATCCTGATGAGATCCGGCCTTCTGCGTGCAGCGTCCATCCCTCGCCGGTATTCCCTTTGCTCAGGATCTGGACGCGGCGTCCCGGTTTCTCCCCGGAATCATCGAGCAGCACCTGCACTATCCGACCCCGTTCGCCTGTTCTGTCCTCGGAGTCGCTCTCGGGGAAGACCAACGCATTCTGCATCAGAAAATCCTCGACCATCACCGGTCCGCCCTCTTCGTTCAGGGAAACTGCGGTCGCCATGGCGCCGTAGAGTGCCCCGGGTGCAATCACCCGTTCGAAAACGCGGTGATCGTTCATCCACGCCGGATCCGACGGAAACAGTTCCGTCTCAAACGTGATCTCGCCCCGAGCGGATTCATGACGGATGCCCAGCAGCGGATGCCCCGCGCTCCGGCGACGCCGCTTCGGAGCTTCGATCCAGTGATGTTCGCGCTGGAACGGATAGCCAGGCAACGAGATCCGGCGACGTGTCTCTCCTGCGAACAGTCCTGCAAAACAGATCGGGAGTCCCGCGGCATACGCTCCGGCCACTGCCTTCACGAACGTGGAGCCGTCTGCAGGGGCATTGCCGGATGGTTGGCGTAGGCTCCATAGCACGACTGGTGATGGTGTCCGCTCCGACTCCGGCCAACTCAGGGACACCATCGGCCCGAGCACGGAATGCGGCCCGATTTCCATCACCAGATCGACCCCGAGTTCTGCCAACGTCCTGACACCGGAGGCGAACGCCACTGGCTGCCGGGCATGTTGTTTCCAGTAGTCCCCATCCAGCATCTCACCGGGCTCGATCTCATGGCCCGTCAGATTGCTGACCAGGGTCAAGGAGGGAGAGTGGATTGCCACACCGTCCAGAGCCGCTTCCAGATCGCCCAGCATAGGCTCAACCAAGGCACTGTGGGCCCCCAGTGTCGTGTTCAGCCGGTTGACCAGGAGGTCTTCGGAGAGAAAGCGTTCCGATATTGCCTCAACCGCCTCGACCGTGCCGCTGATCACCTGGTGAGCCCCGTTGTCCGCAGCAATGCTCACGCCCGTGCCTCCGGTCTTCGCGTTTTGCTCACGCACGGTCGCTGCCACTTGCGACGCCGGCGCAAATACCGCGGCCATCGCACCGGCTTCCGGCAGGGCCGCCATCAGCGCCCCTCGAGTTGCGGCAAACCGCAGTCCATCCTCCAAACTGAACACGCCCGCGGCCTGCGCCGCGGCCAGTTCACCCAGGCTGTGCCCCACCACGACGTCCGGTCGAATTCCCACGCTCGCCCACAGCGCCGTGAGCGCGCATTCCAGCGCATAGATCGCCGGCTGCGTCCACGCCATGTCGTGCAAGCTTATCCCTGCGACCCCGGCCCGCCCGAACATCACGTCCAGCAACGAGGCGTCCCGCGTTTCCCGTAACACCGCGTCGCAACGTTCCAGCACCGCCCGCACTACCGGCTCGCTCGCATAGAGCGCCTCTCCCATCCCGATCCATTGGCTGGCCTGGCCGGTGTAAGCGAACGCCACCTTGGTCGCCGTCCGTGGCCCCGGTCCTTCGTTCGCTTCCACCAATTGTTTCAGTTGATCCCGTAGCGATGCGGCGTCGTGGAACACCACGCCCGCGCGATGACTGAAATGACTCCGCCCGATGCCGGCGGTCCACGTCATGTCCGCAAGCAATGGATCAGCAGCGTCCCATGATGAAAGCGCATGTTCATCGAGCCACGACAGGTATTGCTTCGCCAGGTCCCGCAGTGCCTCGTCCGATTTCCCCGACAAGGGCAGCAATCGTGTTGTACGCGCGGCGAGTCCTTCCTTGACCATTGGGAGGGTTGCCATCGATTCCGGCAACGCCGCAGCCACGGGTTGCGCGGCACCGGCAGGCCAATATTGTTCAGCGGTTCCGGCGGCATTCCGAATGGGGTACTCTTCCACGATCACGTGCGCGTTCGTGCCCGACCATCCGAATCCGCTCACCCCAGCTAACGAGGGACGATCTGAATGGGGTGGCCAGTTTGTCGGAACTGACGTGACTTGCAAGGGCAGCCGGTCCCAGTCCACTTGCGGAGTCGGATTTTGGAAATGCAGATGTTTTGGAATCACACCACGGCGCATCGCCAGAATCACCTTGATCAGACCCGCGACTCCAGCCGCCGACTCCAGGTGGCCGAAGTTGGTCTTCACCGAACCGATCAGTAATGGTCGTTCCGTTTCGCGTCCCTTGGCGTACACCGTTCCCATCGCTTGCAGCTCGATCGGGTCGCCCACGATCGTGCCGGTCCCATGCGCTTCCACGTAGTCCACGTGCGAAGGCAGAACTCCAGCGCGACGCAATGCCTCTTCGATGCACCGCTCCTGTGCCATCCCGTTCGGGACTGTCAGGCCCGGGCTTGCCCCGTCCTGATTCAAAGCCGTGCTCCGGATCACCCCCCAGATCCGGTCGCCGTCCGCTTCGGCCTCACTCAACCGCTTCAGGACCACGATGCCGCAGCCTTCGCCCCGCACGTACCCGTTCGCCGCGGCGTCGAACGTCGCGCACCGTCCGTCCGGCGACAACATCCCGGCGTTCGCGCGGAGTTCCAGGAGGCGGCCGGACAGGATCGTGTGGACCCCTCCGGCAAGCGCAAGATCCGTCTCGCCCCGCTGCAAGCCCGTTACGGCCTGATGGATTGCCACCAGTGAGGATGAGCAGGCTGTGTCCACAGCCATCGCTGCGCCCTCCAGACCCAGTGCGAAAGCCACCCGGCCGATGGCCGTGTTATAGGACGTGCCGGTGATTGTATACAGGCTGGCGGCAGGGTCGGCTGAGTCGTTGGAGGCCAAAATCAGCCGCCGGTATTCGTTGTTGCTGATTCCCGCGTAGACCCCGGTGCGGCTGCCCCTGAGCCGATCAGGATCCATTCCCGCGTCTTCGAGTGCGAGCCAACTCGTTTCCAGCATCAGTCGCTGCTGCGGGTCCAGCAGTTGCGCCTCGACGGGCGAAATGCGGAAAAACGCGGCATCGAACAAATCCAGCCCGTCGAGGTACGCGCCGAACCGGCAGGCTTTGCTCTCAACCGCATCGGGGAACAATTGCCCCACGCGTCCGGAACCGGAACCTGGTACGCCTTCCGACACCGCGTTCACTCCGGCTTCGAGCAGATGCCAGAAGGCCAAGAGGTCCGGCGCGCCGGGAAACCGGCAGGCCATCCCCACGATTGCAATGGGCTGGTTGGAGATGGAGTTGGCCGGTTTTTGAATTTCAGGTTCGCTACGTGGTTTTTCGGAGGGTTCGGGAGATTTTTTCTTCATCGAAACGCGCTTTTTTAGTTAAGGAGCAACAGTGCAATGCATTTTCTTATAGACCGTTCCGCCATTATCGTGGGGCTTCCCCTGACAGTCAATCACAAACATGGATGATGAACGTAGGGGACGGCCCCCTGTACCGTCCCGTGGGATTACACGTCCAGATTATCGGCGAGGGCGGCGTTGGCCATCAGAAACTCATACCGGGCTTCGGTGCGTTTGCCCATGAGTTCGGTGAAGGTGCGGTCGGTGTCGAGTTCATTGTGCAGTTCGACTTTGAGGAGCCGGCGCGTGGCAGGGTCGAGTGTCGTCTCCTTGAGTTGCTGGGGAAACATTTCGCCGAGACCTTTGAACCGGCTGATGATTGGCGTGGCCCGGCTCCCGGTTTCGGTCAGGATGCGGTCTTTCTCTTCATCCGTTCCGGCCCAATGCACGGCCTTGCCCACGTCGATGCGGTACAACGGCGGTTGGGCAATGTACACGTATCCGTGTTTGATCAAGTCCGGGACGTGCCGGAAAAAGAAGGTGAGCAGCAGGGTGCTGATGTGGTAGCCGTCCACGTCTGCGTCCATGAGTAGAATGATTTTGTGGTAGCGCAATTTCTTGAGATCAAAGTCCCGCCCGATTCCGCAGCCCAGGACTTTGACCAAATCCGCCAACTCCTTGTTTTCGACCACTTTGCCCAAGGTGAGGTCCTCGGTGTTCAGCACTTTGCCCCGGATCGGGAAGACCGCCTGGGTTTTCAAGTCGCGGCCCTGCTTCGCGGTACCGCCGGCGGAGTCACCTTCCACCACGAACAGCTCGCTGTGTTCGGGGTCCGTGCTTTGGCAGTCGGCCAGCTTGCCCGGCAGGTTCAGGCGATGACTCACCGCGGATTTTCGGATGACGGCCTTCGACGCCTCACGGGAGGCTTCCCGCGCGCGCGCCGCCAGAATCATGCGGCCGACCAGGGTTTCGGCAATGGATTGATTTTCGTGCAGAAAGTTTTCCAGGGACGGGCGCAGCGCGTTGTCCACGAGTCCCTGAACCTCGGGATTATTGAGCCGTTCCTTGGTTTGCCCCTGAAATTGCGGGTTCAGGATGAGCACGCTCAGGACGCAGGCCATGCCTTCGCGGATGTCCTCTGCCTGGATACTGAGCCCTTTCGGTGCGAGGTTGTGCGTCTCCATGTACTGACGCACGGCTTTCACGATGCCGCTACGCAGCCCCGACTCATGGGCACCGCCGTTCGGTGTGGCTACGCCGTTGACGTAACTCCGGACGAATTCCGCTGGTTCATCCGTCCATTGCAGGGCGACTTCCATGGCGAAGCCGTCGTCAGCCGTGGTGGGTTTGCCGTTGTCGTCCAACCGGCGTTCCAGATAGAACACGAAATCCGCAGTGGGTTTGTGGTTGCGATCTTTGACGAGTTTAGTGAGATATTCTTCAATGCCCTGTTCGTGGACAAAGTCGTGTGTGTGCTGCGAAGGGCCGTCCTTGAAGGTGATCTTGAGTCCCTTGTGCAGGTAGGATTTGGCCTCGAGGGTATGGCGCAGCAGGGTGGAGTCGAAGGTCGTCTGTTTCCCGAAAATCGCCGGGTCCGGACGAAAATACACCGACGTGCCCGTGCCTCGCACGGCGTTCCCCTTGGTGACCGGTTCCAGGGGTTTGCCGGCCCGGTATTGTTGTTGCCACTCGTACCCGTGCCGTTTGACCGTGACTTCCAGGTGATCGGACAAGGCATTGACCACCGAGGCGCCAACTCCGTGCAACCCGCCCGAGTGAATGTAGCTGCCGGTTTCGAATTTCCCCCCGGCGTGGAGCGTCGTCATGATAATTTCAAGCGCCGACTTTTTATGCTGCTTGTGCCGGTCCACCGGAATGCCGCGTCCATTGTCAGTAACGCGGATGCCGCCGCCGTTCTTGTCGAGTTCGACCGTGATCGTCGTGGCATATCCGTTCATAACCTCGTCGATGGCATTATCCAGAATTTCCCACACGAGATGATGCAGCCCGGTTTTGTCCGTCCCCCCAATATACATCGCCGGCCGCCGGCGAACCGGATCAATCCCCTCCAAAACCAAAATCTCACTCGCGTCGTATTTTTTGGTCATCTAAGCCCTTTCGTTTGATTCGCCGCGCTGTTTCCTTGGCATAAAAAAAGAGGTTTATAGCCAGTCCTAGGCAATTTATGGGGTAGCAATAAAAGTGAAACAAAGACAGGACTAAATTGCGAGCACAAGGAGGGCAACATGAAAATGTTTTGGCGGCAAGGCTGGCTTCACCTGGAACAAGAATCAAAAGAAAAAGGTGAATCACTCGAACTTTTAACGAGCAATTTACAATTCACTAATCTTAGAAACAAGATTCCATCCAGCCCATTCAAAATTGTCGAGGGAAACAATCAAGAGGCGGTCATTGCTGTCTAAAAAATTTTTGAAATAATCTCGTAAGCCAGCAGCATTTGTGTTAATTCGGCGAAAGACCCATTGAGATTCAAGAACGCGTTTGGCATTAAAGTTCTCTATCAGCACCCTATAGAGAGTTGGATAGTCTTGAATAGGCCTCTGTAAGTCGTAGCAAATCATATACTTCATTGTCTTATCTTGCTTAACTTAAGCTGTGAAATAAATTCTATCCCTGTCCATTGAAAAAACGTCTAATTATGAATCGAATGGTACCGAAGAGGGTTCCACCTAGACCAAATACTACCCCCGGCAAAGGATAGCCTAGCCAGGCAAGAACCACACCTGAAATAATTGCCAAAATGGTAGTGACACCAGACCAATTTATCCTAAGTCTTTCATTGCTGAGCATTTGATTCTGTACATTGGTTTGGGCCCTTTGCTCATCTTCTATGATCTTCATGCTCCTGTCGGTGAAACCTGGCAAGATTTTTTCATACTGCTGCAGTTCGTTAGGTGGTGGAAGTGGTCCTATACGAAACTCTATGAGTGCCCCTGGCTCTCCAGGTGGCGATTGTAGGAGTCTCTGAATATGTTCAGGTTCGGGCTGGGATTCAGGCAGTTCTTCTTTGCGGGTCGTCATTTTTGGATTCATCAACTCGAGGAAGGTTTTCAAATGCTTTTTTAAAAAGGGCATTCACACGGTAAATGTTCCATAAATAAGACAGAAAGAAATTTCTTTTTAATGGAAGGCTCTCTATCTGGTCCGGATGGGAATAAATATCTGACCAATAGTCAAGGAAAGTTTTATGTTGAAAATCTTCGGGAATGGCAAAATTTCTTCTAAAGTGAATGGGTTCATTCGGAGAAATTTTATCGCCGTAGACAAAAACCCCGTCAGCATTTGATTGCTCATTTAGTTCTTTATCGAACGTAAAGGAGGGTGTCAATGTACTGTGAATCATTCTTTTGTCTGTTGGGGGAGCCATACTGAGAGTATATGTTAACAGAGAAAAAAATGACAAGTTACAGAAGTGCCCTAATGGGGGGAGGTAAGACCTGAGTTGGAAGCGGGCTGTTTGTGGCGTCAGTGCCTCTGACAGGATTGTTTCGCCATCTATCCTATTCCCTTCAATTTTTCCCCCTGCTCCCGATGCAGTCCAGCAGCTGTTGGCGCATGTCGCGTCCGTGGACGCTTCGCTCGACAATGACGAAGACCCCCTTGCCGTTACTTGTGCGTTGCCACAATTCGCCGATTGCCCGCTTTTCCCCAGTGTCAGAACTGTCAGCAATATGCGCGCCTTTGTATTCGACGACAAGCAGGCGGTCGTTTTCCAGTTGTGCCACGAAGTCGGGATAAAATTTATCCGTCGCCGTTGGCAGCCAGAAAGATGACCGATGCCGCGCCACGTTGCGTATCCAAAATCTCACTTGGGGCAGGTTGTCGAGGGTTTGGGCGCACTGGAATTCCTCCCCATCGTCTGCGCCGTCAAAAGCCGGCACGGCATGGGAGCCAAGAAAATGTTTGTTGGGCTGCCAATGCCCACGGTAGCAATGTTCTCCTTGATACATGCCGTCCCGGAAGATAAACGCGGTCTCGAACGAGACCTCGGGCTTGGCACCTGGTGCAAAGAGGCGGGCTTGATACACACTGTTGCGTTCCTGCCGGCGAATCGCGTCGATCTTGTCGCGTATCTTTCGAGCAAGGATGAACTTGCAGCGCATGAGCGCGGAGACGTGAAGGCCGCGAGCGTTGATCAGGTGGGCGGCGAGACCGGACAGCCACTTAATCAGTTCGGCCTGACCCACGTCGGGTTGACGCACCTGCTTGTCGAGCCACAGGACCAGCGCCTCTTGCGACCAACCATCCACGTCTACGTTTAAGCTCAATTGTTCCTGTTCACCGGCGAACCGGTAGGTGAGTCGATTCCCGTCCAAGTCGATCTCAAAGCCAAGGGCGGTTTCACGGATGGCAAATTCATGCTCGTTCAATCTGGCCGGGTGGTTCAACAGCGACCAGTCGTGAAACTCCATGAAGACGTCGGTATCGGCAAACTCCAACTGACCCTGGATTTCCGTCATAAGACGCGGAACGTTGAACGTTTCGCCACGTTCGGCCGGGGATAACCGCATCTTCGCCTCGAGTTGGTGTTGCGCGAAGACATCAGCAAGCGCCTCGCGTTCAGCCGGAGAAAGCTGTTTGTACGCTTGAGCCAGCGTGTCGCTTGTACGTCCGGTGACGGCAATTTCGAGCACACCTCCTTCAGTCGAACTCACCGTCAGACCTGCGAGTTGTATCTTTCCCAGTGCAGCGGCGACTTCCGGCGTAGCCGTCAGGATGTGCCTGAAAGTCGGTTGCCGAAACTCGTCCGGCGAAAACAGACCGTCGTCGTCAAGTTCTGATCGGACCGGTTCAATGTTGTCGAGCGCCTCGTCTTCCTCAAAGCCCATGGCTACCAGCTTATCGACCAGGGCGCGGGCAGCTATGCCGGTTTCAGGTTCGGACAGGAAGGCATACGCGCGGTTCAACTCCGCGGCCTTACGCCGAGAGGCATACGGCATCCGCAGCACCCGGCCGAGGATCTGTTCCACGTCCACTGCGCTTCTGATACGCGAGACCGAGCAGAAGACGTATGCAAAGGAACAGTCCCAGCCTTCTTTCAATGCTTCGATGGTAATGACGTATTCAATCGGGCAGTCTGGGTCAAACAGGTCGATGCCGTCCAGTTCCCGCATATCGCCGGTGGCGACGGCAATGGCGGACTCAGGAACGTCCTCGACTTCCATCAAGTGTTTCTTCAGAACGTCAACCGTCACTTCCTCGTTTTTTGGTTGGGCCTGAAACAGGACAATGGGCCGGATGTAATCGGGGTCATCCCTGGCCGTCTTGTCCAGCAAAGCACGGGCCGCAATTGCTCCGTTGACCGCGTTTTGCCACAAGGTGTGTTCGGTCAGCATGATCGGCAGTTTGATCATCTCGGCCTGCTTCAATTCCTGAGCCGAGACACTGTGCAGGATGTTCGACTGTGACTTCGGGGTGGCCGTGAACTCGATGATGGCGCCGGGGTTGAGACGTGCCTGCATGTCCCGCGTCAGTCCGGTGACGGCGTTATGGGCCTCGTCCACGATCATTAACGGCCGGTGGAGGTGCAGCAGGTTGGCAAAGGAAAACTTGATCCCGCTGTTTGCCGATTGTTCCAGGCCCTGCGTCGTATCTTTAACGCCGGAGAAATGCGGCTCCAGGTTTTCGTTGTGGGCATAGACCTTACGGCCGCTGGTATTGGTGACGCGCAAAGTCTGGATGGTGCCAACCACGATGCAGCAGTGGTCGCGCAGGTCGTGCGGCCGGATGTGCGTAAAGTCGGCGATATCGAACACTCGTACCCGGCCGTCGAACGCATCGTTCAACGTCTGCCGGTACGCATGACGGGGATGCTTCAACGCTTCGGTTGTCTGCTGGCGAATCCTGTCGGTCGGTACCAGCCAGATGACCAGGGGATAGTCCTTTTCCACCCAGGCATCGCGGGCAATCGCGATGGAGTGCGCGGCAAGAACGGTTTTGCCCCCGCCCGTCGGCAGCCGCAGGCAGACGTAAGGGACGTCCGGCAGTTCGCCCAGTGGCACATACGTCCCGGCATAACGTCCAATCCGCCCAGCCTGCTCCGGCTCAGCAGTAATCGCCTCATAAGCAGCCTTCGCCCCGGCAAGACGAGCATGCTCAAAAAAGCGCCGCAACGTGTTGAGCGTGTCAGTCTGATATTGTTTGAGTTGCACGACCCGTCTTCTTGCACCTCCCATTCCCTCTCCCCTGGCGGGAGAGGGCTAGGGTGAGGGGGACAAACGACCTTGAACTCCTGTCCTCATCTGCTTGCCTTCACGTCATACGGCATCTGCTTGAAGACAATGCCTTCCCGGTCAAGCGTTGCCGGTGTGAGGCGTGATTGCTCCCCATAGATCGTCACCGAGCCGTTGAAATCAGCTTGTATCCGGTCAATTTCATCCCGAATCCGCGCCAAGGTCGCACGGGTCAGCACGTTGCCGCCGGCCGGTCGCTTGTCACCCAGGATGCCGTTGTAGAGCAAGGCATAGGCGCGGTCATCGCACAGGCCCAGCAATGGCGAGTCGCCCTTGCCGTTCCATGGACGCCGTGTCTCACTGAACCACACGTGCGCGGCCAGCGTGGGAAAACGAATGTCTTGCCGTATTTGTCCTTGCTCATCGAACACGGTAGGGCCGAGCCGATAGAACCGGAAGCCCCCGCCGCCCTGCCACCCGGCGGACTTGGAAATACCGCCCTGTTCGCCGTCAATGACTTTTTGCAGCCGTGGCACGCAATGCGTCACCGCATGCTCGCCCATTTCAACGCCGATATAGCGACGCCCCATCTTGTGCGCCACCGCCGCAGTGGTGCCGGAGCCGAGAAAGGAGTCAAGCACGAGATCGCCGGGGTTGGTAGCGATGTGGAGAATACGTTGAATGAGGCGTTCAGGTTTGGGGGTATCGAAAACAGTCGCAAGGGTGAGACTAATAATTTCCCGTTTAGCTTCTTGATTATGGCCAACGTCAGAGCAGTGCCATAAGCTTTGCGGTGTCAGTCCTTCGTCCATTTCTTCCAGGAATTTCTTTAGTCTTGGCATGCGGTCTTTTTTGGGGCCAAACCAAAGTCGATTCTCCCTCTTGAGCTTCTCAATGTTCTCGGCAGGCCGGCTCCAGCTTCTTCCCTTTGCAGGAAAAACCGTTCTCCCGGCTGGGGTTTCGATAGGCCAATAATCTCTATCACGATGTTCTGCACGGGTAAGGTCTGTCGAAATCCAAGGACCTCTTGGGTCATTGTCAAGATTCTTGTAGCGTTTATCCATTTTTTCGGAGCGTGGCAGTCTGTTCGGTCTCCAAGTAAGCTTATTTTTTGCAAAACAGACAATGTGGTCGTGGCTATCGCTAATCCATTTGGCATCATTTTGTGGAGAGAATTTCTTCTGCCAGATTATATTAGAAATAAAATTCCGCCGCTCGAATATTTCGTCCATGATGACCTTCAAGTAATGTGCTTCATTGTCATCAATCGAAACCCAAATCGAGCCGTCTTCGGTCAGCAACTCACGCAACAGTTCCAGCCGCGGCCACATCAGCGCCAGCCATTGCGTATGTTCCAGATTGTCGTCGTAGTGCTCGAAGGCCGAGCGGGTGTTGTACGGTGGGTCAATATAGATGCACTTCACCTGCCCGGCATAGAACGGCAAGAGCGCCTTCAACGCCTCCAGGTTATCGCCCTGAATCAGCATGTTGCCCGCGTCCGGCTCCCCAGCCGATAATTCGGCCGCCTCTTCCAACAACCGATACGGCACGCGCGCAGCTGCGCGAAGATCATCATCACGTGTCAGCCAGTTCAGTGTCGGCATGGGCTATTAGCGGTCTTCCTGGCATGGACAGAACCGGAATGTGTCAGGCTTGTTGAAGAACAATCCGCGGTGAAAGAAAAGACCCTGGATTCGCGATGAAAGCTGTCGGGAATGACAGCAAGGGATGCAAATAGCTTTAATCCGTCATTCCTGCGAAAGCAGGAATCCAGAGTCTTTCTTTTTCTTTTCATTTGTTTATTTAAGGCCATATATACTTGACTGGCCCACCTCTTAATACAGAGTCTTGGCCCATCTGGACTCAGGCTCGTCCAACCAAGTTAGTCTCTCTTGATTCCCTGCATTACGCGGTTGATGAGTTCTACGAACACTGATATGTCACTGAGGTAATGACGCCAACATTTTTTCTCCACGAGTTCCCATGAGTAACGTTTCTCCCACAGCATGACGTCCTCGTCGAGATACTCAAAGAAACCCCTGAGATTCAAAATTTCTCGGTTCGTCGGGGGAGATTGGGATAGGGGGTTAGACGATGCCGCGTTGATGAATGCTATCAATTTGTAGTCGTCTGGAAAACAACTTTTGCTTTTCTGATATGTATCCTCAAGCTGCTGTTGGTACTTCTTCGGGATGGCATCGTGCAGCTTGGTCAGGTAGTGGCTATGCGGCATAGGGATGTTGTTGAGAGAGAGAAGTAATTTGAGCATTAACTCCAAGGCTATCCCCAAGTTGAAATGTGAGACTGTCTTCATCGATACCCACATGTCGTGGTGGATGCGGTTTTGCATGCCCGGAACTGCGTCGTAGCTATCATTGCGTATACCATGGCGTTTGATCTCTGACTCGACGTACATAGCAGTGGACTTGAAATCGTGGATATTGTCGTACAAGAGGCGGAAGGCGGTCATGCTGGTGATGTTCATGGATTGCTGTTTCATAATCTTCTCTCCAAAAAGACAACGTCACACGATGTCACGAAGCCTCGAAATTCCGTCACTATTTGTCGTCGTCGGGCGAGTCAATTGGCGTATCGTCAAATTCCAACATCATCAACTCCCAAATAGATCGTCAGAGTATATTCCAAACTGCCGTTGGAGGGTTCGAGGGCCGAACGGGTGTTGTACAGTAGCCATTCCACGCAGACTCGGCCGATTCGTCTCACGTATCCGTTATTTGCATTGATGTCTGCAATATTTGATAAAGATACTTAATATCATAAATGAGACTTGACAGATTCGTGCTTTCGCTCCTATAATCTCCAAAGGAGGAGGGATTGAAATACACTTATAGTCCATAGAGCCAAAAGCTCTTTGGGCTTTTTTGTTTCCGAATTATAAGACACGTCGAATTTTGGCGGTTATAATCAGCAAATTGACGTATTTTCATTGAATATCTATACTTCTTAGCCCAATTTATGTTCTTACCTTCTAAAGTCTAGGGTGGAAATGGACCCGCTAACAGAAGAAAAAATGATTCATAAAGAATTGCCGGATTCATTCGTCTTCGATGAAGAATTCGATGAATTGGCAGAAGCTGATCAAGGAATTATTATCCATGGAGATACTATTTCTTTTATAAGAAATTTTGCCGTTCCTGAGGACTTATCCAGCAGAACTTTTTTTGATCATTTAGCAGATATGTATACCCCACCGGATCAACTAAAAATTCTTCCGCTCAAGAGAGAATTATTGCCATCCCACGTGTGGAACATCGCTTGCGTGAATCAATATTTTAAGAAGGCGATGACAAGACTTGAGGGTGACATCCCACGCACATCGCAGTGAGCGATCAAAAACGGCAGCCCGATTTACCTAAAAACCCTGAAGGCAAGAGAGTAATCCACCGCACGAACATTGAAGAGAGGAGGGTGGAATTTCTCAGCGGGCCACTTTCTCCTCTGCTTCGGGCACTTGCACATCGATGGTTCAACGGTCCAAGCTAAGATTCATTTGATCCATTCCCGATACGACAAGTACTTTACCACCATCTTTCCGTCAAGAACGTCGTTTATTTCACCGTGTTTTGCGCTTCGTGTGCCAGTTGCGATCACTTAATTTACGTGGCGGCAAAGAGAATTTTCCAAAAACTTGCTCGTGCGAATGCTGGGGTAGTGACGGCAAGTCGTTGCCAATACGGCATCTTCTTTGTGTGTAGCGGGAACGGTTTTGTCGCTCCCACAATACCCGCAGGTTCATTTTCCATTCCAGCGTGACTATTTAAAGAAGCCGTCGAGCCTCTTAATGACGCTCTGAATAGCGTCGACTTCGCGCTCCTCGAAGTATGCCTCACCGCACTGGTGGCAAACCCAGGTCGGGACTGTGTCGAGTACCAAGTGATAGCCGTTGCGGTCGACGTGGAAGGGTGCCTTCGAGTGCTTCATGTGCCCTTGACAGTAGATGCAGTTCATTGTGGTCTCCTTGTCCGCAAGTCTTGCTCTCACTCGTACTCTGTGGGAATGTATGCAGTGATGACTACGAGGAAATCCTCTTTGGGCGTACAGACGACGTGAGTATCTCGTTGCTCAACCCCTTGGCCATGCATTACTATTATCACTCTGAATCAGCATATTCCCCGCGTCCGGCTCCTCCGCCGATAACTTGGTCCCCTCTTTCAACAACTGATACGGCACGCGCAAAGCCGCGCGAAGGTCATCGTCACGGGTCAGCCAGTGCAGCGTCGGCATGGGTTATTAGCAGTTTTCCTGTTATGGACAGAGTCGGAATCTATCCAGCTTATTGAAGAACAATCCGAGGTGAAAGAAAAGACCCTGAATTCCCGATGAAAGCTGTCGGGAATGACAGAGGGGGAGGCCTTGTCTTCTCCTTCTGTCATTCTTACGAACGGGAGAATCCGGAAGCTTTCTCTTTCTTTTCATTTTTTAGGAATTATAGATAAGAATAATGCGATCTACAGATTTTGAAATGGAAAAATTGGCCATATCGATACCCAGGCGCATATCAACGCCTTTTTGTTCAAAAATTGGAGAAAAATCATCCCCTATCCTTTCTTGCGTACCAGAATCCGTAACGGTGTGCCCTCGAACCCGAACGTGGCCCGGAGTTGGTTTTCCAGGTAACGCAGGTACGCGGGGGTGATCACGGCCGATTTTCCCGCGAACAGTGCGAACGTGGGCGGTTTGGTCGCGACTTGGGTCATATAGAGCGATTTCGGCGGATTTCCTTTTTTCACGGTAAGTGGATTGTCCGTCAGCGCCTTTTGGAGAAATTGATTGAGGCGACCGGTGGGTACCCTATATGAAAACGCGTCCATGACCCGGGTAACCGTACTGAACACGTGCTCGACGGTCTTGGGCGAAAGCGCTGACCCGAAGACCACGGGCACAAAGGTAAAGAAGGGAAACTGTCGCTGTAACTCCAGAGAAAATTGCTTTTTGGCGTCGGGTTGATTCCGGCGCAGGTCCCATTTGTTGACAAGCATGACGCAGCCCCGGCCTTGTCGTTGGATGAGCCCGGCAATTTTGGTGTCCTGGTCCGTGACCCCTTCGACCCCATCAATTAACAACACTCCGATGTCCGAACGCCCCAACACTCTCATGGTTCTGGCGACGCTATAGCCCTCGATGCCCGGCTCCACGCGACCGCGACGCCGCAGTCCTGCCGTGTCCGTCAATAGAAATGATTGACCCTCACGTTCCAGTTGCGTGTCCACGGGATCTCTCGTGGTGCCCGGTACGTCGCTGACGAGAACGCGCTCTTCTCCCAGGATAGTGTTCACCAGCGTGGACTTGCCCACGTTAGGCCGTCCCACCACAGCCACCCGGGTCGTGGCGGTTTCCGTCAGGTCCTCATCCTGTGCCGGCAGGAGATGCAGGAATGCTTCAAGCAGGTCGTCCACCCCGTTACCGTGTTCCGCTGACACGGGGAACAGCACGTCCTTGCCGAGAGCGTGGAAGTCTGCCAGCAGAGGGGCCAGCGTCGGGGTATCGATTTTATTGACCACCCAGAACGTGGGTTTATCCACCCCGTGGAGCCCGTCCACGATCTCGCGGTCTACTGGCGTGAGGCCGGCGCGGCCGTCCATGATGACGAGCAGAATATCAGCCGCGGTGAGGGCGGTTTGCGATTGCCGCCGGATGAGCCCGAGCATGCCGTCGGTGGCGGTAGGGTCCAGCCCACCGGTATCGACAAGTTGAAAGCGACGGCCCTGATACGTACACTCGGCGTAAATCCGGTCGCGTGTGACGCCCGGCCGGTCGTCCACGATGGCGTTCCTGGTTCCCAGTATCCGGTTGAACAGGGTCGATTTCCCCACGTTCGGTCGCCCGATCACGGCCACCAGCGGCACACCCGACGGCCGCAACCCAGGCAGAAATGCCTGCTGACTCGATCGTGCTGAGGATTTTCGTTTCACGGCCAAATGCAGTCACGCCTTTCCGATTCCCCGCCTTTGTATTCATCTATCATCCTCGATCCTTGATTACAAACGTCAAGGACAGGCTATTTTTTATGGAGGATTCAGGGTCGCTTCTCTTGTCTTTGTTATTTATCCGTCATTCCCGACGCTTGTCCCCGACGTTTCTAATCGGGAATCCAGTGTCGTTGTCTTTTGCCCTTGTATTTGTAGCCGCTGCAAAACGTGAAAAAGGGAGCACATAGACTGGTCGACAGGCCCTCTTCGTTGCGGTGCGAACACTAGGCGAATCTCAAAGGGGAGTCAAATTTTCGCTTGACAGTTCACTCTATTGCTGCCAGATTATTGGCCCCTGTGTGTAGTATTCACAATTCAAAAAAGGAGGGAGTCATGATGAGGCTCGCTGCATATCTGCTTCTAGTATTGATGAGTTTATTCGTATTGACGGTTCCGGTGTTCGCTCAGTCTGGGACCGGGAGTGCTGTATATGGCACGATTCAGGAAGACCCTGCGCCTGCTCCTGAACCAGCGCCCTGCGAGCCTACTCCCGATAAACCCTGCCCTGAACCCGAACCCGAACCTGAACCGAAAAAGTAATAAGTCAAGACGGGGGGGGGTGCTACTTCAGTAGCACCCCCCCCTTCTTCATTCT
>VYFB01000070.1 GCA_009842645.1 Nitrospira sp. SB0677_bin_15 | reverse complement strand
GCACCTACACGGTGGGCTGGCGCTTGACGCCGGAGGGCACCAGCGCCACCACGAGTGCGCCGGCCCTCTCGTTCGGGCTTCAGGCGGGACGCCGGGAGAGCGCCATGGCCCAACCGGAGCACACGGTTGGGATCGAGATTCAGGCCACCTGGTAGGGGCGACTAGGGCCAACCGGCGGTTGTCCAAGCTGGTAAGTGTGCAAGCAGCAGAGCGACGATGTGCCACGCCCTCGTAGGGGCGAACGGCGGACCATCGGGCGAAGTATCGGGTTAGCCGTGGGTGTAACCCAACAATTTGCTGTCATTCCCGCGAAGGCGGGAATCCAGTGTCGTTCTCTTCACAAACGAAGGAAAAACAAAGACGCTGGATTCCCGATTAAAGATGTCGGGAATGACAAGAGGGGGGAATGTCGGGAAATTGTAAATGTTCACTAATTCGTTGACACTTTCCGCCTGTTCCTTCCCCTCCTTTGCCTGTCCTGAGCGTAGTCGAAGGATAAGGATGGGCGAGGGGAGGTAGAGGCTCGACAGTCCTGCTTGGTCAGACCGGCCATTGTTCTTCACGCCAGGCCATGTCCCAAAACATCCATTCATAACGGGAACTGGTCAGAAACGCTTCACGCATCCGCTCTTTTTCGTCCGTGCTGGACCGTTTGGCTTCTTTATCAACCAATGCGCGCATCCATTGGGTGACTTCGGCGAATTCCGGCGATCCGTATAGCAGCAACCAATCCCGATAGGGATGCTTGGATGAGGGTGGGCCTTTTTGCAGCAGGTGCTGGCCCACCGTACAATAGATCCATGCGCAGGGAAGAGCCACGACCGTAAGTTCGGCCAAGGTGCCGGTTTGGGCTGCGCTTCGCATGTGCCGACAATAAGCATAATTTGTCGGTGCGAGTGGGGTCTTTCGCATGTCGGTCGCCGTGAGTTTCCATTGTTTGCCATAGGTTTCATGCAATCCGCGTTCAACCACGATGGTTTCTTCCACCAGTTTGGCAAAGCGAAGTGCCGTATCCGGGTCTTGGGCCTTTTGCGCGCCCAAGGCGAATATCCGGGCCAGCTCTTCGAGGTACCGGGCATCCTGCAGGATATAGTACCGGAACTTGCGTTTGGGAAGCGTGCCGTTTCCCAAGGCAACGACAAAAGGATGCCTGAGTTGCGCGTCCCAAATCGGCTTGGCCAACTGCTGTAAACGTCTGGTGAAACTCACAATGCCTCCATTATGTCGTCAAAAAGAATCAGAAAGTCATACAAAGTGAGTTAATTATGCTCTAAAATATAACGAAAAGTGATCAGAATCGCATCAAAAATGCGCAGGCATTGGGAGATTGGTATGAAAATCACCTCCCAAATCCGTCATTCCCGCAGAATTTTGTAGGGGACGACCTGCGTGTCGTCCCGCATCTTCACGGACGAAGAAAAAAGCAAAGACCCTGGATTCCCGATTAAAGATGTCGGGAATGACAGAAAGGGGCAAGAATGACAAAAGTGGCTATTTTCGTATCAATGGAAGTGCCAGGGGTAGTTAGTCCCTTTATTCGATCCTGATCAAAGTCTCATCGCAATTCACCATGTCGCCTTCATTGACGTAGATGGCCTTCACCGTGCCTTCAATCGGCGCGGTGACCTGGTTTTCCATTTTCATCGCTTCAATCACGATGACCGGCTCTTCGACCGCGACGGTACTGTCTTCCGTGACCAGGATTTTCACGACGCGGCCAGGCATGGGTGTTGTGACGTCTCCAGGTTCGCTGGGTTTGGGGCGTTCTCCTTGGGTCCCGTCGCGTGCGGCGGTGGTCTGGACGGGTGTATCCGGTCCGCTGGCCAACACTTCCTGTAGTGGTTCGAGAAAGATTTCCTCGAGTTTGTCATCAACCTTGATGTAATAGGGTTTTTTCCCATCGACCGTTCGACCGGAGCCTGAAACCCGCACGTGATACGATTCGCCGTGGAGGGTGACGTTAAATTCGATAGGTGCAAGGTGAAGCCCTTGTTGTCCACCGCCCCCTCCTCCTTCCAGCAGTGGTTCAAGAGGTTCAGGTCGTAAATCTCCGCTTGCCCGTTCGTGGAGAAATTGTAACGCCACGGACGGGAACAAGGTATACGACAACACGTCCTCCTCCGAGACGTCATGCTCGCTCAATACTTTGGTGGCTTCTGCCAATTCAGGGGCAAGGTTATCCGCCGGTCTGTTTGAGATCGGCGTGTCGTCGGCTATGGCTTTTTCTTTTGTGGCAGAATCCACGGACCCTGGTGGTTCACCGTAGAGACCTAAAAAGTAATTTTTGGCTTCGTTGGTGATGACCTTGTACCGCTCTCCGGTTATCGCGTTCAGCGTGGCTTGGGTGCCGACGATTTGACTGGTGGGAGTGACCAACGGCGGGTAGCCCATGTCCTTGCGGACGCGCGGAATTTCCTCCAGCACTTCTTTCATCTTCTCTATGGCGTTCTGTTCCGCCAATTGGGATGCCAGGTTTGAAATCATTCCACCTGGCACCTGTGACAACAACACGTCCGTATCAATACCCGTGTATTCGCTTTCAAATTGGTGATATCTCTTTCTCGCCGTTCGCAGTGTTTCCGTGATGGGCGGGAACTGGGATAAATCCAATCCCGTGTCGTATGGGGTCTTTTTCAGGGCCGCTATAAAGGTTTCCGTTGGAGGATGTGACGTGCCCCCTGCCAGCGGAGACAGGGCCGTATCCAAAATGTCGAGGCCACCGAGGATCGCCATCAGTGACGACATCGACGCCATCCCCGAGGTGTAGTGTGTATGAAGGTGGATGGGGACCCGAACTGCTTCCTTCAACCGTTTGGTGAGCGCATAGGCCTCGAAAGGCGGTAACAGTCCGGCCATGTCCTTGATGCAGATGCTGTCCGTGCCGAGATCTTCCAGTCGTTTGGCCTGTTCCACGAAGTGATGCAGGCTGTGTACCGGGCTGACCGTATAGCAAATGGTGGCTTCCACGTGTTTATTGCATTGCCGGACCACCCTGATGGCGGATTGAAGGTTCCGAATGTCGTTCAGGGCGTCGAAAATGCGAAAGACGTCAATGCCGTGTTCCGCGGACTTGACGATAAATCGTTCCAGGACGTCGTCGGCATAATGCCGGTACCCCACCAGGTTTTGCCCGCGCAGCAGCATTTGCAGCCTGGTGTTGGGGACGGCTTGGCGAAAGGCGCGCAACCGTTCCCATGGATCTTCCTTCAGGAATCGCAGGCAGGCGTCGAACGTGGCGCCTCCCCAGACCTCCAGGGACCAGAACCCGATCACATCCAGTTGTTCGGCCGTCGGGATCAGGTCTTCCGTGCGCATGCGCGTTGCCAGCAATGATTGGTGCCCGTCTCGTAACGACACGTCCGTGAGGTGTATTTTGCGTCCCGGCGAGGTTTCCAGTTCAAACGTCTCCGCACGTTTGGCTTTCCGTCGCTTTCGGGATGGGACGCCGGTGCGTCTTTTGAATTTATCCCAGAGTGTCGGTTTCTTTGCCATAGGTTGCCTCTGCGTTAAAGGTACTCGTTGCTACAGCCCTTCATACGCTGCAATGGCGGCAGAGAGCGCCACCACAAGATCTTCCGGTGCCAAGGCATAGTCATATTCATAGAGGTCCGGATGAGAGTCAAGGTACGACGTGTCGAATTTTCCGGAAAGGAAATCGGGTTCTTCCATAATGTTCTTCAGAAAGGGAATGTTTGTTTTAACTCCCCGCAACAAAAATTCCTCCAGTGACCGGTTGGTTCGCCGGACGGTTTCGTTCCAGGTCCGGCCATGGACCGTCATTTTGGCCAACAACGCGTCATAGTAGGGGGGGACGGTGTAGTCCTTGTACACCGCGCCGTCGATCCGCACGCCAATCCCGCCGGGAGAGAGGTACGCCGTGACTTTGCCCGAAGAAGGACGAAACCCGTTTTGCGGGTCTTCGGCGTTGATTCGACATTGAATGGCATAGCCTTGAAGATTGACTTCATGTTGCCCGAACACCAGCGGACGTCCCGCGGCAATCCAGATTTGGGTCTGGACGATATCGATAGTGGTAATCTGTTCCGTGACCGTATGTTCAACCTGAATCCTCGGGTTCATTTCCATGAAATAATAGCGGCCATCCTGATCCAACAGGAACTCGATGGTGCCGGCGTTTTGAAACTCGGCGGCACGGGCCAGAGCTACCGCGGCATCGCCCATTTGACCCCGCAGTTGCGGGGACAGAATCAATGAAGGGGCAATTTCGATCATCTTTTGATGGCGGCGCTGGATGGAACAATCGCGTTCGCCCAAATGCACGATATGCTCTTCATTGTCCGCGAGGAGCTGGAACTCGATATGATGCGGTCGTTCAATGTATTTTTCAAGAAAAAGATCGGCGTTGCCGAAAGCCGCCAATGCTTCCCGCGCCCCGGACTCCATGGCCTCTTTGAGTTCTGCATCGGAACGGACGACGCGAAGCCCTCGTCCGCCGCCGCCGGCACTGGCTTTGACCATCACCGGATAGCCGATGGCTTGGGCGAAATGCAGGCCTTCTTCGACGCTTTCAACGCGACCCTCCGTCCCCGGCACCACGGGGATCCCGATTTGTTTGGCAAGTTCTCTGGCCCGGACTTTGTCCCCCAACAGTTCCAACGCTTCGGGCGAGGGACCGATAAAGGTGATGCCCGCCTCTCGACACAAATGGGCGAATTGGGCGTTCTCTGCCAAAAATCCATATCCCGGATGAATGGCGTCGGCTCCGATGCGTTTGGCCAGGTTGACGATTTGTTGTGCATCCAGGAATCCCTGGACCGGCCCCGGGCCGACCAAATACGCTTCATTGGCCTTTTTGACGTAAATCGCCGTGGCTTCGCATTCCGCGTAAATTGCGGCCGTGGCAATGTTGAGTTCCCTGCAGGCCCGGATGACCCGCATTGCAATTTCTCCACGATTCGCCACGAGGATTTTCTTTAACATGGGATGCTCTGGTGAATCATTTCTTTGGTTCAGGACAACCACAGGGCGTTGTCCCTACGAGTCTCCATTCCGGGCAATGGATTGCCGAAGGGAATATTGAGGACCGCGGGGTGAGGGGCCTATCTAGCACGGATAGGAAGGCTCCTGTCAATAGAGGTTCCTAGAGTTTTCTTGAGCGGGTTGGGACTGGAAACCGGGCTTACTCCCCGTCGAGGGGGTAATATTTGATGACCGAACTGGTCTTGTCCTGGAAGAGCCCGCTGGCGCCTATTTTGATGGCCCGTTGTCCTTGCGGAGACAGCACGTATTCGAGAAAGGCCTGGGCTACCGGAGAGGCATTGCCATTCATGACGAAGACCACCGGCCGGCGAAGGGGATAGGTACCGTCCAGGACCGTTTGGTATTCGGGTTCGATATCGTCAACGAACAGAAGGGTTACGCCGTACCCGTCTTTACGCGCTTGCAAAGCGGGTCCCATCGAGACGTAGGAAATGGAATAGATGTCACCATTGATAGCCTTGAAGGTTTCATTTTCTTTTTCGACGATCTTTGCCCGGATGCCCTTGTGGTTTTCAAAGCCGAGGAATTTTTCGAATGGTTGGCGGATATTTTGATTCCAGGTCCGGTGAATCAACGAAATTCTAGCTTCCGGGCCCTCCTCGTACACTTGCGACCAGAACCGTATTTCGCCGGAGAAAATTTTTGCCAATTGTTCTCGTGTGATGTCTTCAATGGCATTGGAAAAATTCGTCACGACGGCGATGCCGTCCCAGGCCACGGTGGTTGACGGAAGATCTTTTTCCGCTTGACCCGTTACGGCGATGTCCGCTCCATTTTCCCGAACCTCTTCGACGGGCCTGGCGTTCTGGTGCCAGAAGAAATCAAGAGAAGTTTTGGGGTGGAACGCTTCAAAATTCTTTGCCAATGCCTCGATTGCGTACCGTTCCGGCCCATTCCCCACGATTAGGGCCGATCCGGTCAGTTCCTCGGCGACGCCAAGCACCGGCCACCCGAGCGGCAGCAAGGTAATCAGGTAGAATGCCGCCAGGGCGTTGATTTTTGGTAAGGTGGTCTTATTTCGAACGTGTTGCATGCAAGGTTTCTTATTAACCTTCTCCTGAATCTGAGCCGGAGCCTGAATCCGTCGGCTGCGTCATCATGGGCGTTCCGGGAGCGTCGCGGGCCACTCCCATGAGTGGCGGAAGTTTTTTGAATTTGTCCATTCGCTCATTATACATGTCGTAGGCCTTCATTTCACCGAATCCGGGCTTATGATCGCCTTTGATCTGGGAAGCGAACGCGGACATGAGCCGTTGCGCGTTGGCTTCATGGCATTGGGGACAGGACGTGTCTTCCGGCCTGGCGTTCACGGATTGGAGCAGTTCAAATTTATGGCCACAGGTATTGCATTGATATTCATAGACAGGCATGGATCAAATGCTCCCTTGTTATGGAACCTCTGATCCCCGATTAAGAACGTCGAGGACAGGTTTACTGCACTATCGGGCGCAGGGCTGCGTTGTGTCCTCGCTCAACCCTCACCTATCTCGATGATAAGTTTCGGGTTTCGCTCCGGGACGCCTTGCCCTGCATCCCGCTATCACAATAACTCAGAGGTTCCTTAAATCAGCGGTTCCTGTACATCGTGACGTTGGGGCTTATTATACAGGATTGAAAATGTTCTTGACCATGACCCAATGAAATTATTCTGTCTCTCCCCCGGATTCCGAAAGAGGGCCGCTCTTGACGTCCGAAGGGTGTCTTCTTTAAATTCTTATCGTTCTAATTGGTTTTCTTCATTTTAACGGGTTTCTAAAGGGTTGGAGGATGGCAGATGTCTGTCTTGGTGAGAACGTATCGGTTGGCAAGTGGGTTGCAGCAAGTTGAGCGGATTGATGACCCTGATCGGATTGCACGGTATATGAAACTGTTTGATCGTGAAGATCTGAAAAAAATCCAGACCGGGGCAAAGGTCAAGATTGAAAAAGATGAATGGCAGCTTGTTGAAGACTGACATTGGTCTGCAAATAGTCGACGCTGCCCGAATTCGTCATTCCCGCGGAAGCGGGAATCCGGAGTCGTCTCCTCCCGAACGGAAGGAAAAGAAAAGATCCTGGATTCGTCCCCGATGTCCTTAATCGGGGATCCAGTTCTTTTTGTCGGGAATGACGGAAAGGGGTAGCGTAAAACTTCAATAAATTAGTGAAGATTTACAATTTCTGAGACGAACCTATGGCTCTTTGGGTCAATATTCGAAGATCTGTGGATGAGGCCGTTCTGCATAAGGAGCGGTGCATTGAAGTTCCTTCTGTTCCCACACGGTCTGATTTTTGGGAAGGCGGATGGTTTGAGTATCCTGACAAAGACACGGCCTTGGATGCCTTGGAACAATCGGGAGTCATGCGCCAGGTGAAGTGTCGTCTGTGTAAGCCCTGAAATTTACTGTCTCATTAAATCCACGGTATTGAGGTTGGTTGTCATCTCAGTATGTGTTCAGCAATCCGTTGACGACATGATGGGCTAGTGTAGGTGGCGACTGTATTCTGTTCCTCCCCTTTGTAAGAGGAGGCCGGGTGGGGTAGAGGTGTAGATGTAAGGGCACCGGTCCAGCCTGCCATCCGCTGCCTGCTCACTCCGCCACCAGCTTTACCTCCCCTTTACCCCTCCTTACAAAGGAGGGGAAGGAAAAGGCTGAACGTGTCAACGAATTAGTGCGCAGCCAAGGGGAGCGCCCAAGAGTCATGGCGGAAAAATTCGGTGGATATCGGTGGGTCAAGGACGGCTATCTGGACAATCGTACGCTTGGCGTGGTGGTCGGGGCGATAACCTTTGCTTCCTTGGGTCCCATTGAATTTTATTTGAACGGGGATTTCAAGCCGGACATTGCCGGCCGGATTTTTTCCTTCAAGAATTCTCAATTCTCCGATGATCCCAGCGCCGCGTCTCGCCTGCTCGATATGGCCAACCCCCAACTTGGCACCGTGAGTTCGATTTCTTTTGACCCGCACCCTCTACTTGCTCCCCATCCTTATATTGAGTGGTTTTCGCTAAACGGCGATCATTACCGGATTGAATTGCAGGAGGGTGACGCGAGGCTGCTCGATTCCACCGAAGCCGCATCCTATGAAGCGCAAAGTCAACGGATCAGAGAAGCCTGTGCCGGTCGATCCGTCAGCCCCCAGGAAGATATTCCGCCTGCCGATCAGGAGTGGTTTTAGGAACCTCTGATCCCCGATAGATCCCCGATTAAAAACGTCGGGGACAGGCGTCGGGGACAGGTTTACTGCACTATCGGATGGGTGGGAAGCGGTTACGGTATCAGGATCTGGTGACGGGATGAGTTACTCGTCGTCTTTCTCCAGTAACTTACGCAGATCATCCTTTGTAACGACATCGCCGTCTGTTGACGAGATCAGAGATCTGAATTCTTCGGCAAGAGTTTGTCTGCCCTCTTGCCGGCCTTTTTTGTGACCTTCTTGCCGACCCTCTTGCCGACCCTCCTGCCGAAGATTTTCTTCTTTTATTTCAAAGTATTTTTCGACAAACATGATTGTATCTCCCAGAATTGTGGCCCATCCGGCGCCCAAAGCCACTACGAATGTCAGGTTTTCCAATAGTAGGTTCAGTTCCGCAACGGGCCAAGAGTAGTATACAACATACAGGGTTCCAAAACCAGTCAGTCCAGCGAAAAGGAAAATATGTTTTGGGGTCGGCCTTACAAGTCCATTCACCCGTGTAGTATAAGACTGGAGTAATCAGACCGCAATCACGTAAGAAATCCAATCCGACAAAGTCATGAGTGGTGAATTAGCGAAGATAGGACCGCAGATACCAGAACAGGGTTTCTCCCGTGAGTTTACATTGGAGAGACTTTTTGAACCACTGACGAGCCTCAAGTCTGTTCTCCGGAGACAACCGAAAGACGTGCTTGCCTTGAGACCGATACAACATGGCTTCATAGAATGGGAGGCTTCCAATAACCTGAGGATTCTCAAAACAGAGGGCAGCGTGTTTGCGCAAAACCGCTTGTTGGTGACTCAGGACCGCTTCTGGTGGCGTCGTTGCAGAACAGGCCGACAGACCATAGTTCCGGCATTGAGTGACCAAGGCTTTGGGCAAATGATGGACTTCATATCCCTGATTCAACCGAATGATCAAATCCGAGTCTTCTCCATAGCGCAAGGATTCATCAAATCCGCCGATGCCATGAAAGACCGACGCCCGATACAAGGCATCTTCCACGGCAAACAAGTGCCCATGACAGAGGAAATGATGGGGATGAGACCGACGAGACGGGGGACGGTACGTCGAGACATACTTCGTTCGGTTTCTCGTCACGTCAATGCGCCAATGATCGGCATGAATAACGGCAACGGTTGGCGAGTGTTGGGCAAATGCTTCCAGCAGGTCCTCCAAAAACGTCGGGTGCCAGTAATCGTCCTGATCCAAAAACGCCAGAAACTCTCCATGAGCCAGTCGTGCTCCATGATTCCGAGCCACGGCAGCCCCGCCATTGACCGGACGAGCGATGTACTGGGTTACTTGCGTCGAAGGAATGAGGGTGCGAATCAAGGCCAATGTCTGATCCGTGGAGGCATCATCTACGACAATCATTTCAAAGTCTCGGAAGGTCTGATTGAGGATGCTGGATATGGCTCTCTCAACAAACCGCGTGGTGCCATTATAGGTGGGCAGCACGACACTGATTCTCGACATGGCAGGACTTATCCCCGTTTAAGGCAATCGTTTCGCTATCAGTTTGTGAAAGGAGCGGCCTGAGACCAACGAATCGACTATGCTACGGAATGGAGGAATGTAGATACCGAAGTAACGCCGCATTGCTTTTCGTTGTCGGTTAATTTGTTGTCCATACCTGCCGATTAATGATGGGGTATTTGAATGTTCGGCCAAGAGTGGATAGATGATCCGAACCTGCCGTTTGGCAATCAGGGTGTTAATGCAGGTGGGCCAGTCCGCTACTGTCGTTACAGGAACGGCATGCGTGACGAAGTGAAGGGCTGCCCAATACGACACGGTATAGGCAACGGTATAAACGGCTGGCACACGAGGGAGGCAGAGATAGGACGTATAGGTATTTAAAATCGCCTTAATGCCACTCCGACGAACATAGGCTCGTGACGTGTAGAGTTGTGTGAGGTCAGCATCGCGGTAATGGTGATTGACAAGGAATTCAACGAGTTGGGGAGAGGGTACGGCATCATCCTCTAAGACTAAGGCATAGGCGAGGTTCTCCGATACAATCCGTCGATAGATCGTGAGATGAGACAATGCACACGCAAACTCAGCATCAGATAAGATTCGCCCGACTCTCTGTGCTTCTACACGGTCAATCTGATCTTCATACTGGGGATCGAGACCATACCGACCATCGACGGCATCGACAAATTCAAACTCGATACCGAGAGCGGATAGGGCTTGTGAAATGGCTTGGCGTCGATCCAGGCAATCAGGAAGTGATACGACAAAGACGGGGATGCAAGTCAGCGGCACGGCGGACTTCCTTGAACAAGAGATAAGCAATGCCGACCGGACATGGCCGGGCCTTGCTGTATCTCCCAGGCAAAGGAAGATCCTGCGTATTTACCGTTGGAAAACAATTTCATCAGGCTTGGGAGCGACCCAAGATGACGAAATCAGGCTTTTGTATTGACAGGAGACCCGACTAAGGGTCACCTGAGAGATACAGCGGGAGAAACCGTAGCAAGTTGAGTAGCGGGAATCAAGAAAAAAAGAGGGGATACATGAAGAAACGAGTCTCGAAACCCAACCTCCAGTCGTGAAGATTGTCAGATTCATTGACAGTCTTTTCCTCTCATCCGTACAATTTCTTGCCTTATGACTAATGATCGTTTTCTGAAGGCCTGCCGCCGGGAACCCGTGGATCGAACGCCGGTCTGGTTTATGCGACAAGCGGGTCGCTACATGGCGGAATATCAGCGAGTTCGGGCGAAGCACAGTATTCTTGACGTCTGCAAGATTCCCGATTTGGCCGCTGAGGTGACGCTCCAACCCATCGAGCGTTTTGACCTGGATGCGGCCATTATTTTTGCGGATATCCTGTTGCCCCTGGAACCGATGGGGTTGCAGTTGGCCTTCAAGGAAGAACAGGGGCCGGTCATTTTCAATCCGGTCAGACGTGAAGATGACGTGACGCGGCTACGTCATATCGAACCGGACGCATTTCGTTTTTCCTTCGATGCAGTTAGTATGACGAAGAAGGCATTGGACGGACGTGTGCCCCTCATCGGATTTGCCGGAGCCCCGTTCACCCTGGCGAGTTATGCGATCGAGGGCGGCAGCTCGCGGAACTATCTCAATACCAAACAGATGATGTTCGGCCGGCCTGATCAATGGCATGCGTTACTTCTCAAACTTTCGGACGTGATCGTCACGTATTTGGACAACCAAATCCGGGCGGGCGTTGACGTCGTACAACTATTCGACAGTTGGGTGGGATGCTTGTCTCCGGCCGACTATGGCGAATACGTGTTGCCGCACGTCAAATCGGTTATCGATCGATTGAAACCTCAAGGGATTCCGATCATTTATTTCGGAACGGGAACGTCGACGCTCCTGCCGCTCATGCGTAGCGCCGGCAGCGACGTCCTGGGGTTCGATTGGCACGTTGAACTCGATGAAGCATGGGCGCGTGTCGGGTTTGACGTTGCCGTACAAGGCAACCTCGATCCCGTGGTCTTGTTTGCGCCCCTGCCGGAGATTGAGCGCCGCGTCAAGGACGTTCTGGACAGGGCAGGGAACAGGGCCGGACACATTTTCAATCTCGGTCATGGCATTCTCCCCAAAACACCCGTTGAGCACGTCGAGTTCGCCATTGAGTTTGTGCATCAATATGGGACTCGTTGAACCTGGTCCGGCCTCTTCAGTGGCCCTTCCTTGCAGCACGTGATTTAAGGGACCTCTGGTTTATTGTGATAGCGGGATGCAGGGCAAGGCGTCCCGGAGCGAAACCCGAGGC
>VYFB01000137.1 GCA_009842645.1 Nitrospira sp. SB0677_bin_15 | reverse complement strand
ATCTACTGTCACTCCGTTTTGATCTACTTCTATAACTGCTTTAGGTTTAGGATTATTGTGAGTTTTTTTAGGAATGCTACAATCCGCCTTAAGGTAAATATGCAACGGTCCGCTAAGGACATACGGTTGATCAGCAGAAGTCGTCAAAACTCTTTTTTGTCTATCAAAAATAGATAAACAAGAGGTAGCCGCAAAACCTGATTCAACACTGGATGCTAAAACACATAAAACAGATAAAAATATAGCAAGCTTCTTCACAAACATCAGCTCTCCCAAAGCGTTTTCGTTACGGTGGTGACGTCGTCGTTGAGCGTCACGCTTTCCAACTTTGTTGTCGTGTCATACCTCCGTCACAAGCCAAGCCGGTTACGATGTCTACCGGTGACGACAGGATGTTCATGAAGCGAATATACGCAGTTAAAGCTAGTTGTCAATACCTTGTATCTGGAATCTTAATTCCAGATGAAAGTTGAACAATCATTCAGAATTTGGATGTAAAAACGGAACAATCGTTCTGAATTTGGATAGAAATAGATCAGTCAGTTGGCCTGAAAATGCCGAAGAAGAAGGGACAGAAACGCTACGTTAGAATCGGGGATCTAATCGGGAATCGGAGGTTCCGTAAGAAGGAAAGAGCGTAGTCATGCAATGTAAAGGGAGGATTTCCAGGACGTTAGCGTCGGGTAAATAAATACCGAAATCGACACAACAATTCAGGAACCCTGGGGAAATTCGCCGTGACGTTATGTTAGAATATGGCCCTGCGAATTACCGTCGAGGCATTCCGTGTCATGGAATGGACCGTGCTTCATGCCGTCGCTCTATTCCCCGCCTTTGTAAGGAGGGGCGAGGGAAGGTAGAGATAAGTTTGATCAAGAAAGGAATGACAGACAGGATGAAAGTCTTGGCAGGACTCGGATTGAGTATGGTGTGGCTGCTCGCCGCGTGCGGCGGC
Source organism: Nitrospira sp. SB0677_bin_15 (assembly GCA_009842645.1). Lineage (GTDB taxonomy): Bacteria > Nitrospirota > Nitrospiria > Nitrospirales > UBA8639 > Bin75. Next base: position 11,031 of record VYFB01000137.1, on the reverse strand, counting down.
ACCCCACACGTCGTGACCCAGAAAGTCTATACGGACCCCAACCGGGAGGTGGGGCTTCAAACTGTTTCAGAGCACAGCCGGGGCAAGGGCTTTTCCCACCCGGCGTTTCTCAAGAACACTGATATTGCCAACGTGCTGAAAGGGCTCTACGTCGAACGCCGAAACTCCATCTCCCTGCCGTTGGCGGGTGAAGGCGAATCGGAACGTTATCCTGTCTTCAATCAAAACGAGATCGCGTTTTTTGCGCCCCTGCTGGCCCAAGGGTTCGGTCTGGCACAACCGAACGAAGTCGTTACCTTTTATGAGCGCGGGGAGATTTCCAATATACATGAAGTGAGGACGTCCGGGGGGCTGTATCTTCAAGGCGACGTGCTGTACGTGATCCTCAGCAATCATGCGGCCCAGACCGAAATCTGGCAGGACGTCGAAGAATACCACTCACCAGTCAGGCTCCAGCCCCTGAAGCAACTCGATCCGCAACCCGGACAACTGGTGTTTGATCCGCCTCAATTCACGGTCCCACTGCAAAAAGAATCCTTCGGCAGCATCGCCACCGGCAAGCCGTGGCAAGTCGGGGTCCGCTTCAAGGAATTGCGGTAGCTTGTCGCGGGGGTCGCATCCGGGATTCATTGAACGAGAATAGAGTCGGTAGGAGGGAGGAAGCTCCCTGGAATCCCGATTCCAAGGAGCTTCCCCTACAGGAGGAGTCAAGACTCCTCACAGGACAAGAGGTCGATTAGAAGGATACGTCCCACTGAAGACGGGCGCGTTGTTCCGTGTAGGCCGGCAAACTGGGGTTTTCTTGCTCGAGTGTCAGGTGCGAGACGTCGAGCGTCAGCTTGTTGCGGTGCCCGGCAAAGAACCAATTGAAGCCGGCGGTATATTCCTGGCGCATGTCTCCGCCCCTATCGGTGTTCGAATCGACGTGTGAATACCGGAAGGCAACCTCCAATGGCTTGGGCACGAACGGGATGAGATAGTGTGGGAAATAGCCAGCTTGGAAATAGCCTCCGAACATTTTTGTTTTGCTTGCGAGACCTTTCGTGCCATTTGTATCGGCAAATTGTTTGGCATTTCCCGAATCCTTGACGTGTTTCCAATGCGTTTCGTGTTGCCACGCAAACCCACGATACTTGAAAGCCGACCCGACCTGCATACCGCTGACTTGGAACCGGCCGTCTTGAGTATAATCACTCTTCGGACTCTCAAAGCCACTCACGTTTCCGCAACCGCCTGACGACCATCGGGTACATTTCCCCTTATTCGTATACGCGCCGAATGAGATGCTGGCCGTGGGTTTCTTGTGGAATTTGACGTCGCTTTGTCTCCACTTGAGTTCCCGGCCAAATACGTTCCACTGCAGCCGGCCCACGTACATCATATTATCGTCGTCATTTTTAGCCATGCCCCGCCCTCCGCCGGAAAAGATTCCAAGGTAGTAGTTCGCATCGAGGGTCGTACCGGGATTCACGCGGCCGTACAACATCACGCCGATTTGCCGGTCGATGGTAAAGACCCGGTTCATGATTGACCGTTCCACCATGGTCTGTTTTCCCGAGGAGTCGACCCGCTCCCGGTTGTAGTCGATTTTCCATTGACCGATCCGCAACTTGGCCCATGGATATTTCTCCAACATGATGCGCCAGTCGATCATTCTGGCTGAAGCGGCTTCCGAGTCATCGTCGAAGTCGCGGCCGGGCTGCCAATCCACTTCAAGATAGTATTTGAGCCAGGGTCGATACCCGTGTCCTCCGACCTTTAGCCGTATCCGGCGAAGCTCGAACGTACTTTCTTCGTTATCAGTAAACGCGTCTTTATTGCGAGGGTCTCCCCGTTCAGGATAGGTGTACCGGGCTTGAGTCCGCCACTGGATCTTGGTTTTGAATACCCCGTCCGTAGTGGCCAGGGTAAATCCCTTTTTCCCGTAGCCCGCATTCACTCCGGATTTTTTCTTGACTTGCTCGGTGGATTGTGAAGGTTGCGTCTCTTGACTGAAACCGATTTGGGCCACGGATTTCTTCTTGCTTGTCTCGACGGTTTTTGCAGCTTTCCGCTTCTTTCCTTCAGCTTTGATCTGAATCAGTTCGTCCTCTGTGATGATGCCTTTCTCCAGCAAAATTTCCAGAAGTAAATCTCCGTCCATCGCAGTCGCCAGCGGCGTCACGGAGGCCGTCATGACAAAGAGTGCCATAATTCCAACGATCCATCGCTGCATGCTCATAAAGAAATCTCCCCTCGAATGAATGGTCAATGGCATGGAAAGTTATTGACTTGAGGTTGTTGCAATTTTGTGCAGGAGTAGGTTTAGGAAATTTTGGTTACGGTGGCGTTACACAGGAATCAACGAACCGTAAATTATCGGAATGAATAGTTGGTTATGCGTGAATGAGAATGAAAATGAGGGCAGGCAGGAACAGAACGGGGGATCGGCTGACAGAGGGGAAAGAGCAGGCCTGTGCGGATGACGCAGACAGGTTCCTTAACGGGTTTCTTTCAGAGGGGGTAAGACCACTAACTCCGAATTCTGGGAAATTCGGAGAAAATCACGATCGGCCGTCAACAAGGGGAACCCCTGTTCAATACAGACTGCGGCAATTAGACAATCAACCGAACCCGCTTGGATCTCTTTTCCCCGAAACACGGTTCTGAGACGGGCTGCTTCGATATAGGTTGTACGATTGGGGACGAGGAGCGGGAAGGACGCCATACTTTTCGTGAGGAGTTGGAACTGGTTCCCCGAACGAAGACCATCCAACAGTTCTTGAAGAATATTGCCGATCAGAAAAAGACCGTCTTCAGCCGTCAGGTGACGGCGAAAGGCTTGGACGAATGGATTGTCGACTTGCACTTGCGGTCGCCGCAGAATCAGGGACCACACCGACGTGTCAACGACGAGATTCACGACCCCGCCGGTCAGCTTTGTAATCCCAATCCTCGCGAAACTCAAACGTTCCGCACGCACGCAGGATTTTGCGCTGCTGTCGTCGTTGGATGAATTCCTCCAACGCTTTAGTCACGGTTTCCTTTTTCGTACGAAGTCCTCCTGCTTGAACCGCTTTCTGCAACAATCGATCATCAATGGCTAAATTGGTCGCCATAAAGAACCTCCATGTGTAGTTCTTACACACACGATAAACGCGCAGGATATTTCTGTCAAACGTGGGTATTCGTTCAGTACGTATGAGGCAGTTGAGGCTCCTGTCACCCCGTCCGCTTGTCAGAAAATATGGACTATGATATGTATGCTCGTATGTCTCAGAAATTGAAACCTAAGATCCGCCGCGTGACGTCAAATTTACCCGCCGATCTTCTGGAGGAGGCATGTCGCGTGTCCGGTGTGGGCGTGACGGCAACCCTCACGCGAGGCTTGTGTCTGGTCAAACGAGGAGCGGCCTTGACCAAGGCCTCGCGTTTGCGTGGTCGGCTCAAGCTTGACGTTGATCTTCTGGTATCTCGTGAGCGCCCTCGTCGTTGATACCTCCAGTTGGGTCACCTACTTTGCCCATACCTCTTCTTCTGTGATTGACGAGGCCTTGGCTGAAGGCCGCGTGTACCTTCCCCCCATTGTCGCCGCTGAATTACTCAGTGGGAAGATGAATGCACGGCAGCGTGCGCAATTCGAATCGTTTCTCTTTGACTTGCCGTTGTGTGGGCATGATTTGGAGCATTGGATGCGCGTAGGGCGGTTGCGGGCGCATTTGTTTTTGAAGGGAATCAGCGTTTCGACGCCTGACGCCCACGTTGCTCAATGCGCGATTGATTTGAACGCCGATCTCCTGAGTGAAGATCACGTCTTTTTCAAAGTCGCTGAAAAGACTGCTCTCCGATTGTTACGGGTTTGATGGGTCAGGCGGGATCGCATCGGGGACGGAATCCTCGAAGCGGCGTTGGTAGATGAATTTTCGGCCGATCAGGATGAGACCAAATGCAATCCCCAGGGAAATGGGGACGAACAGGCCTGAGAGTAATTCGGGTTTGTCAATCCATCCCATGACTTTCATTCCCTTGAACACGTAGCTGCCCAGGCCGCTCAGGTAGTACGAAATGACGATGACGGATAAGCCTTCGACCGTGTGTTGCAGAATGGCCTGCCGGCGGGTCGTTTTATCCATGCTGTGTAAGAGCTTCAGGATCTGGTTTTCCAGTGCCAGGTTCTGGTCTTGCAGTTGGAGCTCGACCTTGGTGCGGATCACGGCAATGGAACCTTGAAAATCGTTCACCAGCGCGTTGATTCGCCGGATGAATTGTTGGTACCCATCGGCGACGCCGACGGTTTTCCCGTCTACGTATTCGGAAATTTGCCGGCAATTTTCACAGGGCTGTTCGTGCAGCAATGCCAGGTTTGCCCGAATGATGCGATCGTAGGGCACGGACGCGGACAGCTTGTATCGCATGGATTCGGCCATGCGACTGACGTGCATGAAATCCTGCGTCATGGCCGTGAGCCAACGTTGAAGTTTCTGCGGCGTGGCGGTGTCGATTTCCGCGGCAATGATGCCGCGTTGATCCAGGTGTTGCCGTTCATAGTGTTGGACCTGGTCCACGGCCTTGGTAAACGCGTGAAACGGAAACAGGATCAAGTGCGTATAGTTCTCAATGGCCACGAGGGTATCGACGGCATGGGCCACTTGCCTGAGCAGGGCGTCAAACGAAGGCGAGAGGATCAGGTAGCGTTCACGGTCATACTCGTCCGGGGTAAAGGTGGTCATCATGAAAATGTCCTGCCCAAAAACCCGGCTCCCATAGACCTGGGGCCCGGGCATCATGTTTTTGACTTCTTCGAGATCCGGTGCGGTGTGCGACAAGACCAGAATATCCAAGGCATTGATTTGAACGCCCAACGGGGACAAGGGCATGGCATAGTCGGGGAAGCGAAGCGGGCCGAAGTCGGGCGGGGTGAGTTTGTCATCGGGGATGTGCCACACCTGATAACTGTAGTATTCGGTGTGGGCTTCCCACGTGACGAGCAAGCGGTCCCCGTTGGATGCGACTTTAGCGCCATGACCGAACTTTTCACGAATGACGGTCTGGTCTTCGGGCACCTCCAGGCACTGGAGCAGTTGTTGAAACTCTTGCCGGCTTTGTGGGCGATCCAGCGGCGGGTTTGCCATGTGATGGGAAACATGATGAACGTGCGCCGGCACGTCCAGCCACTCTTCCAGGTATTTCTTTTTAGAACGCGTGTGGAGATGCCGCAAAAATCCTTGGTCGGAAACGGGAAGGTTTTGACTCATGGTGCTCGCTCGTGGTGGCTGTCGCGGATCGTGTTTCCGGCTATGTTCTACCTAATCCCTTCAAAGAGTACAAGGGGAACACGCATTCTCCCTCTCCCCAAGGCGGGAGAGGGCTGGGGTGAGGGGGAAACACGTCGACACCGACAAAGCGGCCTTGGGCGGGTGAAGACCGTTGACGCATGGAGTTGATCTGATTAGAGTGCCTCCTTCCCCATTTTTATTGTCCTTGAAGAAAGAGGGCCTGCCATGAATGACGTGTGGACATCGCCGGCGGTGTTTGAAACGAACCTTGCAGACCTTGGCCAGAAACGTCAGGGCAAGGTCCGGGACATGTACGACCTGGGCGACAGCTTGCTGTTGATTGCAAGTGACCGGATTTCGGCCTTTGACGTGGTCCTGCCCGAAGGGATTCCCGGCAAAGGCTACGTGCTCACGCAACTGTCGAAGTTCTGGTTCGATCGCCTGTGGCAGGAGGGCGGTCTGGTGCCGCATCATTTGCGAACCATGAATCCCGAGGAATTTCCCGAATCGTGCCGGCCCCACGTGGACCTCCTGGCGGGTCGCAGCATGATCGTGGAGAAAGCCGAACCATTGCCCGTGGAATGTATCGTGCGCGGCTACCTGTCCGGGTCGGCGTGGAAAGAATACCGGACGCAGGGAACCGTTTGCGCGCAGCCGCTCCCCGCGGGCTTGCGGGAATCCGAGAAATTTCCGGAACCGTTGTTCACCCCTTCGACCAAGGCCACCGAAGGGCACGACGAGAATATTTCCTATGACGCCATGAAAGATTTGATCGGCGGGGAATTGGCGGAACAGGTCAGGACGGTCAGCATTACCCTGTATCAGCGCGCGGCGTCCCTGGCCGAGGAGTGTGATATTATCATTGCGGATACGAAATTTGAATTCGGGCTGCGCCGGGACACGAAGCAGTTACTGGTCATCGACGAACTCCTCACACCGGATTCGTCGCGGTTTTGGCCCAAACGGCAGTATAATCCCGGGAAGTCGCAACCCAGTTTCGACAAGCAATTTGTCCGGGATTACCTGGACTCCGTGGGCTGGGATCACACCCCGCCTCCGCCCCATTTGCCCGATGAGGTGGTCACGCAGACGAGTGCAAAGTATCGAGAAGCCCTGGAGCGCTTCCTGAGCCCTTGAGTTACATTGTCGGATTACGCTTCGCTAATCCGACCTACTCCGACTGCCGTCATTCCCGCGCACGCGGGAATCCAGGGTCTTTTGTCTTGTCCCCACCGGCGCTACAGCAACGACTCTGGATTCCTGCTTTCGCAGGAATGACGGATTCGGGGTGTTGTGATTTCCCCGTCTGGTTATTGCGGGACGGCACAGGGGCCGTCCTCTACAACGACTCCGACCTACTGCCTTATTTGTCACCCCCGTCGAATCCACTCGACAATTCGATTTTCCGCCCAGCTACAGTCTTCGTTCTTGCGTGATGGCTGGAGAAAACCGCAGTGCCCGCCCTTCGCCGGGGTGATGAATTGAATGCAGGGGTTGCGACGGATACGTGGCACGTCGAATGAGGCAAACGGGACAAAAGGATCGTCCTGGGCCGTGATGAGCAATGTGGGAATGCGAATCGATTCGAGCACGTGACGGGCTCCCGATCGTTCGTAATAGTCGGCTGCATTGCGGTATCCTCCGTCAGGGGCCGTGTAGGCATCGTCGAATTGAGACACGGTGCGGACGTTGTTCAACAGGGACAGGTCCCATTGCCCCGGAAAGTGTTTCGCTTTGCGTTTCACTCGCGCCTTCAGCTTGCGCAGAAAGTATTGATGGTAGATCCAATTGCGCCGTTGTTCTAACGCCGACACGCAGGCTGCGGGATGGACGTTGGGACACACCGCTGCTACGCCTCGCAGACCGGGGCAGGCGTCCCCGGCCTCCCCAGCCATTTTCAGTACCAGGTTCCCACCCATCGAATACCCCGCGACCCAGAGAGCTTCAATCCCGTCCTTGTTGACGAGCTCATCCACCACGGCCCGAACGTCGTGGCTCAATCCCGCGTTGTACAGCGTGGGGGTGAGGCGCTCGGTTCCCGCGCAATTTCGCTGATTCAAGCGGATGACGTGTAACCCGGCGTGCCAGGCCTTGTGAGCGATGCCTCGCATATAATGCGAGTCGTGACACCCTTCCAACCCGTGTACCAGGACGAGCCCGGGAACTTGCCGGTTCGTTTGCCAACTGCACACGCCTTTAATCCGGGAATTGGTATCGACGCGGAACAGGCGTTCTTCATGAGGCACGCCGGCGAGGAGATGGGGCCGGTGTTGATACTTGGCCACCAGGGTTTGGCCGTGTGGATTCGTCAACCAGGCATGGGGGGTAAACGGTAACACACTCTGATTCGGTCGCATGGATAATCGTCTTTCCGGTCATCAGCCTACCAAAAACACGTGCCACAATGCTGCCCCGGTTGGTGGGAACCCTCGGCATGTGCTAGAACTACGCGGTTAAACGCCGTCAGTTTGACTCCTACCGAAAGAGAAGTCCCGTGGTTGTGAAGAAGAAATCGATTCAGTTGAATAAAGAGACGACCATCATCTTTCTGCTCATGTGCGTCGTGTTCTTGTGGACGCTTCAACGCATCGGACTGGATGATCAGCCTCAGGAGGAAACGATTGAGCAGGAAAAGGTTGAACAGCCCAAAGAAGAGACCGTCAAGGTGGTAGAGAAAGCCATGGTGCCCTTGGCCACGGGGAAAGAACCCATCGACAAGATTTTCGTTCAGTCCGGGTGTACCGCTTGCCACACGATTCCGGGTATTCGTGTTGCCAAGGGACGGGAAGGCCCGAAATTGGAGTTAGGCACGACGGCCCGCCGTCGCCTGGCCGATCCCAACTACCACGGGAAGGCTGAGACCGATTGGGAATACGTGCAGGAATCCATTCTCTATCCTGGCGCCTATATCGTCGAAGGATATCCCGATCACGTCATGCCGCGGTGGTACGGCCAAAAACTTACCGCCGGCGCCATGGACAAGATCATCAGCTATCTCCTGAAAATCGAAGCAGTGCCGTAACTCAGCCCGTTGCACATTTATTGTGAATTGCAAAAATTGTCAAAACTTTAAAAAATTTTACATTTTGTACAAAAATAAAATTTGTCAAAGTTTTTTATTTTTGTAAACTTTGTACCATTTCACCGAAATTTTACATTTTAGGAACCTCTGATCCCCGATTAGATCCCCGATTAAAAACGTCGGGGACAGGCGTCGAGGACATGTTTATTGTGATAGCGGGATGCAGGGCAAGGCGTCCCGGAGCGAAACCCGAGGCTTATCATGGAGATAGGCGAGGGTTGAGCGAGGACACAACGCAGCCCTGCACCCGATAGTGCGATAAATCAGAGGTTCCTTAGAAAAGGCCGGCGAGGACTCGGGTCAGTCCGGCGTTGAGTCGCGGCGCGGCGTCCTCATAGTCCAAATTCACTTGATTGGCCGTACTCATGACCCGAGTGCGGTATCGCTTTTCGTTCACGGTTTCATCAAACGTCTGCTTCACGTGAGCGCCGGTACCTTGGGCATTGTCGACGAAGGTTTGTTGTGTGCCGGTGACACCTTGTTTGGTCTTTTGGGAAATCTGAACGTCAGTGATGGCGACATAGGTCACGTCTTTGACCATTGCATTGGCAACGGTGCTGGCTAATCCTCCGGCGATGGCACCGGCGCCGGCGCCGATGCCCGCCCCGCGCCAGCCATCAACGGCCGCGCCGATGGTGGCGCCGGTTGCCATGCCGCCAAGCACCCCGCCATAACCGGCGTTCAGCGCGGCTTCGGCGGCGCTCGGGTCGGTTTTCGTCACGCTGAGGACCTGAGCCTGGAGTGTGAAGTGGGCCTGGTCGGGGTCTTCGGTGATTCGATAGCCTTTCGCAACAATAGCGGCCTTGATGGGTTGCACAATGTCAAAGTTGGGTTTATCGGACGTGTTTCGCACTTGGATAAAGATGGTCCGTTTGTCCGGAGAGACGGGGTCGAGGAAGACGGCGTCGCTCATTTTCGTTTGAACGTCGAGATTCGCTTTCGCGATCGAAGTATGCACGGCCGCGCAGCCGCTGAGGAGGACGAGGAGGGCGAGCCCGGAAAGATAAAACAACGCAGGACCGCAGAGACTTCGTCGATAAGAGGGATGTCTAGAGGTGATCATACTTGCCCTCCATATTTTGGGATGAGTGAAAGGTGACCGTAGTGGGAATGTGGAAGCTGCTCATTCCGCAATATTAGATCGTTTGGTAAATTTAGTCAACGACGTTACTGATGGATGGTCGATTAATCAGAGGTTCCGTAAACCATGTCTCCGAACAGGTGTAAACCACGTCCCCTACCTGTACACTTACAAAGGAGAGGGAAAGAACCAGATCTCCCCGCTCAGGCTGACAACCTGTGCTATTTTCATCCTTTGTCGACGTGAGTGTCCGCTATGCGACTGTCCGAGTTCGACTTTCCTTTTGACGAATCGCTGATTGCTGACTATCCGGTTTCTCCGAGAGACCATGCGCGTCTGTTGGTTGTGCCGCGTAAGGGGGAACCCACGTTTCAACATGCCCTGATGAAGGATCTGCCGAATCTGTTGCGGTCCGATGACGTGGTGGTATTGAACGACACAAAGGTGATACCCGCCCGGCTCCACGGCACCAAACGCTCCACTGACGGAAAAATTGAAGCATTGTTGATACGGCCCTTGGAGGAAAAGAGTTGGGAAGTTTTGCTGAAAGGCCACGTTGCCGTTGGTCAGGTCCTGCAATTTCAGGATGAAGCAACCGCCGAGGTTCTGGAACGGAGTCAGGAACGCACGGTCCTGCGAATCAATACCAGAGGGTCCGTCACGGAACTACTCGACCGGATAGGCGAAATCCCGCTCCCTCCCTACATCAAGCGTCCTGCGACCGAGCAAGACAAAGAGACCTACCAAACGGTGTTCGCGCGATCGAAGGGGGCGGTCGCCGCCCCGACTGCAGGGTTGCATTTCACAGATCGCTTGCTCGTTGACCTCAAACAAAAGGGCATTCAACTCGCAACCGTCACGCTGCACGTGGGGCCAGGAACCTTTCGTCCCGTCACCGTTGACCGGATCGAAGATCATCACATGGCTGCCGAATGGTTTGATATTTCCGAGGAGACGGCGCAACGCCTCAATGCGGCGAAGGCTGAAGGGAGGCGAGTCATGGCAGTCGGAACCACGTCGGTGCGCACCTTGGAATCGGCAATCAACCAAGCCGGACACATCCAAGCCGGAGCGGGCGAGACCCGCCTGTTCATCACGCCCGGGTTCCGCTTCACCATGGTCGATGCCCTGCTGACCAATTTTCATCTCCCGCGCACCACGTTACTCATGCTCGTCTCCGCCTTCGGCGGCCATGAGCAACTGCGCGCAGCCTACGCAGAAGCCATCACCGCCCGCTACCGCTTCTACAGCTACGGCGATGCCATGCTGATTCAATGAGTCTTGATTCGAGGTTGCCTTTGACGACCTTCTGCCGTCGGTGAGTCGGCTTTTTCTTGGATTGAAAAAAGATAACCTGTTAACCTGATGAAGTAGAATTTAGGGAATTATGTATTTAACTTGACGTCCTCTCCTTATTGTAGCCGCGCCATCTTATGGCGCTTCTCCTTGGCCGCATAAGATACGGCCGCTACAAAAAACGTAGGTCGGATTAGCGGAGCGTAATCCGACGAGGGCCTGCGATGTCGGGTTACGCCTGTTCGGCTAACCCGACCTACGGCTGCTAACAATCTTGCCAAATTAAGGAACCTCTGATTAAGTGCCCTATCGGGCGC
>VYFB01000091.1 GCA_009842645.1 Nitrospira sp. SB0677_bin_15 | reverse complement strand
AAGCTTCGGGTTTCGCTGCGGGACGCCTTGCCCTGCATCCCGCTATCACAATAAAGCAGAGGTTCCATTACCGGGTAGGCAAGGCGGGTTGTTGTTGAGTCAGGCAATGTAACGTCCCGAATCCCCACGCCAGATCGACCGCGTGAATCCCGACTACGGGGCGATCTCGAAACAATTCACTCAAAATTCCCAAGGCTATCCGGTCATGAGGATCATTGAACGTCGGAACCAGGACCGCCGTATTCGCGATATAAAAATTGGCATAACTCGCCGGAAGCCGCCGGCCGTCAAAATACAAGGGAGCCGGCATGGGTAACGGCACAACCTCGATTTTTGCTCCATTCTCCAGCGTCGCGTTCTCCAGGCGTTCCCGGTTTTCAGCCAGCACGCGATCATTGACGTCACCACTGTTTCGTTCCTGACACAACACGGCCGTCGTCGGATTCACAAACCGGCACACGTCATCCACGTGCCCATGGGTATCGTCCCCGGCTATACCTTTGTTCAGCCAGATCACCTTGGTCGCGCCCAGGGATTCCTTGAACACCGACTCATAGTCCGCTGCCAGGAACCCCGGATTGCGGACTTGGACGGCGCGATCCAGCAGACATTCTTCGGTAGTCAACAGGGTTCCTGCTCCGTTCACGTCGATGCTGCCCCCTTCAAGAACCACGTTCCGCCCATTGTGCATGACGGGAAACAATCGGCATTTCAAACGGGAAGCCAGCTTCACCGGCACCTGATCATCCTTTTTCCAATCAGGGTAGCGAGCCCACGCGGTGAAGCGGAACCGTGCGATAGCCAGTTCCGAAACCGGCCGGTCCCGCGTCACGAAAACCGGACCGAAGTCGCGAGTCCACCCGCGGTCCGTGGCAATCCGAAAAAACTCGACGATGGAAAGATCAGCTCCGGCCCGTGTCAACACGCTCCGCGCGCGATCCTCATGGGTCCGGGACTGAACAAGGATACGAACCTGCTCCCCCTCCGCCAACTTCCGAACAATTTCCCCATAGACCCAATGAATGGCAGTCAGTTTCCCAGGCCAATCGTTCGTGTGATGAGGCCACCCCAACCAGGTTGCCTCATGCGGCTCCCATTCCGCAGGCATGCGAAACCCTGATCGAGCAGGACCGTGATTCGATGCCTTCTTTTTGGAAGGGAGAGAACCAGGGAGTGAGAGATCCAGGGGCTTTTTCCTAACACTCGCCATCGTCACCATGATCAAAGAACCGTTTCGTGATGCCACCGTACGCATCGACCCGCCGGTCACGCAGAAACGGCCAATTGCGCCGGACTTCCTCAACCCGGCTCATGTTCACATCGGCAAGGAGAATTTCTTCCTTGTCGATCGAGGCTTCGGCCAGGACCGTGCCGAATGGGTCGCACACAAACGAACTCCCCCAAAATTCGATACCGTCACCACCTGCGTTGGGTTTCTCATGCCCCACGCGGTTCACCGCGGCAACGAACACGCCGTTCGCTATCGCGTGACTGCGCTGAATGGTCTGCCATGCGCTTCGTTGCGACTCGCCTTCCCGGGCCTTTTCCGACGGATGCCACCCGATAGCGGTGGGATAGAACAACATCCCGGCGCCTTGCAGCGTCGTGAGCCGCGCGGCCTCGGGATACCATTGGTCCCAACAAATGAGGGTGCCGATTTTCCCCGCACTCGTTTGAATCGCCTGAAAACCCCTGTCTCCCGGGGTGAAATAAAACTTCTCGTAGTACGCCGGATCATCGGGAATATGCATCTTGCGATAAAAGCCGGCCATGGACCCGTCACTGTCAATCACCACAACCGAGTTGTGATACAGCCCCGCCGCCCGTCGTTCAAAAACCGGAACGATGAGCACCACGTTGAGTTGACCCGCCACTGTACTCAACGCCTCGGTCGAAGGACCGGGCACCGGCTCCGCCAAATCACACAACGCCGCATCTTCCGTCTGACAAAAATACTGCGAACGAAACAACTCCGGCAGGCAGACAACCCTGGCCCCACGCCGAACCGCTTCTTCAATATTAGCAAAGGCGGCGCCGAGGTTCTCCTGAGGCGCAGCCCCGCAAGCCATCTGGACCAGAGCTATCGTCAGATCATTTCCGGAATTCATGAGTTTTGGTCATTCCTGCCCCCTCTCTGTCATTCTTGCGAAAGCGAGAATCCAGGGTCGTTTATCTTCACGGACAAAGAACAAAGCAAAGACGCTGGAGACCCCTCACCCCAGCCCTCTCCCGCAAGGGGCGAGGGAGTAAAAGCAAAATCAAGACCCTGGATCCTCGATCTTCCTCCTGCCGTCATTGATACGAAAATAGCCAACGATACCCCCATTTGTCATTCCGGGCGAAGCGAGGACTCTCTCCCTCAACAGCCGCCCACTTCAACTACGAGATCCTTCGCTACGCTCAGGATGACTACACGGTTCATTTTCATCTGTTGAAGCCGAAGCTGCAAGGGGCGAGAGAACAAAAATGTCTATCCCGGTCAACTGTGCAACCTGTGACGTGCATTTTGCCGAGAAATCTCAAATGGTCAAGTTAAAAGGATTACTCCTTTCACGAGACGGGCTGATCCACGAAGACGGGAGATGGTTCCGGGGAGAGCAGGGCGGCGGGTTCTTCGGCGGCGAGCGTGGCAAGCGTCACACCGGCCAAAGCTTGACGGACGGCTTGATCGCGTTGGCGCAGGAGCGCGCCGATGGGACCGTGGCCTTCTTGCGAGTCGCCGGCCGGTTCTTGATGGGCGACGAGTTGGAGGACTTCCAGCACGGTGACGTGTTCAGGCGGTCGTCCCAACGTCATGCCTTTGGGCTCAGCCGTTCGATAGAGCAAACTGTGATTCACGAAGTTTTCGACAAGGGTTTCCATCACGGAGAGCGGTACCCCTAATTTCGCTGCTAATTCCGGGGTCTGATAGGGCGGCGCACCGGCCATATACTGGCGCGTGACGTGGGCCAGCATGGTCAGGGCCAGGTGTTCCTGGAAGGCAGCGGTGTGTTGTTTCCACCGGAGGCGGCTCAGGTAGGCGGTGGGATGTTGATAATAATAGGCCACTTGCGCGCCGACCAGGACAATCAGCCAGCCGACGTAGAGCCACAGGAGAAATAAAATCAGGATGGCAAAGCTGGAATAGACGGCACTGTACCGCGCCGCTCCGGCGACGAAAGACGCAAACAGCATCCCGACGATTTTCCACAACACCCCGCCCGTGACGCCACCGACCAGGGCCGCCGTCATCTTGACCTGCGTATGAGGAACGAACTTGTACAAAAACGTAAACCCCAGACAAATCAACACAAAGGGCATGAAAGCCGTCAGCCAGAGCACGGCCGTTCCTACGGGTTCGACTCTCAGGATCGTCTGCACGAGCCAGTGGCTTTGGGCCGAGGCGATGGTGGCAACAGCCGTGAAGACGAGCACGGGTCCCACCAGGACCACACTCAGGTAGTCGGTAAACTTTCTTGCCAGCGGTCGCGCATCGCGCACGCGCCAGATGTAATTGAGAGCCTCTTCGATTTTGTCGATCAGGGAAAACGTGGTGTAAAACAATCCGGCCAGGCCAACTGCCCCCAACGCCCCGACTTTGAGATTGTTGACGAATTCGACAATGTGACCGGCGATTTCCGCGCCTTTTTCTCCCAAAGGCTCCAAGCCCTGGGCAAGCAACGGTTCGAATTGTTGATGCACGCCAAAAGCTTTCAGCACGGAGAACGTCACAGCCAGAAAAGGAACAAGGGACAGGAGCGTGGTCGAAACGAGACTCGTTGCCCGAATACTGAGCACCCCGTCACGAAAATCCGAGATCGCCACAACGATCAACCGCAAGGGTTTGATGTACAACGCGGCCAACCCCCGGAGGGTTGCGGAGTCCTGAAGCCACAAATCCCGGCGAAAAAATTTTTCGATTCGATGCAAGAGGTTCACGGGTTTTCCTGCCACATAATCAACCTGTTCGGGTTTCCAACACCTTGATACTACGTAGGCTACCGTGGATGTTTCCAAAAGTCCAGACCGACTCCCTTTGCCACCCCTCACCCCGACCCTCTCCCGCAAGGGGCGAGGGGGTTAACCCCTCTACCTCCCCTTAACCCTCCTGATCCTTCGACTTCGCCCATACAGGGGCTACGCTCAGGATGAACGGAAGGGAAATAATCCGTGCATCCTGAGCGTAGGGCGCACCGCGCCCGAAGTCGAAGGGTCAGGGCAGGCAAAGGAGGGGAAGGGTTAGTTGAGTGAAACGGTATTCACCTCTATGGAAAAATGTGCTCGGCGGTTGGATTGGAAACACGCTGCACTAAACGCGTAGCACAGAGGTTGATCTTTTCCAAAGGAGACAACGGCCATTTGATGTGACGGAACCCCTAACTGGGATAAATACCATTGGGCCGTCTCAGCCCGTCTTTGGCCGAGGATGTAATTGTAAGCCTGCGTTCCGCGCTGATCGCAATGCCCCTCAATGGTAATGCGGGCATGAGGGTGCGCTTCGAGCCACTTGGCGTTGGATTCCAGGATCTGATGAGACTGCTTGGAAAGTTGCCAACTGTCATAGGAGAAAAAGATATCCCTGAGATCCTGTAAAACAGGCGTATCCTTTCTCTGACCCTCATCATGGACGGCAGAAGTACCTGGCAAGGGGCCTGATGCCGCCAATTCATTATCATGAGCAGCAGAAGTACCAAACGAAGGGCTTGATGCCGTCAATTGATTCCTGACCGAAGCCTGTGACGCACCTTTGCTGTTTGGCATCTCGGAACCATTCGAAGAAAGTTCCCGGGATCCCTTGCTCATCGAGGCAAAGAGACCGGATGAAGATTTGCTTCCCGTCTTGTCTGACTCTCCAGTCAAATCCACTCCCTCTTTATTCGCTGTATTCACAGAAAAATCATCGCGTGGTAATGCTGCGGCTGCCCAGCCGTCCTTTCCCAAAGATTCCTCTTCAAACTGAACCACAGGCTCTCCGAAAAAGGCTTTCTCATCCTGATGACCTGCAACCTCATGCGGTCCATCGCCTGAAGCAATATCTTCTATTCCACTGACGCTACGAACCGCTTTGTTCTCACAAGCCAAGGTCAACATAAGCAACCACGACAACGCGATCATGGTGATTGGTTGATGTGTTTTCATGGTGTATCCTCCTGGATGCTGGTTGTTCCCTATCCGTACATAACAATGTAGGTTCTGTGCTTTTTCTGTTCCAAAGACGAGGATTCTGCCTCACCGCAAGAGATATGCAAGAACCGGGCCAATTCACTAAAGTACAGGGTGACTCGTTGCTTCAAAAAACGTCGAACGAACCGATCACCAATGACGAAAAGGCTTGCCAGTATTGGCTAAAAGCATTTTCAAGATGAAAATATGACTGGAAGGAAAAAATGCTGAAGAAACAGGTCGAACACATTCGAGGCGGGTTGGTTGATGTTTTTTTTCAACAAACGTGGCTTTTTGTCAACGCTTTGAGTCGCGTTCTTTTTCCAACGTAAACCGTTCTGGCACCGGCACGTTCATTGCCACGGACACGAATTGATAACCTTGTCCGCCTTTCTTTTTGGCGCGATACATCGCCCGGTCAGCTTGCGCAATCAACACGTCAGGCTCGGTGGCATCGACAGGATACAGCGCAATGCCCACACTGGCCGTGATTGGAATCGTCCGGTCACCCACGATTGCCGGCCGGCCGACAGCATTCAGAACCTTCTGCGCCACGAGCCCGGCATCCTGCCCTTGAGCCAGGTCAGACAATACCATGGCAAACTCATCGCCGCTGAGCCGAGCGATGGTATCCGTGCTACGCACGCAACCCACCAGACGGTCCGCCACGATTTTGAGCAACGCGTCCCCCGTCTCATGACCCAGGGAATCATTAATGGCTTTAAAATGGTCCAGGTCTACGAAGAGAACCCCGACTCCCCGGCCATAACGTTTCGCCCGCGCCAATGCCTGCTCGAGTCGATCGGTGAACAGAATCCGGTTGGGTAAATCAGTCAGAGGGTCGTGATGGGTCAAGTGAAATATCCGTGCTGCCGTCTCTTTACGAACCGTGGCCAAGGACAAGATGATCGAGACGTGCCGCGCAAGGATTTCGACCCATTGAATCGTAGACGGATCAAACGTGTTCCGGCGTGCGCCATAGAGAGCCAGGACACCGATCACCAGATCCCGGGTGCGGAGCGGAATCACGAGTTGCGCCGGGTAGAGTCTCCCTCCCACGCGACAAGACGTCTCACCAGCTTGGTCACGCTCTACTTGAAGATGAAGCGTCCTTTGCGTATTCAGGACGGAGTCCACGCAATGCCGTTCCTCGTCAGTCAAAAAAGAGGAATCCGGGTTCAAGCCAGGATCAGCGGCCTGCGTATACACCGAGAGGTCTCCGCCGGACTCTCGTGTCGCCATCCACACCAGGGGATACCCGAAACGTTGAGTCATTTGATCACAAAAACACGAGACGCATTGCGAAAAAGGAACCCCTTCCAGAACCTGTTCACCCAGATCCTGAAGCAGCAGGAGAAGCTCTTCCGGGATCAACGTCTTCATCTCCGGTTCTCATGTGGGAACGTTGATGATGCCCGCCTCGGCGTCACATTGAACCTGAGCATAGCGTTCGGGTGTCCCGACGTCTGACCAGTACCCGGAAAATACGTACCCGGCGACTGTGGCTCCCCGTTGCAGCCACCACACGTAGGCATCAATGATTGAAGAGAAACTTCCTTGCGGAACGTGACGCAGCAGACACGGGTCGAGCACGTGGACCCCGGCAAACATGCGGCGGCACGGAGGGCCATCGTCTTCTTGATCTGCACGTCCTTTTCCCTGAATGCGCAAGACCCGATCCTCTTTACCTGTCTCGATCACGCCCCAACGCTCGACGTCGGGATCATCCCGGATCGCCATGGTGGCGATCGCCCCTTCTTTCTGATGACGCGCAACCAGTTCGGATACATCCAGATCCGCAATCGTGTCACCGTTCACCACGAGAAACGGGGCGTCTTCAAAGAACGCTTCGACTTGTTTGATGCCGCCGCCTGTTCCCAGCAACACCGGTTCCTCCGAATATGAAAGCTGCATGCGCCATTGCGAACCATCGCCCAAAGTTTGCCTGATCTGCTCGCCGAGATAGTGCAGATTGATCATCACGTGTTCAATGCCATGGCGACGCAACAACAGGAGATTCCATACAAGAAGAGGATAGGGACCCA
This sequence comes from Nitrospira sp. SB0677_bin_15, assembly GCA_009842645.1. Classification (GTDB taxonomy): domain Bacteria; phylum Nitrospirota; class Nitrospiria; order Nitrospirales; family UBA8639; genus Bin75. The sequence goes on along the minus strand of VYFB01000091.1, from coordinate 4,803 downwards.
AGGGCAAGAGCGGTTTCGGCACGGACTCCGTCAACGGACGAAGCCGGATGCCGAGACCCGCTGCCAGGACCATGGCTTTCATGGGATCGTCGTCACCGCCATTCGGGAATATAGGGCGTGAGGTGCAGAAGGAGCGGGTGCAACTCGGGATATTTTTCCAGGTTCCGTCGCACGTAGCCCAACGTCCGGGGAATATCCGCCAGGAATTTGGGATTCCCTTTGACCCGATCAATATACACGAACCGGCCCGCGGCTTTCAGGTTACGTTGAATGCTCGTGAAGTCGAAGAGCCGCCGAAACGCCGCTCGATCCGTCAACAACAAACGTTCCTGCCCGTCCGGTTCGAGTCCCGCACGCATCCCGGTGACGTATCGAGCGAGCATCTCATCGACAAACTTTTCATCCAACGCCACGTAGGAATCCCGGAGAAGCGAGGCCAGATCATAGGTTGCGGGTCCCAGTAGGGCATCCTGAAAATCAATGACGCCCAGTCGATCTCCATGCACCATCAAATTCCGTGAGTGATAATCACGATGCGTAAACACCTGGGGCTGGATGGCCATCCATTCAGCAATGGCCGAAAACCCGCTACGAATCGCCTTTTCGTCATCCGCACACATCGGCTTTTTATCGTGCCTGGCCCAAATGCCGTATTCCAAAAAATGCTCGAATTCCCACATCAACAGCGGTTCATCGAACGAGCGGGAGAACGCTTGACAATCATCGGCGCCGGCGCCGGGCGCAGTCAGTTGAAGGTGGATCCGAACCAACGTATCGACAGCCACCGGATAGTATTTCCGAACCGCGGATTGCCCGTCTCTGAGACACGCATGAAATAAGGTCAGGTCCCCGAAATCCTCGAGATACAGGAGGCCGGCAATTTCATCATAAAAGTGAAGAACGGGAACCGGAATCCCCAACCGGGCCAAGGGTCGCAGGATATTCAGAAACGGAAGTTCATGGATATCCGCGGCGGCAGTGCTTACGGCTTCTTCCGAGACCTTGAATCCCTCCGGGTCCGCCAACTGCATCAGGATCAGCGAGGGGACGGGGGCGTGGTTTAATTCAAGCCGGTAATACCGCCGATTCGACGCATCGCCACACAACGGCACGCTACGAACCAACTCGGCCCGAAAAGGCAGCCGTGTCCGCAGCGTCGTCTCCAACAGCACCGGATCCGGCGGAGGAGGTGAAGAAACAGTTTCTGGCCCCATACCGCCAAATTATAAGGCGTCTCACCTGCCCTGTCACTTTGCAATATCGGGATAACCAAAGGTAAGCTATAAGCAAGCCATTGCTCCCTCATACACGCCTCAAAACTCATTGCCACGTTAAGGAAAGGATCACGCATGGAAATCGGATTTATCGGACTTGGTAAAATGGGGATGAATATGGTCACGCGGCTTCGGCGGGACGATCACCGGGTGCTGGTCTTTGACCGGGCACAGGGCCTGATTGCGGAGGCTGAGGGAACCGGCGCGGCCGGATCTTCTTCGCTGCAAGACCTCGTGTCAAAACTGGTCAAGCCTCGCGCGGTTTGGATGATGGTCCCTTCCGGCGCGCCAACGGAAGAGACCGTTCAGGCCCTAGCGGACCTGTTGGAACCAGGCGACGTGATCATCGACGGCGGAAACACCAATTTCCACGATGACGTTCGCCGGGCCGCGGCATTGAAGCCCAAGGGGATTCATTACATCGACGCCGGAACCAGCGGAGGCATTTGGGGACTCCAAATCGGCTATTGCCTGATGATCGGCGGCGAAGAAACTCTTGTCCAACGGCTTGCGCCGGTTTTCACCACCCTGGCCCCGCAAGACGGATGGGCGCACGTCGGCGGCCATGGGGCCGGCCATTACGTCAAAATGGTTCATAACGGCATTGAGTACAGTATCATGCAAGGCTATGCCGAAGGATTCGAATTGATGTCGAAAAGTGATTACCATCTGGATTTGCCCAGGATTGCCGACTTGTGGATGCATGGGAGCGTGGTGCGTTCATGGCTGTTGGAACTCGGGGCCACGGCCCTCAAAAACGATCCCACGCTTGCCGGCTTGAAAGGATACGTTCAGGATTCGGGGGAAGGCCGATGGATGCTGATGGAAGCAATGGACAAGGACGTACCGGTCCCTACCTTATCCGCGGCGCTCTTTACCCGTTTCCGGTCCAGGCAGGAAGAGTCGTTTTCAGAGAAAATGCTGGCGGCTCTCCGTCAGGCCTTCGGCGGCCATAAGGTAAAATCCTCAACGTGAGAAAGATGACATGACCAGGACCAACTCCGGAACCCAAATTGAGCCTTGTACCCTCGTTATTTTCGGGGGATCCGGGGATCTTACAAAGCGCAAGCTGCTGCCGGCTCTTTATAATCTGGAGCTGGACGGGTTGCTTCCCGCGAACTATGCCGTGGTCGGAATCGGACGTAGACCATGGAGTGACGATGAATTCCGTAAGGTCGCATACAGCGGTGTTGAGCAATTCTCCCGCCAGTCGCTCCAACAGGACACATGGCAGGAATTTGAGCGACGATTGCATTATTTTTCCGGAGCCAGTGAAGATCTGACGATGTATGAACGGCTCCGCGGACGAATCGAAGAAATCGAGACCAAATTCAATCTGCCGGGCAACCGCGTCTTCTACCTGGCAATTCCACCCTCCTCATTCGGACCATCATGTGAAGGGTTACGACACGCCGGGTTGATCTATCCAACCAACCTGCCGAACCGCGTCTCCCGGGTCATCGTTGAAAAACCCATTGGTCACGATCTGGAATCGGCAAAGGCCATCAATACGACGATTGGCGACGTATTCGAAGAATCCCAAATCTATCGCATCGATCATTATCTCGGGAAAGAAACGGTGCAGAATATCATGGTGCTCCGGTTCGCCAACAGCATTTTCGAGCCTATCTGGAACCATAAATACATTGACCACGTGCAAATTACCGTGAGCGAAGAGGAGGGCTTGGGCACCAGGGCCAGTTATTACGAACACGCCGGAGCGCTCCGGGACATGGTGCAAAATCATATCCTCCAACTCCTCTGCCTGATTGCCATGGAACCACCCTATTCGTTGGATACGAACGTCGTGCGCAATGCGCGCATGGAGGTTTTGCGTTCCCTCCGCCCGATCCGCGGCACGGACGTGGAGCGCGTCACAGTCCGCGCGCAATACGCCCCCGGCACCATCAAAGGCCAAGCTGTGCAGGGATACCGGCACGAGGCAGGCGTCCGGTCTGATTCGACCACGGAAACGTACGTGGCGCTGAAGTGTTACGTGGAAAATTGGCGATGGTCGGGCGTGCCCTTTTATCTGCGAACAGGCAAAGCCATGCCGCGTCGGGCTTCTGAAATCGCCGTGCAATTCAAACACATTCCGGAAATTCTCTTCAACGCCTCACCTCAAACGCGACAAGCCCCCAACATCCTGACGTTTCGCATTCAACCTCATGAAGGAATGGCCTTGAGGATTATGTCCAAAATTCCGGGAAGCCGAACCGCAACCCACCCCGTGGATATGAACTTCAACTATGACGATGCCTTTTCCGCTCCATCGCCTGAAGCCTATGAACGGTTACTGTTGGACGTGATGGCCGGAGATACTTCGCTGTTCATGCGGCGCGACGCCGTGGAAGCCTCATGGGCCTGGATTACCGACATTCTCGACGGCTGGAACGCCCAAGGCAGCCGATGGTTGCCCGAATACCCCGCCGGCACCTGGGGCCCCGTCGAAGCCGACAAACTCATCGCCACCGACGGCCACCAATGGCGGCTGGTGTAAAGCCAGTTCCGGCTGGGATAAATTTAAGGAACCTCTGATTTAATGTGATAGCGGGATGCAGGGCAAAGCGTACCGGAGCAAAACCCGAGGCTTATCAGAGAGATAGGTGAGGGTTGAGCGAAGACACAACGAAGCCATGCGCCCAATAGTGCAGTAAACATGTCCTCGACGTTCTTAATCGGGGATCAGAGGTTCCTCAAGTAGATAACCGCCGCAGTTCTTCTCCCACCTACTACTATGCTCAGGTTGGCAAACCGAGATGGTGGTCTAACGCACGGGATGGCTAAGAATCCTCTTGGTCTGGTTGAGGTGGGGGCGGGTTGGCAGGAGGACTTGGCGGATCAGATTCCCTGCGCTCTTCATATTTTCCGTCGAAACGGGAACTAGGCTGCATGAGAATAACGGTGATTAAGATAAGTATAGGCTGTTTTCGCAGCACGCTCGTTTAGCCTGTTACTCGTCCCCACGTCAAGTTTCTCCAAAATCAGATGGACCTTGTGCACCAGATCCTTCGATTGCGCATAAGCCTGTTCATCGGTCAGCCGACGCGATTCAAGACTATCCCAGATAGTTTCATATTCAAGGCGAAGGAGACTAATATCGGTCCAGATCTTGCCAACCGTGGCAGCCTTGTCGCTTGGATTCTCGGCTAGATCCCACGCTGTAACGACAGCCACGCCAACTGCCAGGATAGTGACGGTTATACTAGAACCTGTATGGGATAAAGCAGCTTTTTGAAACAAAAGGGCACCAAGCAGGCCCATACTCCCAACGGCAACTCTCCACCTGATGATAAGCCGATGCAACCGATACCGCTTGTAGAGCAATTCATAGTACCGGACCCATCGCTCCATCGATACCAGTTGATACCAGATATGCTCCCATGTCTTTTGCGCTGTCATGACTGTCTTTTATTATAAGGGACAGAAAGATAGTCGTAAAGTCCGAAAATCATTGTAATTTGCGCCAGAGAACTGACTTGGGCCTGGGTTGTCTTAATCCCTTCTTCATCAGGTCTGTGATTCAAAC
>VYFB01000044.1 GCA_009842645.1 Nitrospira sp. SB0677_bin_15 | reverse complement strand
CCGTGCTCCTTGTCCACCGCGTAGCCGTCCTGCTTGACCACCGTCGCCGTCACCGCGCCCGCCGGCTCGTCCGTCTCGTCCGCGGCCGTCGTCGCCACCGTGAACGCGGCCTCGGTCTTGCCCGCCGGGACCGTCACCGTGCGCTCGCCCAGCGCCGCCGCGTCCAGCACCGCGCCGGTCTGCGCAATCTCCATCGTTACCGCGAGGTCGGACGCAGGCGCCGGCTGGACCTCCAGCGTGAAGCCCGCCGCCGCGCCTTCCGTCACCGCCGCGCCCGCCGCGATGCGCACTGACGGCAGCGGATCCCCGTCGCCCTCGGCCGACGGGACCTCGGTCGACGGCGAATACGTCTCCAGGCACGCCAGCGCGTCGCCGAAGCGCCGCCAGCCGCGCTTGCGCGCCGAGGCCGCACTCATCGGCGTCAGCAGGCGGTTGTCCGCCGTCCATTGCGACGGCGTCCGCTGCCCGAAGGCCATCAGCACGCTGAACCAGTTCTCCGCATAGTGCGGCGGCTTGCTGCGGTTGCGCTCATACAGACGCTCCGCCGTCGCCAGCAGCCCGTCCGGGACGCAGGCCTTGAGCGCGGCCTCCGTGGGACCCTGGGGTGTGGCGTCCTGGAGTGCGATGGCATCGGAGGGCGTCGATCCCAGCGCCAGCGTCGCCGTGCCTGCCAGTGCATCCAGCGCCTGCGGGTTGCCCTCGCCGTCCACATGCTCCGGGAGCACCCTGACCGTCAGCGTCGTCGCCGCGGGTGTGTTGTGGGCGATGGTGAACGCGGTCTCCGTCACGCCGTCCTGGACGCCGGCGACGACGTTGAGCCCGTCCGTCGCCTCCCATTCCACCCGGTAGCCCGTGGCCCCCGCCACCGCGTCCCAGGTCGCCTTCGCGCTCGACGCGTCGAGCGCCGCGAGCTGGAGGTTCGCCACCGGGTCCGTCGGCGGTCCGGCGACCTGGAGCGCCGAGTTCTGCGAGCCCATGCCCGGACTCGACGACTTGCCGGTGATCATGGGGCAGCGGAACTCCTGTCCGTTCGGGCCCTGGCGGCTCTGGCTCATCATATGGGCGCGGATGGTGCCGGCGGACCAGCTGTACGGACCGGTCATGCCGCGCACCCCGCCGCCCGTCGCCGTATGGGTGATGTCGGTGCAGCCGCGCACCCCGGTCTTGCCGGCCGCGAGGTCGTGCACCCAGACCTTGCGCCAGCACTGCCACGACGTCTCCGGCGTGTTGTCATGGTCCTCGCCGCCCCCGTCGTGGTGCGAGTTGTCGCAGTGCGGGGAGGGGTCGCGGTCCGAGAAGGTCAGCGTCAGCGAGTTCTGCGGCGCCCCGTCACGGGTCAGCGAAATCCCCGCCAGGTTCGAATCCCCCACCGTCGCCGTCACCGTCACCGTGCCCCCCGTCTCCGGGCGGTTCGACAGCCGGATCACGTAGTCCAGCGGGCCGGCAACGATGTCCTGCCCCAGCGACAGGCCCGGCGTCGAGGTGACGGTCCGCGGGCGCTCCATCTTCCGGTTGGGATCGAGCGCGCCGTGGTTCCACACCCAGCCCTCCCACGCCTCGACCTCGGGCGCGTCGTCCACCTTCACCGCCAGCGTGCGCGTGGTCTGGTCGTAGCGGCTGTCCGACGAGGTGAACGCATGGCTCAGCGTCAGTTCGCGGTTGGCGTTGGTCCCCGACTGGTCCGAGCCGGTCACGGTAATGGTCACCGGGTCGTCCCAGGTGCCGTTCGTGCCGCTGGTGAAGGTATGGGACGACGGGCTTATCGTCGCCGCGCCGGTGTGCGTGCCGGTCCTGGTGATTCTCATGGTCACGTTCGCCGTCGGCTCCGCGTCCAGCACCACCGTGTAGGTCGCGCTGCCGGTCTCAAGAAGACGCACCTCGCTCGTCGAGACGCTGACGGAACCGGTCAGGGGCGGGGCTGCCACCGTGAACACCGGGGAGAGGGCGTAGAAGCGGTGATTGTTGGTACGAGGTTGAGTACCAAGTTCGAAAGGCGAAAATCCTGCTAAAATTCGACCGACTGTAACCGAAGGACTATTGCCCAACGGGTGCTGCCTCTTCGTGCCGTTCGGCTGGCTGCCTGTCCAGGCAAACAGAGTGCCTGTCATTGTTGCCCCCGACTCATTTCTGGCGGTAACAGAGTCCCAGCCTCCGTCGTAGAAGTCGGCGTAGTTGTCGGCGGCCTTGGCGCCGTTCAGCCAGTAGATCAAGGCATCCGTGTCGGTCGACTCGCTGTCGGTGTTGACGCGGGCATCGACCGAGGAGGTCGAGCCGACGACCTTGAACTTGTTGCCGCAGCTGTCGGAGATCGCGCTGTGGCCGGCCTTGGCGGCGGTCTGCACGAAGGTGTTGTAGGTCGCGATGTCGGTCGCCGTCCCGTCGCGCGACGTCGAGGTGATGAACAGCAGCCGGAACTTGGTCCCGGCGGCAAGGCCGGTGGGCTTGAGCGCCCAGCCGAACGGCACGTCGTAGGAGCCATCGGTGTTGGCCGTGGTGCATTCGACAGCCGTCTGTGCCTGTGCCCCGGTCGGCAGGCCGGCCAGCAGCGGCAGCGAGAGCAGCGCGGCGGCAAGGACAGGCCGCAGGCGGCGGGCGGCAGACGGCTCGGAATCGTGGGCTGAAAATGCGGACCGGAGAAAAGCGGTCGGCCGCCATCCCCTCAGGAACCGCCGGGGATCAAGGGCAGGGTCATCGCGTTTGGCTTGGCTTGGCTTGGCTTGGCTTGGCTTGGCTTGGCTTGGCTTGGCTTGGCTTAAGCCGAGTCTATCATGCGGAGGGCCGACCGCCATTGTCAAACCCCGGGACGCGGGAGCCACGTTGCGCACGTGGGCCGCGAGGCCGACGGGCCCCGACCCCACTCCCTGGGAGACCGCCCGATTCTCGTTGATGCACACCAGCATAGTCAGCCCTCCTTACCGGGCAGCCCCGGGCAGCCGGGCCTGCCGCCATCCTCTGCGCCTGTCACTGTGGCACTTATGATATGCCAACGGCGCGGCCAAAGGCAAGGCTCTGTATTGGGGAATTATGTATTTAACTTGACATCCTCTCCTTATTGTAGCCGCGCCATCTTATGGCGCTTCTCCTTGGCCGCATAAGATACGGCCGCTACAAAAAAACGCAGGTCGGATTAGCGGAGCGTAATCCGACAAGGGCCTGCGATGTCGGGTTACGCCTGTTCGGCTAACCCGACCTACGGCTGCTAACAATCTTGCCAAATTAAATACATAATTCCCCTGTATTGGGGTGTGTCAGCCCAAAGCTGTCATTTGCACAAAAGGGGACATTTCAGCTTTGGGTTGACAGTCAAATCTTCATGGCTTCCTTGACCTCTCCGAGCGTTTGACGGGAGATCCCGGACGCGCGTTCGCACCCGTCCCGCGCCACTTCGTCGAGTCGTGCGGGGTTGGCTTCGAGCGAGCCGCGAGCTTCCCAAATGGGAGACAGTTGCGCCACGACGCGGTCAGCCACGAATTTCTTGCAGTCGATACAGCCGATTGCAGCCGTGCGACATTCCTGGTTGATTTGCTCGATGACCGTGGGTTCGGAGTACATCTTGTGGAATTCGAAAACCGGACAAATCTCGGGGTTCCCCGGGTCAGTTCGTCTCACCCGGGCCGGGTCGGTGACCATGGTCTTGAGGGTTTGCCGGACCGTGGGTTCGGTGTCCGACAGGTTGATCGTATTCCGGTAACTCTTGCTCATTTTGCGACCGTCGGTACCGACGACTTTGGGAAACTCCGTGAGCAGTTCCTGCGGTTCTACCAGCACGGGGGTATAGAGACTGTTGAACCGGCGGGCGATTTCGCGGGTCAGTTCCAGGTGGGGGAGTTGGTCTTTGCCAACCGGCACGGCATTGGCCTTGTAAAGCAGGATGTCCGCGGCCTGCAGAACGGGGTAGCCCAAAAACCCATGCGTGGAGAGATCGCGTCCCTCCAGTTGTTCCTGCTTTTCCTTATACGTGGGATTCCGTTCAAGCCACGAGACCGGGGTCAGCATCGAGAGGAGCAACTGCAACACGGCATGTTCCGGCACGTGCGATTGGATAAAGACCGTGGACCGTTCGGGGTCGATCCCCGCCGCGAGCCAGTCGATCAGCAATTCCCGGACGTAGGTCCTGACGTGACCGGTGTCTTCGTAATTGGTGGAGAGTGCGTGCCAATCCGCCACAAAGAAGAAACACGTATGGGTGTCCTGAAGCGTTTTCCAATTTGTGAGGGCCCCCAAATAATTGCCCAGGTGCAGGCGCCCGCTGGGCTGCATGCCGCTTAATACGCGCATCGCTGACTCCTATGACAATATCAACCGTGAGAGAATACTGCCGGTCATGAATTGGAAGATCGTCCCGATAAAGCCGCTCACCACGTGAATCCGTGAATCAAAAACAATCAGTCCGAGGATGATCAGCATGCCGTAAGGCTCCAGGCGGCTGAGCAGGAGGGCCGGTTTGAGCGGCAGGCTGCTCGTCAGGATCCGGCCTCCGTCGAGCGGCGGAATTGGAAGCAGATTAAACGCAAAGAGCAAGGTGTTGATGATGATCGAAAACAGGGCCATGGCGGCCAACGGCAACAGGAGCATCCCCAACAGGTCGGTTCTGGGGGCCACGCCCGGCTGTGGAGGCCAATTCTCCTGTAGCGTGGGATCGATGGTGAGCAGGACGTTCAACAGGGTACCGCTCAGAATGGCCAGTACGAAGTTCATGGCCGGACCGGCTGCCGCCACGATGGCCATGTCGCGCCGGGGGTTGCGCAAACGTCCCGGCGTCACGGGAACGGGTTTCGCCCAGCCGAACAGGAAGCCTCCGGGCATCAACAGGCAGAGCAGGGGAACGATAATTGTGCCGAACAGGTCGACGTGGACGAGTGGATTGAGCGTCAACCGGCCGTGCTCGCGAGCCGTGGCGTCTCCGTAATAATTGGCGACCCACCCATGCGCATACTCGTGCAGGACCACGGCCAGCATGAGCGGGAGGATCACGTAGGACAGGGTATGAAAAAATTGGGCCATGAATGATTCATTTTTCTTAATTCAATTGGACGAACCGACCATTCTGAATTTGGATCATATACACTTTACGAGTGAGGATGCCACCCTCATCGAATTTTTCCAAACCGCCCAAGGTGGGAAGATCATGCCGGACAAAGAGTTGGATGCGGACATCAGGCCCCGTCGTGGCCCCGCGGTGGATCGTATCAAGGACCACGTGCATGGCATCGTAACCCTGGACCGCAAAAATGGATGGATCAGACTGAAACCGTTCACGATAGGCGGTGATAAAACGCCGGGTTTTTGGATCGGCGGTCTCAAGGAACAGGGCATCGCCGAACAGCCCCCCGTCAATTGAACTGCGTCCCCACGTCAGGAGATTGGGGTGGTTCCAGGCATTCGTTCCCAACAGGGGAACGTTCACGTCGAAAAAGGCCAGTTGCGCGGCCAGAAACGCTACGTCGGTCGGATGGCCCGGCAGAAACAGGGCATCGAATCCGGGAGTATACACTAACGGCACGTCTTCTTCATTTCCATCACCGGGTCCTTTGTCCTCCGTGACCACACTGTTCCCCGGATTGATCGGCTCCTCGGGTGCCAGCGGCAGCATTCCTCCATAGAGGCTCAAGACCGTCTCTTTCATGCGAATGATTTGACGTGACGCATCGGTCGTTCCCGGCTGATACCACTCCGCGGCAATCACCTCCCCCCCATTTTGAACCGCGGCTTGTTGAAACATGTGAAGCAATTTTTTCCCATGGGGCGTCTGCGGGGCCAGGATACAAAAACGCGTATACCCGAAATGCTGCATGGCATAGTCCACCAGCCGGTTGATCTGGAGGGAGAGCGTCATGGCGCTGCTGAACCAATACCGTCCGAATTGCTTGACGTTGGGCAGTGTCGCGGTGGGTGTAATAAAGGGTACGGACGCGAAATCCGGTGCATCGGCCAGAAGTTGAACTTCCCGGGTCAATAGGGGGCCAATCAGGGCAATGGGCGCAAATTCATCGAGTAGTTGTGAAACATCGTGACGGAGTCGGGCTGACGGAAGAGCGCTATCTTTGACCACCAGGCCGACGTCGTCGGAACTTCCAAAGGTCTCATCCTCTTCCAAAGCCAATCGGATGCCGTTGAACGTCTCGGTTCCAAAATGTTTCATTTTTCCCGAGAAAGGCAACGTCGCCGCAATCACGTGGCGATGGGCTTTGATTCCGGCGGTGACGGTCTGCAGAAGCGCGGTCGCGGTCCGGGCATAGGGATGATTGGGAAAACGTTGAAGAAAGGCGTGGATGTCCCGTTTGGCCAATGTATTGTCATCTCGTGACTTGTGGAATTCAATGAGGCGGATTAGGGCCAGGTCACCGGGAGACGTGCCCGGAAAGGCATCGAGGACCTCACTGAGAGACGGTTCGTTCATCTTTTCCAGGATGAGATGCTGAACATAGTCCAGGAGATCCCGTCGTGTGTCCGACCCCGATTGTTCGGCATGATGCAATGCGGTTTCAATCGCTCGAAGGTATTCACCGCTCGACTCGTATGCAAGGCATAACCGATAGAGGGCCTCGGTGCGCAGGATTTCGTCCGAACTCAGATCCAGGACCCGGGACAGGATGGAAACGGCCCGTTTGGGCTGTTGCACTTCGGTATAGAGGGTACCCAGCCTCAACCGGGCATCGTGGGCCAGCGTTGAGCCTGGAAATTCTTCGAGGAATTGTTCGAGGGCGGGAATGGCCTGGTTGAATTGTCCCTCGACTTCCAGGGCTATGGCGTGCAAAAAAGAGAATTGCTCGATGAACGCGGGTGTATCGGATTGATCGAGAAACTGTTCGATCAGTCGAATTGCCTCTCCGGTGTGTTCCTGTTCGAGCTGAGCTTTGATTTGGGCGAGACCCTGTTCTTCGGTCAGTTCCTCGGGCGAGGACAACCACGGGGGGGTGTCCCTACCAAGCGTTGCCCCCGGCCAGAAACCGAAACTGATGAGAAGCAACCAAAGAAGGGTGGAGGAAAAAGAGAACTTGGCGATGATCATGAGACATTGTTGCGCATTGTGGTATATAAAGCCAGGGTCGCCGACTGTCAAGAAAGGCAAGCAGATTGGCTCCCTCTCCCTTGATGGGAGCGGGCTGGGGTGAGGGTGAGCAGAAGAGCCAAGACGAGCGGACACGCCCATGAATGACCAACCGACACAGACACCATTGCGCATCGAAGCCCTGATTGACCAGTACCTGACCAATTTGAGAGTTGAGGGCGGCGTCGCTAACAATACCGTTCAGGCCTATCGACGCGATCTCGAAAAGTTGCGCGCGTACCTGGCGTTGGAGGGCATGACCAATCCGCTGGACGTCCCGCCGCATTTGACTGGATTTCTGAATCACCTGTGTGCGCAACAGTTGTCTCCGGCTTCGGTGTCCCGGTGCCTGGCGGCCATCCGCGGGTTTTACCGGTTTCTCAGTGCGGAGCACGGAGCCCCGGAAGTGCTGTCCCAACTACCCGGAGCGCCCAAGCAATGGGCGAAATTGCCCAAGACGTTGTCCGAATCCGAGGTGACGGCCTTATTGGAGTTACCGGTTGGGCAAGGGTTGGAGGAAATTCGGGATTCCGCCATGGTGGAGTTGATGTATGCCGCCGGTCTTCGGGTTTCGGAGCTGATCGTGCTTCCCCTCTCGGCGGTGAACGTGGAAGTGGGATACGTGCAGGCCACCGGCAAACGCGATAAACAGCGCCTGGTGCCCATCGGCGAAGTGGCTCGCCAAAAGCTGGTGGCCTATTGCCGGGAGGTACGGCCGGTCCTGTTGAAAGGTCGATCCGCGCCGGCGTTGTTCGTGACGAGGCGGGGGGGTGCTATGACGCGGCAGAGCTTTTGGACCATTCTCCGGCGACGGGCGGTGCGAGCCGGCATTCACAAGCCGATCTCTCCACACGTGTTGCGTCATTCGTTCGCGACGCATCTGCTGGAACACGGCGCCGACCTGCGCGCCGTTCAGATGATGCTGGGTCACGTCAACATTGCCACCACCCAAATTTACACGCACGTGGAACACAAGCGGCTGAAGCAAGTCCATGACGAGCGGTTCCCCAGAAAACGGCGACGCGGCTCGCCCAGGAAACCGGCTTCCCTGGAATAACCGCCATCACGGCCTTTCATCATCCCGAACAAAATACCAACATGGTTATTCTGAGCCGCAGGCAAGAATCTCGTTCTCTTTTTATGGTTGCTTCATATCACCCTCACCTTAGTCCTCTCCCATCAAGGGAGAGGAAAGGAACCTCTGATTAAGTGCACGATCGGGCGCATGGCTGCGTTGTGTCCTCGCTCAACCCTCACCTATCTCTCTGAGATAGCTTCGGGTTTCGCTCCGGGACGTCTTGCCCTGCATCCCGCTATCACACTTAATCAGAGGTTCCGAAATTTCATCCACTCCCTCGCCCCTCGAGGGAGAGGGTTGGGGTGAAGGGGTAGCACCCGGTTGCAAAAAAGAAACGCCCTATGGCAGGTTTGATCGCCGGTCGCATTTGTTGATTGCCGAAGGAGGAAAAGCATGAAGTTTAAGCGACAAGTCCATTACGTCAAAGGGGTCTTTATCTGCCCCAAGTGCAATCAATCTTTTGTGCAGGAACGCTGGATCGAAGAATGGCGCGTGCGCTGCCATCGCTGTGACTATCGCGGCACTCTTACCCATGTTTCCGTGGAAGAACACATGGAAGAAGAAACCGAGCGCATGTGACGACTGAACGACCTGACCAGTTTCAGTGGACCGTGTATTGGGAGCGTGAGTACACGACGGCCATTGCGCCGGAACGCTTGAAACTCGATTTTCATCCCCATCGGCCGTTGATGACCAACATGCCGCTACGCGAGCAGCGTGAACTGGCCGCCGGCGGCTACAAGGTGCTTCCCGATGATTGTGGGCCGGTGCGTATGGTGGGCCAGTACGGGTGGCTGGTCCGGTGTCCGGTGGATTGCAAGATTCGCCGGACGAAAGACGGTTTGAAATGGCAGGCACCCGAAATTCTTCCCGAAGAACGGCTGCTGGGCTACAAATCCTTTTCCGGGATGTACGTGGACACGATTTTGAACAGTGGTTACGCCAAGCTCTGTTGCGGCATCCGGTTTTATTATCCCAAGCAGATCGGCATTATGCTGAAAGATATTCCCAACCACTTTTACCACTGCCCTGAACGCACGTTTTCCGTGTGGGAAGGGATCAAGTCGCAGGAATACAAACTCACGCCCAATCTGTATGACTTCCTCCCGGATTACGACGCATTTGTGGCCAACGTCCTTCTGCAATTGGAAAAACCCACGACGCTGAAACGCGGCGACCCCGTGGCCCTGGTCGTCCCCGTCCTGCTCCCTAAACAGTTCCGGTTGGAGGAACTGACTCCTGAACGCAAGCGTTCGGTCCCGCCCGGGTCGCGGTGATCCTCGTACGGGCCGATCATGGCTCTTCCCGATTTTCATGACGTGGAACGCGCGGCGGCCCGTCTGAAGGGCATCGCCCGTGAAACGCCCGTTCAGACTTCCAAGCAGCTCGACGCCCGGTCGCACGCCACCGCGTTTCTGAAGTGCGAAAACTTTCAGCGCGTGGGAGCGTTCAAGTTTCGAGGGGCGTACAACGCCGTGACTCAACGGTCATCCTCGAAGCCCGTGGTGGCCCTGTCGTCCGGGAATCACGCCCAGGGTATTGCGTTGGCCTGCCGGCTGTCGGGGAAGGAAGCGCACTTGGTCATGCCCGAACCGGTAAACCCCATCAAGCGGGCGGCCGTGCAGGAGTACGGGGGCATCGTCCACGTTCCTGACGATCCCCGGGATGCGGAATCGTTTTCTCAAGAGTTAGTGCGGGAAGTTCAGGGTGAATGGGTCGAAGCGTTTAACGATCCCGACGTGATTGCGGGGCAGGGCACTGCCGCTTTGGAATTGTTGGGTTACGTGCCGGATCTGGACGTACTGCTCGGTCCCATCGGCGGCGGGGGCTTGTTATCCGGCACGTGTCTGACTGCCCATGGAATCAATCCCAATATCCGGGTCTATGCGTGCGAGCCGGCCGGGGCGTTGGATGCCCTGTATTCCGTGCGGGAAAATCGCGTTGTGCCGCAAGAGCATCCGCGGACGATCGCGGAAGGGTTACGGACAAGCGTGGGGACCCTGACATTGCCGATCCTGCGCGACCACCTAGCCGGATTCTTTGTGGTGGAAGAGGAGGAAATCGTCGCGGCCATGCGGTTCGTCTACGAACGCATGAAACTGGTGATCGAACCGGCCAGCGCCGTGGCCGTGGCGCCGCTGCTCCGGCAGGAACCCGCGTTGCAAGGCAAACGCGTGGGCGTGATCATCTCCGGTGGCAACGTGAATTTGTTTCGCTACTTCGACGGACTGTCGGGCGGCATAGCCTAGTGTCAGGTCTCGAACTCACTATCCGAGTTGGAACGCGAACGACCCTTGTGCGAATTCCTGCTACGCATCGTCCGGGATTGACCGGATTTGACACAGACAACGAAGTAGCAAAGAACGCGCGCGGTTCGGCCATTTCCGTTGATGAACGGGTGGAGGTAGTTCAAGCGCCACAGACAATACGCGGCCATCGTCAAGGTGTCGGTAGCTTCCCAAGCCCGGTTGACTTCATTGATAAATGCGTTCATCAATTCCGGGATACGATAGTGCTCCGGCGGGTGGTGGGTGCCGACCGTCACCGGGCACGGACGATACTCGCCGGCATTTACGTGCAGGCATGAAATGGCGTGGGCGTTCAAGGCTGTGATGATCGCCGTCGAAATCATCGGTCGATCGATGGTCACTGCTGCATTCACGATCGACCTCAAAAAATCGTACTGTCTTGCAAGATTGTCGGCTGAAAGAGCGCGATAGGCCGGATGCTGTTCGTCCTCGAAGAGTTCGTATAGAATCATACGCCTTCGCGGGCATCGAGAAGTTTGGCCACTTCCTCACGCGTGAGAGTGCTGCTACTCGGCAATTGACCGTAAACGAACGAGAGGCGCTGCTTGCGAACTTCCTCTTTCGTCATCGGTTTGCTGGCTGCTCGCTTCATGCGAGTCTCCAAAGCTTCGTCTCTTTTCTGTCCATTCGGAATCATTGGTCTTTCCTCCTCAGAGCTTGGGTTGGCCTCATCAACAGCCTGCTTCAAGACCAAGGGGGTTGAAGTCTAGCACAATCGTCATGCGTTGTCAGGTACATCCCATCAAGCCTTTCACCGTCACCGTGACTGAGCTGACCCACGACCCGTTGCCGCGTGTAGTGCCGTCCATCAATATGCGATATGACAAGAATGAAAGGTTTTCAACTTTCGGGTTTCGCTCCGGGACGCCTTGCCCTGCATCCCGCTATCACAATAAACCAGAGGTTCCTTAAATACATGATTCCCAAAGACAAAGTTCCCGATGGTCTCCAGTGATAGGCAACAAATCGAACTTCCTGGGAGTGATGGCGAAGTTCTTGAAATATTTCTTTCACTGGTCGGCGATTGCGTTCGTAATTGCCCATGTCAATCGGAAGCAGAACGGCACGATCTGGTTTGGATGAAGAGCCGTTTATGTCCATATCAGGCTCAAGAAGGTTGAGGCAGCGAATCCCGGAGTTCTTCGAGGTTTTTGATCACGAGCAGGTCGCCGTTGGCGGTGGCGACGTCGATGCCTTGTGTGCAGACCGTGCGGCATTGGTCGGGTCGGCCTGCGTGTTTGAGTGATTGCGCCAACGCCAGGATGGCTGCGGAGTAGGTGGGTTTAACCTTGAGGCAGCTTTCCAGAGCGGAGACGGCTTCTTCCCAATTTTCATCTCCCATGTAGGCCTTGCCCAGTCCGAACCAGAGGGTCTCGTCATTGGGATCTATTTGCAGGACCTTCTTGAATTTCTCGATCTTGGGATCTGCCATAGTGTTTCCTGTTGAGGAACCTCTGCTTTACTGCACTATCGGGCGCAGGGCTGCGTTGTGTCCTCACTCAACCCTCACCTATCTCGATGATAAGCTTCGGGTTTCGCTCCGGGACGCCTTGCCCTGCATCCCGCTATCACAA
>VYFB01000105.1:55820-58652 GCA_009842645.1 Nitrospira sp. SB0677_bin_15 | reverse complement strand
TGAGGGTTGAGCGAGGACACAACGCAGCCCTGCGCCCGATAGTGCATTAAATCAGGGGTTCCGAACGTTTGTGCCGGGGGCGCATCTGCGTCATGGGGTTCTTCAGCATGATCGTATGCTCCCGATGAGAACCCGTTGAAACAATATCGATCGGGCACGACGTGAGGGCTTCAATGCGCTTCATGTACCGCCTGGCCTCAACCGGCAAAGCCTTATAGGACGTTGCGCCGGTCGTCGTCCCTCTCCATCCCGGGAACATCTCATAGACGGGTTCGCACTGCGCGAGGATACGCGAGTCGATGGGCATCTCGCGATACAGTTTGCCCTGATGACGATATCCGACCGCAATTTTGAGTTCCGGCGTCCCATCCAACACGTCCAGTTTCGTCACAGCCAGCGACGTGCAGCCATTGACCCGAACGGCATAGCGCAACAGCACCGCGTCCAACCATCCACACCGACGGGCCCTGCCCGTGGTGGCGCCGAATTCCTGCCCGCGCTCCTGTAACCCACTGCCCACGTCATCGGACAACTCCGTGGGAAACGGCCCGCTGCCCACACGCGTGGTATAGGCTTTGGTGACGCCCAGCACCGCGTCGATTCTTGTCGGACCCACTCCTCCTCCAGTACATGCGCCACCGGCACAAGCATTGGAGGACGTCACAAAAGGATACGTCCCCAAGTCCACGTCCAAGTGCGTCCCTTGTGCCCCTTCAAAGAGCACGCGACGGCCGCGTTCCATGGCCTTGTGAATCAACAAGGAATCATCCGTCATGTAAGGAGCCAATCTTCGGGCATAGGTCAGATATTCCTCACAAATCCGGTCGGCCTGAAACACGCGCACGCCGTAGACGTGCCGGAGAAAACTGTTGATTTCGGCCAAACTCCGTTCCACTTTGTCCCGAAACCCTTCGGGGTCAAGCAAATCTCCCATCCGAATCCCGATACGCGCCATTTTGTCCACGTAGGCCGGACCGATTCCTTTGCCGGTGGTCCCGATCCGGTGAGCACCCTTGGCCTTTTCCGCGGCTTTGTCGATGGCTTTATGATACGGCATGATCAGGTGCGCGCGCTGGCTGATGGCAAAATTCCTTCCTACCTTGATACCCTGGGCCGCTAATTGATCGAGTTCTTCGATCAGGGCCCCGGGGTCGATCACCACCCCGTTGCTTAAGACGCACTGTTTCCCTTTGGAGAGGACTCCGGATGGAATCAAGTGAAATACGAACGTGCCTTTCTTCGTAACGACCGTGTGGCCGGCATTAGAACCGCCTTGGAAGCGCACGATGAGATCCGCCTCCCGGGCCAGGATATCAACGATTTTTCCCTTGCCTTCATCCCCCCACTGGGAGCCGATGACCACCAAATTTCCCATGTGTCCAGCCTTTTCCGGAAAATAGTCACAAAAAAAGGGCCAGGCCAACCTGAAGCCAGAACCCATCAAACGATCCTAGGAGCACCTTCATTATTTGTCAATAGTGTGGAGGATCACTGTCAATGCATGTGTGAACACAGCCACTCACAGCACTTTCGACCATGGTACCGCGAGCACGTCGGGCGTGAGCCATTCGAGCGTGGTTCCCGTATGCAGCAAAAGCCCTGCCCGGGCCTTGTTCCCGTATTCTGCACGGAAGACGCGCACGTGTGCCGCGTCGCCGAGACGAGGGTGTCCCGTCGCCTTGATCTCGACCGGCAGCAGACGGCCACCCGCCTCGATCACAAAATCCACTTCCTCACCGATCGTCGTGCGCCAGTAAAACACCTCGACACGGTCGAGACTGGCGTCGCGCCATGCCAGCAGGTCGTGGAGCACGAGGTTCTCGAGATGCGCACCTCCGGGCTCGGCGTCCCCCGCGAGATACCGCGCTACTCCCGTGTCGCCCCAATAGAGCTTTGGCGACTTGATAAGCCGCTTCGTACGGTTCACGGCGTAGGCGGGCAGCCGCACTAGGAGGTGAGACGTCTCCAGGAGGTTGAGGTAGCGACGCACCGTTGGTTGCGGCAGCGCAACATCACGGCTCAGGTCCGTCTGGTTGACAAGCCCGCCGAGCCGCAGACAAGCGGCTTGCATCAGGCGGCGGAAATCAGGCAGCGCGGCAATCGCAGAAATCTCCTGCAAATCGCGCTCAAGATAGGTGCGCACGTAGCCGTCAAACCAGATGGCACGTTCCGCAGCCGTTTTCAGGTGTACGGCCGGAACCGGAAAACCGCCACGCCCAGCCAGCACTCGCCAGTCTTCCTGCCGGTCAGGCTGCATAGCCACGAGGTCAAACCAGTCCCGGTCACGCGTTCCGAGCAACTCCTCCCACAAGCCACAGCATCCATGTCCCCGCTGCTCGCGCCGAGTCATCGGCCACAAGGTCAGGTAACTCGCACGCCCCGCGAGCGACTCAGAAACCCGGCGCATGAGGAGTAGGTTGGCCGAGCCGGTGAGCAGAAAGCGGCCCGGCCGGCGACGTCGATCGATCTCGCGCTTCACGGCGTGCAGCACGCCAGGTTCACGCTGCACTTCGTCCAGTGTCACCGGCCGCTCGCCGCCCACGAGCGCCTGCGGGTCTCGGCGTGCCGCGTCAAGCGCATCGAGATCATCCAGCGAGACATAGCGCCGCCCGCCCGGTGTGAGGTCCTGGACCAGGGTACTTTTGCCGGTCTGTCTGGCGCCCGTCACCACCACCGCGGGCATGACACGCAAGCGGTCCTGAAGACTGCGCGAGACCAAACGAGGAAGCGTATGATTATTCACGACGTGAATGATAATCATTCATACCGTGAATTGCAAGAGAAAGGCACTTCTGGAAGCAGGTCATACAGGACCAACACCTGGCCGTCGCA